>JBBQXL010000080.1:0-8751 GCA_038209695.1 Hyphomicrobiales bacterium
AAGAGTAAACAAAGACGAGCCAGAAAGGCGCATGAGTGAATTTCGAGGCAACCCTTTTTGGCGACATGACTTGCGCCTCTCCCTCAGCACGGGCAATCTCCCCCTCTTCTCGGCTCCATCGTCTTTTTCGGGGGACTCAAGCCCATGGCCTCCGTCGCCGTTGTCTGGAAAGGCAACTGCCACGATCCGCGCATCCGGCAACGGCTGCTCGGCCATCTGCACAGCCTGGCCGCTCGCAGCGACGAATATCTTCGTCTGCGGCAGCCGGAGCGGCCACGCGTGCTGGACGTGATGAACCAGCAACGCGGCGGGCCGGTGCGGTCCCGGGCCAATATCGAGACCATCGATCAAGATATTGCCGGCACGATCCTGATCTCGAGCTTTGTCGGCCACGACCCTGAGGCGCTCCTCGCCGATGCGCGCCAGGCGGGCCTCACTCTGGTCGATGATCCCGAGGGCAAGGCGCCTCCGTTGATCGCGATCGGCGGCGCACGGCTGCGCGGCCTAGACTTCAAACTGTTCGATCCGCGCGGCCTCTATCCCGGCGCCGATCGCATGAGCTTCGTCTTCCTCGAATGCCCCGATCAGCCCTTGCTCGACGGCCGGCTGGTGGAAGTCGCCACCAGCGAGGATTGCGCGGCCAGCGGAGCGAAGTCGCTCAGCGGCGTCGACTTCTATCTATGCGCGCCCAGCGTCCACCTCCGTTATTATCTGGAGGATTGGACCGACTGCCTGTTCTCCTGGATCAAATTCTTCTTCATCGACGAGTTCTGGTGGCACCGCTGGGAAGAGCTGGAAGGCTATGCCGACTACCGGCAGGTGTTCGAGGATCTGCGGGCCGACCGCGGCGCCGAGGCGGCCGAGGAAGCCACCTTCGACGCCGTGCTCGGCACCTTCGCCCAGCACGCCGAACATTGGATCGGCGAGGTCAAGGGCTGGGCTAAGGCCGAACAGGGCTAGCCGCGCAATTCCTCCCGCATGCCTTCCACCCAGGTGTTATTGCACGCGATTAGCTGCCTCGGCCTTGGTGACCACGCCATCGTTGTCGGCATCCAAGCCCCTGTTCTGCTTGTATTGGTTCGAGCCGTAGGCAAACAAAATGTACGACGACGGCCGGCCGATGGCGCGAGGCCAGAGGATCGCCATGTACACGTCGCTTAGGTCTCTAAGCCTGCCTTTATTGGGCAGGAAATAGCGTCTGACATAGTCGAGCTGGGCCAACGGCGTCATTCGCTTCAAGGCTTCGGTGCTGGTCCCTAATGCTCTTGCCGTGTTGGGCATGAACTGAATGAGCCCCACGGCTTTGCTCGGTGGATTTTGGATGCTGGCGCTGAAGGTTCGAGCGCTCTCGTAGGCCATGGCCGCCATCAGGAAATTGGGGTCCATCCCGATCTCAGCTGAGATCTCGATCACTTTGTGCTTGAAGGCGGGGGTCACCTTCTTGCCCCACGCCAGCGCGACGTCATCAACGTTGTATGGGTCCTTGAGCGTGAACACGCCTTTGTCGAGACGGAGCGCGTGCGAATGCTTGGTCACCTCGTGTGACCAGCTTCTGGCGGGAGCCTTTGTTGGAGCGGTCTTTTTGCGGGCCATGGCGGTCATCCCTTCACTACCGGCATCATTTTAATGCCACAACCGGTCATTAGGTGAGGGCCGGCTCGTAACAGGAGAACCACATGGCGAAGCTCACGCTGTACCACGCCGCGCCGTCGCGCTCGTCGATCGTCCGCTGGATGCTGGAGGAGCTGGGCCAGCCTTACGATCTCCACGTCGTGAACTTGGCCAAGGGCGACCAGCTTCAGCCTGAGCATCTCGCCGTCAATCCGATGGGCAAGGTGCCCGCCCTTCGCCATGGCGACGCCGTCATTACCGAGGCGGCGGCCATCTGCACCTATCTCGCCGACGAGTTCCCGCACGCGCGGCTGAACGTCCCGGCCGGCGATCCGCGCCGCGGACCCTATCTCAAATGGCTGTTCTTCGGCCCGAGCTGCATCGAGCCCGCCATGACCGACCGCGCCTTCCCGCGCCAGGAGCAGCCGCGGCGCGGCATGCTGGGCTATGGCGATTTCGATACGGTCATGGAGGTCGTGGCCAAGGCGGTGGACCCCGGACCCTATCTCATGGGCGAGCAATTCACCGCTGCCGATGTGATCGTCGGCTCGACGCTGCGCTGGGGTCTGATGTTCAGCCTGCTGCCGACGCGGCCGGAATTCATCGCCTATGTCGGGCGGCTCGAGCAGCGACCGGCCTTGCAGCGCGCGGTCGCCGCCGATCAGAAGCTGGCCGCGACCTAGCGGGGCCCGGGAGCATTGCCGATCTTCTCGCGACAGTAGGGCAGGCTCTGGGCGCGCTATAAGCGCGCCATCAGCCGCAACAGCAGCGCCGTGCCAAAGCCCCAGGCGCCGTTGAGCAGGAGCCCCGAAGCGAAACGCGGCCACAGCGCCGGTATCGGCTCGCCCTTGAGCGGCAGCACCACGAAGAAGGCGACACTGGTGAGCGCTATGGCGCCGACCAGGGTCCAGCTCGTCCAATAACCCGCCCCGCTCAAATGTCCGAGCAGCAAAGCCAAGCCCGCGCCCCATAGTCCGCCCCAGAACGCCTTGGAGACCACCGACGGCACTCCGTATGGCGGAATCGGATCGAGTGGCCAGGCCGGCCGGTCGGGCGCGATGACGCCGATCTGGTTGAAGACCCACCATAGGCCCTGATGGAAGACCAGCGTGGCGACAAAGCCCGCAACGAATCCGAAGATCAACAGCTTCAGCAATGGCATTGGTGCGGCCCTCCTGCCAATCGACGACTTGGTCGTGCGGGAACTCGCGCCCATGACAAGTCATGCCCCCGACTCGGCAGAGGAAGCGTAGTGCCGTCTTGCGGGCTTGGCGAGAGGTTGCGCGCAATCACAGAAAAGGCCAACGGTTGCATCTCCTTACCCGCAATTAACCGTCTCGCTACACCGCTCCTCAATTGAGTCCGGTCATGTTGGCCCGAGGACGAAGGGGAAGTGGATGCACAGTAGCGCTCAAACCGCGAGCCAGCCGGGCAGGGCGACGGCTCGGACCGAGGCCGACGACGGGCTGAGCTCTCTGCTTGGCGCGGGGCAATTCCTCGAAGCTGTCATCGAACACATTCCCGCCGTGGTGTTCGTCAAGACTTCCACTTCATCCTGTTGAACCGGGCCGGCGAGGAATTTCTCGGCGTCAAGCGCGAAGCCATTATCGGCCGTACCGACCACGATGTGTTTCCCAAGGATGAGGCCGACCGGTTCGTGGCGCGCGATCGCGAGGTGCTGAAATCGCGGCAGGTCGAGATCATCGAGGAAGAGCCGGTTCACACTCCCCATAACGGCCTGCGCTTTCTGCGCACCCGGATGATTGTCGTCTGCGACGACAAGGAACAGCCGCAATATCTGCTCGGTATCTCCGAGGACGTGACCGACCAGAAGCTCAAATCCGAGCGCATCCGCCACATGGCCCATCATGACGGGCTGACCGATCTCGCCAACCGCGCGCTGTTTCGCCAGCGTCTCGACGCGGCGATGGTCGAACACCGCAGCACAAGGCGCGGCGTGGTGTTGTTTTTTATCGATCTCGACGGGTTCAAGCGGCTCAACGACACGCTCGGCCATCCGACCGGCGACGCCGTGCTGCGGCTGCTGGCCGAGCGCCTGCGCCGCTGCGCCGATGACGGGGACACCGTGGCACGGCTCGGCGGCGATGAGTTCGCAATCGTTCATCCGGTGTCTCCCTCCAGCAAGAGCCCGACCGCCATCGCCACCGAGCTGGTGCGGTCGATCGCGCGGCCCTATGACGTCGGCGGCAGCCAGTTGACCCTGACCGCCAGCGTAGGCGTCAGCGTCGCCGGCGACGGCTGCCATGAGCCTGACCGCATGCTCAAGAACGCGGATGTTGCGCTCTATCGCGCCAAGACCGACGGATGCAACGGCTTCCGCTTCTACGATCCGAGCATGGACAATTACCTTGAGGCCAAGCGGGATCTCGAGCGCGCGGTGCGCAACGCGCTGGCGCGCGGAGAATTCGAGGTCCATTACCAGCCGATCGTGGATGTCAGGTCGGAGCGCACCTGCGGCTATGAGGCGCTGCTGCGCTGGCGCCACCGCGAGAAGGGGCTGCTGCCGCCCTCCGAGTTCATCGGCATCGCCGAGGAGGTTGGCTTCATCGTTCCGCTCGGCGAATGGGTGCTGCGCAAGGCTTGTGACGACGCCGCCAGCTGGCCTCCCTATCTTCGGCTGGCTGTGAATGTTTCGCCGGCGCAATGCACCGCCGCGCTCACCCAGACCGTGATGAACGCATTGGCGTCATCGCGGCTGCCGCCTGATCGGCTCGAGCTCGAGATCACCGAGTCGGCCCTACTACACGACAACACCACCACCCTGTCCACGCTGCATCAACTCCGCGCGCTCGGCGTCAAGATCGCCATGGACGATTTCGGCACCGGCTATTCCTCGCTCAGCTATCTGCGCAGTTTCCCGTTCGACAAGATCAAGATCGACCAGAGCTTCGTGAAGGATCTCCTGGTTCATCCCGAGAGCCTGGTGATCGTGCGGGCGGTCGCGGGACTCGGCTTGAGCTTCGGCGTGCCCACCACCGCTGAGGGCGTCGAGACCAGGGAGCAGTTCGAGCAGGTCCGGGAGGCCGGCTGCACCCAGTGCCAGGGCTATCTGTTCGGTCGCGCCATCCCCAACGCCGAGGTCACCCGCCAGGTTCAGCAACGCCGCCAGGCCATCCGCAAGCCCGGCTACGCCTAAGCCGCCCAGCCTCGGCGCTCTTGAACTGCAATTGGTGCCCCAGCGACTCGTGTTAACCTGGCTGATCGACAAGCCAAACTGGGGGGAAAAACAATGCTGACGGGGCTCATCATCGCCTGTGTGGTCGGAGGCATCGCTGGCTGGCTAGCCGGCCTGCTGGTGCAAGGCACGGGCTTCGGCCTGGTCGGGGATATTGTCGTCGGCATTCTGGGGGCGCTGATCGCCGCCTTTCTGTTTCCGGCCCTCGGCATCGCTTTGGCGCTTGGCGGCGGCCTGATCGGCGCAATTCTTCTCGCGTTCCTGGGCGCCGTGATTCTGCTGGTGATCGTGCGGCTGATCAAGCAGATCACCGCCTAGCCGCTCTGCGCTCGGGTGCGGCGCCTCGCTCTTTCCGTGGCGGCAGTCGCTCTGGCGGCAAGTGTCGGCTGGGCGCAATCGCCGAACGGGGTCAAAACCCTCGATCCACCCGGCGCCATCAAGGCGCAAGGGACCTGGAGCCTCGGCGCCAGGGCAGGGGATTTCGTGTTTGTCGCCGGCATGCAGGGCATCGACCCGGCGACCAACACTTTGGTCAAGGACCCGCAAGCCAGAATCCGGCGCGCCTTCCTCAATATCAAGCTGATCGCCGCATCGGAGGGCGCCAGCTTGCAGGATTGCGTGCGGCTCACGGTCTATCTGAGCGATCTAACGCGTTACGCGCCGATGGTGGAGAAGGCACAAGCGGAGCTGTGGGGCGCCCCGCCTTATCCGCCGCGCACCATGATCGAGGTCAAGCGCCTGTTCGACGACGACATCGCCGAGATCGACAGCGTGTTCTACGCTCCGAGGAAGTGACCGCGCCCAACTCGGAAGCTGTTCTGGTCTTAGGCTTTGGCCAGCAGCGCCTCGCGCTCCTTCAGCAGCGCGTCGAGCTTCGCCTGCTGGTCGGCGATGCGATCGGCATTGCGCTCCTCGTCCGCCGCGCCGGAATAGGCCGCAGCCTGCTCCACCAGCTCGCGGAGATTGTCCTCGACGATCTGGATGCGCCTCTCGATTTCGGCAAGCGTTGCTTGGTCGGCCATGAGCACCTCAAAGTGGTTGGGGGTAAGCGGGCAGGGCGGCCACTATATCCTGCCGCGGCTACAAACCGCAAAGCGCCGCCATGGCCCCTTGCAATTGGGCCGTCCGGCCATATCTTTAAGGGGTCGGTCCCCGAACCCGGCCCCTGAGGGAAATTATGGTGAAATGGCTGCTCATTATGGTCCTGCCTCTCGGCCTCGCTGGTTGCGTGACCGAACAGGGCTCCATGCTGCCCATGACGCTTGGCCCGAGCGACACCGCCCAGGCAGATTGCCTGACCTATGGCGACACCCCCGCCTATGGCTGCAAAGCCCCAGGCGCGATCTCTATCCCTCAAGACACGAAATAGTCCAAACCGCGCACGGTTGGCGGCGATTCCCTCCCGGGATTTCGGCCGCGACGATATAGTTCCGACCGATCACCAGGCACGGTGGCAGACTGGCTCCCGGAACCATAGCCAGACCGATCGTCCATGAGCCTATCTGCCAAGCTGGGGCGCCTTTTGTCGCGGATTGTCGGACGCAGCCCCCGGGTCGGGGTTGTCGCGTCGCAGATCGTTCCCTTCGACGGGTTTTCAAACGCGGTCCGCGACACCCCGCGCCGTCACCGGTGCGGGTTGGCCGGTCTCGGTGTTCACCGCCAACAACCAGTTCGGCAGTTACCCGGCGGAGATCGTGAACAGCGCCGAGGAGCTGTCGCAGAGCAGGGCGTTTCAGTCGGCCGACATTCTTCTCTATCACTTCGCCTTCTATCACGGTCTGTTCGAGGCCATCCGCACCGGCAACGGCAAGGCCGTGCAGATCGTCCTGTTCCACAACGTCACGCCGGAACACTTCATCGGCGATGAGCTGAAGCCTCTGGTCCCAGCGTCCTTCGCGCAAATCCAACACTTCCATCGAGCAGACCGGCTCTGGCCGTTCACGAGACCAACGCCAAGGTCCTGATCGACGCTGGACTGGACGCGTCGCGCATCCGGATCGTCGATCCGGCGGTGCCGTGGCCGCGCCGCCGGCTGCATAGTGAGAAGGAAGGCCTGCCGGTCGACATCCTGTTCGTTGGACGGATCACCAAGTCCAAAGGCGTGCTCGATCTGCTGGATGCGGTCGAACGGGTTCGCGCGAGCTGCCCGGTTCCGTTCCGGCTGAGCCTGGTCGGCCCGACTATTTCGACACCGTCCAAAAGCGCTGCGCCGCGCTGGCCCCACTCGTCACCCTCGCCGGAAGATGCGACAGCGACGAATTGCAGCGCCGCTATCACGCCGCCCATATCCTGGCGATACCGTCCTACCACGAAACCGTCCTACCACGAAGGGTTTTGCCGCCCCGTGGTGGAAGGCTTGCGCGCCGGCTGCGTGCCGGTCGGCTATGCCAGCTATCATCTGCCGATCGTCGCCAACGGCCTCGGCAGCCTGGTGGCCCCCGGCGACGTCACCGCGCTCGCCGCTGCGCTCACCGCCATGATCGAAAGCGTGGCGGCGGCGCACGGCACCCCCACCTTCCATCTCCCGCTCGACCGCGGCCCGACCAGCATCGCCCAATTCGACGCCCTGGCCGGCGAGCACGTCGCCCGGTTCAGCTTCGCTCGCTACGCCGCGGCTGTGACCAGCGAAATCCGCAGCCTCACCCGCTGAACCCTGCCGCGCCGGTTGTCACACCGCGTCTTTGGCGGCCTTGACCGGACGGACCTTCAGCGTCTTGCGCGCCGGCTTGGCCTTGAACACGGTCGGCTCTTTGGTGAATGGGTTGATGCCTTGGCGCTCGGGCGTGGCCGGCTTCTTGACCACCAGGAACTTGGCGAAGCCCGGCAGCACGAACACGCCGACCTTCTTCAGTTCTTTGTGGCCAACCGAGGCCATCGACTCCATGACCGCCTTCACGTCCTTCTTGGCCACCGAGCACTCGTCGGCGATTTTCTGGATCAGTTCGGATTTCGACATCATGTGATTTTGTCCTCCTAAAAAAATGCCTACGCCCTTTGTAGGCCTGTTTTGCCCCCGACTCCCCTGACGCTTGGCCGATTCGGGGGCAATTGTCCGCTAAAACCCTAACGAATCCTGTGAATCCCCGTGGTTTTAAGGTGTTTTGGCCCCGGCGAAGCCGTGGCGCCCGGGCCGCTTCCCGCCTAGAATGGCGGCATAACGCCAAATTTGGGGGGAACAATCATGGATATCGCAGGTCTTCTCGTGCAGATCGTATCGGGCGCGGTCGGCGGCAGCGCGGCCGGCGCCGCGGCCAAGAACTATTCGCTCGGGGCCGTCGGCAACGCCATTGCCGGCGCGATCGGCGGCGGCGTGGTCGGCCAGCTGATCGGCACCTTCGCCGGGCAGATGATCGAAGGCTGGGTCGGCGACATCGCCGGCGGCGCGGTCGGCGGCATCGTGCTCACGCTGATCGTCGGCCTGATCAAGAACATGACGGCGAAATAGCGCACGCCTCACCGCCTCGCCGCGCAACGCGCAAGGTCATGTCAACGCGCTCGAGTAGCGCGAAGCGTAGCGCAACAATAATTAGGACTGCGGGGCACCGAGAGCCTGCGTCCATTTTTTGTGGGCAGCCTCTCGGCGCCCCGCTGCGGCGATATTTGAATGCCCATGCCGCGACGCCTTACCTCTGTTTCCGCTCCGGCGCGACGTCGTCGGAGTTGACCTGGGCATCGCATCCCAGGCGGCCGCGAGTTAGGACCCCTGAGGCTGGTCCGTTGGCCTGCCGGCGGGTCCGGCCGATTCCATCGCCGGCCTTCCGTCCGCCGGCACCTCAGGCGCCGCATCCCAAGTCCCGAACGACAGACGGTCTGCAGCTCGCGTCCTCATGGACGAGGGATGGATGCAGTGTAAGCGAGATTTGGAGGGCGGGGATTAGCCGCGCGTTGGCTGCAAAACGAGGCTACGTGCGGGGGCACAGCCCCCGCCGAGATTAGAAGATGAG
>JBBQXL010000081.1:0-8659 GCA_038209695.1 Hyphomicrobiales bacterium
AGGCCGGGCAGCGGGGTCAGGTGCAGCGAAAGCGGGGCCGGCCACCGCAAGTCACCGTAATGGCGCGCCGCGAGGCGCCCGCGCACTCCGCAAGAGTGCGACACCATAGGTTTGCGTCTTTCGGCGCGCCACCCCCTCTAAGGAGGGAAACCGCCATAAACCGGGCGCAAACGCGCCGCGGCGAGGAGCCCGCACGCCTTGACTTTGGGGTGGCCGGGGCCAAGTATGGACTAGAATAATTCTAAGCTAAGCGGCGACCAATCATCCGGGTCGCGCGTTGAGAAAGCCAAGAGGCGTCATGTTCATTCAGACCGAAGCCACACCGAATCCGGCTACCCTGAAATTCATTCCGGGCCGGCCGGTGCTCGACCGCGGCACGCTGGAATATCTCGATCCGGAGACCAGCAAAGCGTCGCCGCTGGCGGCGCGGCTGTTCGAGATCGACGGCGTCAAGGGCGTGTTCTTCGGCACCGACTTCATCAGCGTGACCAAGGGCGAGGGCGAGTGGCAGCATCTCAAGCCGGCCATTCTTGGCGCCATCATGGAGCATTACCTCTCCGGCGAGGCGGTCACCGAGGGCGAGAAATCGGGCTCGGAGAGCGCGCCCGAGAGCGAGTTCTTCGCGCCTGAGGACGAGGAGACCGTCAAGACCATCAAGGAGCTGCTCGAGACCCGGGTGCGCCCGGCGGTGGCCCAGGACGGCGGCGACATCACCTTCCAAGGCTATCGCGACGGCGTGGTGTTCCTGCACATGCGCGGCGCTTGCTCGGGCTGCCCAAGCTCGACGGCAACGCTGCGGCACGGCATCGAGAATCTACTCCGGCACTTCATCCCCGAAGTGCAGGAGGTCCGCCCGGTTTGACGGACCAGCTGCCTAAATCCGCTCTCGACCAGCTGTTCCTCGAGGCGCGCACGCATAATGCTTGGCGCGATGAGGCGGTGAGCGACGCGCTGCTGCACCAGATCGTCGATCTGGCGAGGATGGGCCCGACCAGCGCCAATTGCAGTCCGGCGCGCTTTCTGTTCGTCAAGTCGCGCGAGGCCAAGGAGCGGCTCAAGCCGCTGCTGTCGGAAGGCAATCGCGACAAGACCATGAAGGCGCCGGTCTGCGCCATCATCGGCTACGATCTCGATTTCTATCAGCACCTGCCCAAGCTGTTTCCGCACGCCGATGCCAAGAGCTGGTTCGAGGGCAAGCCTGAGAAAATATTGGAGGCCGCGTTCCGTAACGGCACGCTGCAAGGCGCCTATCTGATCATGGCGGCGCGCGCGCTGGGGCTCGATTGCGGGCCGATGTCGGGCTTCGACAACGCCGGCGTCGATCGCGAATTCTTCGCCGGCACTAACATGAAGTCGAACTTCCTGTGCGGTCTCGGTCATGGCGACCCGAGCGTGTTGTTCCCGCGGTCGCCGCGCTTCGACTTCGACGAGATGGCGAAGATCGTCTAAGACCTGCCGATGCATATCCTCGCGCTCGACACCAGCATGGGTGCCTGCTCGGCGGCGGTGCTGCGGCGCGACGGCGCGGCGCAGGTTCTGTTCGCCCGGCAGGAGGTGATGGCGCGCGGCCACGCCGAGGCGCTGCTGCCGATGGTGGCCGAAGTCCTGGCCGAGGCCGGACTTGCGGCCGGCGAGATCGACTTGATCGCAGCAACGACGGGGCCGGGCAGCTTCACCGGGGTGCGCATCGCCATTGCCGCGGCGCGCGGGTTGGCGCTGGTGAGCGGAGCCAAGTTGTTCGGTGCCGACAGTTTGAGGGTGATGGCCAAAGCGGCCGCCGAGGATCTGGGCAGCGCGCCGTTCGCGGTGGCAGTCGATGCCAGGCGCGGCATGATCTATTTCGGACTCTATGACGGAGCGGCGCGGAAACTCGATGGTCCGTTGCTGCTGGCGCCCGACGAAGCCGCGAAACTGCTGCCGGCGACGGTTCGCGTTACAGTCGGCAGCGGCGGCGCACTTCTTACCGAGGCGGCCTCACGGCGTGGCGTAGAGGTGGAAGCGAAGCTGCCCGAGCTTCAGCCGAGCGCCGCTGCTCTCGCCGGGATCGCTGATGAGAGCGGTGAGACATCGCCCACGCTGCGGCCGCTCTATTTGCGGCCGCCCGACGCCACGCCTCAGGCCGCTGCGACGGCGAGGCGCTGATGCCGATCGAGCTTCACGTGTCGCGCGCGGGACCTTACGACGTCTCGTCCATGGCGGCCATTCACAGGAGCTGCTTCGCCAAGGCCTGGGATGAAGCAGCGATGGCGCAGTTCCTCGGCAGCCCCGAGGTGCTTTGTCTGATCGGGTCGATCGCCGACGATTCGGGCGGCATCATGGGCGGGCTCCTGATCGCGCGGCAAGCCGCCGACGAGGCCGAACTGCTGACCTTCGGCGTGGCGCCCGCGTGCCGGCGCAGCGGTCTTGGCCGGGAGCTGCTCAACGAAGCGTGCAAGATCTTGCGATCGAGCGGAGCGGAGCGGCTTTTTCTTGAAGTCGAGACGGGAAACGAGGCGGCGCTGCAACTCTATCGCTCGCTCGGTGCTGTCCCCGTGGGCCGGCGACCGGGCTACTATGAACAGGGCACCGACGCGGTGATCTTCAGTCTTGCCCTTTGAGGCAGCCCCGCCGATTATGGCGCCGGCCTAGCAAGAGACCCTAACGGCGAGGCATCTCCATGCCCAAAACGGCCATAGCGGAAAGCAGGCTGGAGCGTCTCTGCACCGAGCGGGGCATGCGCATGACGGGCCAGCGGCGGACCATCGCCAAGGTGCTGTCGGAGGCCGAGGACCACCCCGACGTCGAGGAAGTCTATCGCCGGGCGAGCGCGCGGGACCCGCGCATTTCGCTCTCCACGGTCTATCGCACCGTGCGCCTGTTCGAGGGCGCCGGCATCCTCGAGCGCCACGATTTCGGCGAGGGCCGCGCCCGTTACGAGCCGAGCGGAATGGGCCATCACGACCACCTGATCAACATGGACACCGGCGAGGTGATCGAGTTCAGCAACGAGGAGATCGAGAAGCTCCAGGAAGCCGTGGCGCGGGAGCTCGGCTACCGGCTGATCGGCCATCGGCTCGAGCTGTTCGCGGTACCGCTCAAGAACGGCAAATAGAGGCCGGTTTTAGTCAGTCCCGCCCCCTCAGTTTGACTTGAGCCGCGCGGCGGGCGAATTTGAGGGGCTTGCGAGAGCCAAAGAATAAGGGGGATGGCGATGGTTAAGCGTATTGTGCTCGCGACCCTGGTCGCGATGGTGGCCATCACGGCGCAGGCCGAGCATGCCGTTGCACCTGAGGGGGTGATGGTTCCGGCGGTGACCCGCGAAGTCTGCACCAGCGGCGAGTGGGGCTACGACGAAATCCGCACCGATTGCCGGGTCGAGGTGCAAGCCGCACCGAAACCGAACCCGGCCCTGAGCGGTATCTGCACCATCTATTACGGGCGGCGTACCTGCTATTGACCGTGACCGGTTCAGCGGCAATCCGGATGTCATGTCCGTGACGCGGCAATGAGGAGCGTGCGCGCGTTCCTGGTGCTCGGCGCCTTCTTCGCCATCACCTTCCCGTTGATGCCGCTCCAGCTCCTGCTGCTCAAGACGGGCTCGCGCTATGCCCGCACCTTCCCGCATTGGTATCATCGGCAAGTGTGCCGCATCGTCGGCATCCGCCTCACCGTCGAAGGCGCGGTCGCGGCGGAGCAGGGCGTGCTGCTGATCTCGAACCATGTCTCGTGGCTCGACATCACCGTGCTCTCGGCGGTGGCGCCGGTGTCGTTCGTGGCCAAACAGGAGGTCGCCTCGTGGCCGTTCGTGAGCTGGCTGGCCAAGCTACAGCGCTCAGTGTTCGTGGATCGCACCAAGCGGAACCAGGTCGGCGACAAGGCCAACGAGATCCTGAGCCGGCTGGCAAGCGGCGATCACATGGTGCTGTTCGCCGAAGGCACCTCGAGCGACGGCAACAGCGTGGTGCCGTTCAAAACCGCTCTGTTCGCGGCCGCCAAGCCTGCCGGGGGAGCCCCCATGGGGGCCAAGGTCTCGGCGCAGACGCTGGCGCTGGCTTATCCCAAGATCTACGGGCTGCCGCTGTGCAGAAAAGGGCGCCACGTGATCGCCTGGTACGGCGACATGGACATGGCAAGCCATGCCTGGCGCTTGCTGGGGCGCGGACCTATCGACGCGCATATCCGCATCGGGCCGCCGGTACCGCTCGATGATTTTACCGACCGCAAGGCGCTCGCGCGCTATGCCGAGGACCGGGTTCGCAAGGATGTGGTCGAGCTATTGCGTGGACGGCCCGCGGTGGCGAGCCTGCCCGTCGACCAAGCGTGATCGAGCAAAGGCCGGAGCGCTAGCACCGGAAATATCCAGCGATACCGCCCCAGCGAATTTGCGGCGATTACATCGCCCGGCGAAGCCTGATGGTGTCGAGCACCGTGGCCGGCGCGAAGTTGCCGTTCGGCAGCTGCCGAATGAGGCCGGCCTTCACGATGTTGATGAGCGTGGTGTGCACGCCCCGATCGGCCGTGTCGGCGTCGGCGTAGTAGCCCTCCTGCAGCGACAGACGCCTGAGATCGTCCCGCGACATGGCGCCGACCTCGTTCAGCTTGCGGACCAGGAAGTCGGCAAGCTGGGCTTGCGGCTGTTGCTGAGGTTGCGACTGATGCGGCTGCTGATGCACCGCATGCTGCTGCGGCTGATGCACCGCATGCTGCTGGGTCTGGTGCACGGCCTGGGGCACCTGTTGCTCGCGGCCCTGGACGCGCTGCGGCGCGGGTGCGGTTTCAATCCGGCGAAGCTCGAGCTCCATCAGCCGGCTCACCGCCTCAAGCTCGGTCTTGAGATCCTCGAGCCGCGTATCGTGCTCCCGCTTAAGCTGGTCGATCAGTTTGTCGAATTGAGTCTCGTGGGCATTGATCTGCTCTTCAAGCAGAGCCGCCCGGTCTTGCAGGTCCCCGCGAATATCACGCATTGCATCCCCTCGTTCATGGCGTTTGCTCCAACGACCGAGCGGGCTGGCAGGTTCACGCAAGACCAATACGAACACTGCCTGGCCGCCGCGCCCGGCAAGTCTTCCAAGGTCCCGGTTACGCCTCGGCCGGGGCACCTCAGTGGGGGCATCTTAACCATAGGAATCGCCCCTGTCTCGATCTTGCCGAAACCCTTAGAAACGCTGAGCTTAGGCGGCGCGTATGAGCGATTTTCTAAGTCCTGGTCCGGCTTTGCCCGGGTTATCGGTGAAGACGAGGCCAAGCTTCGGGCTGAACAAAAAAAACGTAGTCCAACCGGCCGCTGCCCTGATCTTGACGAATGGTGCCGGGCCCCGCTCCGCCCTCACCGCTTTGGTCTTGCCGCGGCTCTCGGCTTTGCCATCTCTGGCAGAAATGCTGCCAGCAGCCCGATCGCCGGCAGGAAAGCGCACACATGGTAGACGAAATTGATGCTGGTCTGGTCGGCCAGCCAGCCGAGAAAGGCGGCGCCGATGCCGGCAACGCCGAAGGCAAGCCCGAAGAACAAGCCGGCCACCATGCCGACGCGGCCCGGGATCAGGCTCTGGGCATAGACGATGATGGCTGGATGGGCCGAGGCGAGGATCAGGCCGATGATCACGCTCAAGATCGCCGTGCCGAGCAGGCCGACATAAGGCAGCGCCAGGGTGAACGGCAGCACGCCGAGGATCGACCACCAGATCACCCGCCTGGTGCCGATGCGGTCGCCGATCGGGCCGCCGATCACCGTGCCGGCGGCGACGGCGAACAGAAACAGAAACAGGTAAAGCTGCGCGCGCTGGATCGACAACCCGAAGGTATGGATCAGATAGAAGGTATAGAAGCTGGTGATGCTCACCAGATAGAAGTCCTTGGAGAAGGTGAGCGCCATCAGAATGGCCACCGACTTCCGCACCTTGCCATGCGTCAGCTCGTGGATGACTTCGCGCTCGGTCGGATGTGCCGGGCTCTGCTTGAGCTTCAGCGTCTTGCCGTACCAAGAGCCGATGCCGGCGAGCAGCACCATGGCGAGCAGGGCCACGCCGGAGAACCAGGCGATGCTGCCCTGACCGTAAGGCAGCACGACGAAGGCTGCGAGCAGCGGGCCAAGTGCGGTGCCGAAATTGCCGCCGACCTGGAACACCGACTGGGCGAGACCGTGCTGGCCGCCGGAGGAGAGACGCGCCACGCGCGACGATTCGGGATGGAATACCGACGAGCCCATGCCGATCAGCCCGACCGCGACCAGGATCAGGCCGTAGGTCGAGGCGAAGGCGGCGATGAGGAGGCCGAGCAGCGAACAGCCCATGCCGGCCACCAGCGAATAGGGCGTGGGATGGCGGTCGGTCACGTAACCGACCAATGGCTGGAGCAGCGACGCGGTGAAGGTGAAGGTGAAGGTGATCAGCCCGATCTGGCCGAAGTCGAGCGCAAGACTCTGCTTGATCATGGGATAGAGCGCCACGATCAAGGATTGGATTACGTCGTTCAGCAAATGGCTGACGCTGATGGCGGCAAGCACCGCCACCGCGGTCTTTTGTGTGGCCGTGGTGGCCGCAGGCCTTCCTGCATCGATCGCCATGGCGGGCAGAATTGCGCTTATTCGTGCCAGGCTCGCAAGTGGCTCGATCTGGAACGTGTGTCCCGCGCCGGCACCACCTCGCAAGATACGACAAAACAACAGGTTTTCCCAGAATTTGCCCTTGCCGCCCAGCGACCTTTTAGATGCGCCAAGTTATAAAGTCCGGGCAAAAGGCCCCCCAGACGCGGCGAAGTCGCGGCGCTAAGAGCTTCGCTCGGACGTCACGTCTTTGTCGGTGTCAGCAGCACATAGGCGGCGAACTGTTTCATCGCCGCGCGCCGTCCCCGGCTGGCGAACAGTCCCGTGAGCATCATCAATGCTTTCATACGGAACGGAAGCGGGATCGGGCGATCGAGCCGCTCGGCTTCCTCGGCGATGTAACGAATCTCGGCCGGGCTCCAGCCGTGCCGGCCGAAGAAGCTGAACCAGTCGTTCGGTTGGAATAGGAACGGCGCGTTGCGCATGAAGCGCGCGCGCATCTTTCGCCCGAAGCGCAGTACCTGCGGCGAGAAATAATCGACGATCCAAAATCGAACCTTGTCCATTTGCCTGAACTCGTCGGCCAGTTCGCCCACATCGTTCTCGGTCAGGTAAGGCACCACGCCCTCGGTGAGGACCAGAACGTTGCCGGCGGCGGCATTCACCTCGGCGAACAATTCCCGGCGCAAGGACGGGTCGGTGAGGTCGAGCTTGATGCGGTCGAGGCGGCAGTTGGGACGCTCGCCGGCGAGGCGCGTCTCTTTGAGCTCGATGACATGCGGAAAGTCGACCTCGATCCAGCGCAGCGAGGACGGCAAGTCCATGCGATAGGGCCTGGTGTCGAGGCCGGCACCGAGATTGAGAATAGTATCGACGCCGCCGGCGATCGCCTCGCGAATGAAATTGTCGATGATGACCGTCCGGATCACCACCGACCAGGCGCCGACGAAGGATTTCGGCACGGCGGCGAGGATGTTGCGGCCATGATCGCCGGCCAACTTCCACGCGAGCGGATCGCGGAACAGCGGCGCGGACCGCTCGGTCTCGAGCGCGCGGAAGCCCGCAACCATAAAGGCCGTGTCGGACACGGTTTGGATCACTTGGGCCATGCGGGGTCTTTTAGACGCTCTCGCCGCGGGGCGGAACGCGACTCTATGGCTTGCGACCCAAGGGCCCCGCCGATTTCAGGGCGGTGGGAAGGCTATTTCAAGCGTCAGATAGGCGCGCGAGCGAAACCGGCAAAGCCGGGCGCGCTGGTTCTCGCCGATCCTACTTTTTGGCGTGCTTGCTGGCGTGCCGGCGATGACCAGGCGTTGCGGGCGCCGAACAATAAAGCGCGTCAAACGAGCCGGGCTCGGCAATACACTGACCATGACGCATGACGTGCGGATCGTAAATGCCCGTGGCAGACAATAGCGGCACTGACATAATCGCTAAGATCGTCCCCATCCTACCCTCCTCCATTTGGCGTGGCCCACGCCCCAGACACAGTAGCACTCGCGTCAAGGCTTTCACGCTTCCAGTAGAAATCTTCCACTGAAATGTCTCGAGCGAGCGCCCCCGAGGCGAGCGCCCGCGACGAAACATACACCCGAAGTGTCAGCCGGAGCCGCCACCTTCCGCATTAGGCCGTGGCGTCACTGACCTTGGCCCATACAGCCGTCGTAGTTGGCTTGGCATTGGCCTTCGCAGCCAGACGCGCCATCGCAGCCGGTCATGCATTGATTGTAGTTGTATTGGCACGCGTCGGCGTGGCCATCGGCCAACCGAGTCATGGTGTCCTTCGCGCAAGCAAACGAGGCTGTGGCGGCGAGCGCTACGGCTACGACGCATACCTGCAAGGGTAGCTCACTCATTCTGCCCTCCCTAAGGGTTCGATGGCCTGGCGAGAACAGGCTTCGAACGCTAATCCCGCTTCCTTGCCGCAACAACGCGACATAAGCGCAATAGGCGAGAAGACCGAGGCGGCCTAGTCCTTGATTATGGCTGTCCAAGGAGAATATGGCGGAGGGGGAGGGATTCGAACCCTCGAGACGGTTACCCGCCTACACACTTTCCAGGCGTGCGCCTTCGACCACTCGGCCACCCCTCCGCAAGCGCGCCGCACTATAGCGAAGCGACCCCCTCAAGCAAGCCGCC
>JBBQXL010000082.1:0-8641 GCA_038209695.1 Hyphomicrobiales bacterium
TGGTGCCGTCGGGTAGGATTGAACTACCGACCCCGTCATTACCAATGACGTGCTCTACCACTGAGCTACGACGGCTTTAGAGAGCGGCGCGGACCCGCGACGGCCCGCTTTTCGCGCGCGGACCCTGCCATAGCGGGGAAACGCATGCAAGGCGAAGCCCGGCTCCCACCCGATCAATCGCTGCTGTGGTAGACATGATATAAAGGCGATTGGCGCAGGGTGCAGCACGCATGAGCAAACCGCCAAAGGAGCAACCCAGGCACAAACCGTCTCGCGACGACGAGCGCCGTGCCCGGCTGGGTCAGGCCCTTCGCGCCAACCTGTTGAAACGTAAGGCTCAAGCCAAGGAAAGGGGCCCGTCGGCGAAGAATGGCCATGGGGGGAGACAGAGCTAAGTCTAGGGGAGTAGATTGGATTGTTGGCGGTGGCCTGACGGGGGCCCGGCCGACGCCGAAGACGGGGGTCTTCACAGAACATTTCTGGGGCAGGGGCGTGAGGGAGTAACGCTATGGACCGTATCCGCATTGTCGGCGGCACGCGCCTGACCGGCACTATACCCATCAGCGGCGCCAAGAATGCCGCGCTGCCGCTGATGATCGCCAGCCTTCTCACCCGCGAGACGTTGACGCTGCACAATGTGCCGCGGCTCGCCGACGTCAATCTGCTCGCCCGGATTCTGGGCAATCACGGCGTCGATGTGACCATCGCCGGCAAGCGGCCGGGCCAGCGCAGCAGCGACGGCCAGACCTTCAGGCTGACCTCGGGCGAGATCGTCGACACCACCGCGCCCTACGAGATGGTGGCGCGCATGCGAGCCAGCTTCTGGGTGCTGGCGCCGCTGGTGGCGCGTTGCGGCAAGGCGCGGGTCTCGCTGCCCGGCGGTTGCGCCATCGGCACCCGCCCGGTCGATCTGCACCTCACCACGCTCGAAGCGCTCGGCGCGGAGATCGAGCTTGAGGGCGGTTACGTCAATGCGCGCGCCCCGCGCGGCCTCACCGGCAATAAGATCACGCTGCCCAAGGTTTCGGTGGGCGCTACCCATAACGCCTTGATGGCGGCGGTGCTGGCCCGCGGCGAGAGCTTGATCGAGAACGTCGCGCGCGAGCCGGAAGTGGTCGATGTCGCCAATTGCCTGATCAAGATGGGCGCGAGGATCGAAGGGATCGGCACCTCGACCCTGTGGGTGCAGGGGCGCGAGACCCTTTACGGGGCCGAGCACACCGTGCTGCCCGACCGCATCGAGACCGGGACCTACGCCATGGCGGCGGCCATCACCGGCGGCGACGTGCTGCTGGACGGCGCCCGCGCCGACCTGCTGCAAGAGGCGCTTCAGACTTTGCGCTCGAGCGGCGTTGAGATCGAGGAGCGGCCGACCGGCATCAGAGTGGCGCGGAACGGCGCCGGCCTGAATGCGGTCTCGGTGGAGACCCAGCCCTTCCCGGGCTTCCCCACCGATTTACAGGCCCAGTTCATCGCCCTGATGTGCATGGCCAAGGGCACCTCGCAGGTGCGCGAGACCATCTTCGAGAACCGCTTCATGCATGTGCAGGAGCTGGCCCGGCTCGGCGCCCGCATCGACCTCAAGGGCGATACCGCGCTGGTGACCGGGGTCAGCGGTCTGCGCGGTGCGCAGGTCATGGCCACCGATTTGCGGGCTTCGGTGTCGCTCATCATTGCCGCCTTAGCTGCCCAGGGCGAGACCATGATCGGCCGGGTCTATCACCTCGACCGCGGCTTCGAGCGCATCGAGGACAAGCTCAGCCGTTGCGGCGCCCAGATTGAGCGGTTGACGAGCTGAGGCCTTTCCTAAGTTGACAGTTTCATGTCATGCCTGAGCGTGTTACGCCCATGCGAAAGAGCCCTGCCCGGTTGCCATGGACCAGCTGAAACTCATCGCCCTCGACGAGGAAGATCTCTCCGTCGTGTCCTCGCTGTTGCAGGACGCGGTGCTGCGCGTCGGCGATATGACCTATGTGCCGGCGCAGAAGCGCTTTGCCGCCGTGCTCAACCGCTTCGATTGGGAGAAGGCGGTGACAGACGGCGGCAAGGATTTTCGCCGGCGGCGGACGGCGCTGCGATTCGACCGCGTGTTCAGTGCGCAATTGCGGAACGTGAGGCCGGGAGCGAGCGACCGGGTCTTGTCGCTGCTGGCGGTCAGCTTCGAGCCGGCCGAGCCACCTTCCGGCCATGTCACGCTCACCTTCTCGGGTGACGCCTCCATCCAGCTCAAGGTCGAATGTATCGAGGCCGAGCTCAGGGATCTCGGTCCTGCCTGGCGCACGCACTCCAAGCCGGTGCATCCGGGCGATGAGCCTAGCGCGGGCAGCGAGCCCGGCGCGAGCAGCTCCTAGACGGCCTCGCCATGGCCAAGTGGCTTAAAACCGCTGATCCCGATTTCGAGGACGGCTTCATGGCGCTGTTCGCGCAGAAGCGTGAGCAGGCGGCCGACGTCAATGACGCGGTCGCCGCCATCATCGCGCGCGTGCGCGCCGAGGGCGATGAAGCGCTGATCGATCTCACGCTCCGCTATGACCAGTTCGATTTACGCCAGGCCGGGCTGAGGGTGAGCGAGGCCGAGATCGCGGCGGCGCGGGCCAAGGTCGGCAAGAGCACGCTGGACGCGTTGAACCTCGCCCATGACCGCATCCTCGACCACCATAACCGGCAGCTGCCCAAGGACGATCTTTATCGCGACCGCCAAGGCGTCGAGCTCGGCACGCGCTGGACGCCGGTCGCCTCGGCCGGGCTTTATGTTCCGGGCGGCACGGCGAGCTATCCGAGCTCGGTGTTGATGAATGCGGTGCCGGCCAAGGTCGCCGGTGTGAAGCGGATCGTCATGGTGGTGCCGTCGTTATCCGGTTCGCTCAGCCCGCTGGTGCTGGCGGCGGCCGAGCTTGCCGGCGTCAGCGAGATCTATCGCGTGGGCGGGGCGCAGGCCATAGCCGCGCTCGCCTACGGCACCGAGAGCATCGCCCCGGTGGTGAAGATCGTCGGTCCCGGCAACGCCTATGTCGCGGCGGCCAAGCGCCAAGTGTTCGGCCAGGTCGGCATCGACATGGTGGCGGGACCCTCGGAGGTGGTGGTGATCGCCGATCGTGACAACGATCCGGCCTGGATCGCCGCCGATCTGCTGGCTCAGGCCGAGCACGACGTCGCGGCCCAGGCGATCCTCATCACCGACGATGAAGCTTTCGCTCGTGCGGTCGAGGCGGCGGTCGAGGCCGAGCTGGCCGTGCTGCCGCGCGCCGAAACCGCGCGGGCGAGCTGGCAGGAGTTCGGCGCGGTGATCCTGGTCAAGAGCCTGGACGAGGCGCCGGCGCTGGCCGACCGTCTGGCGCCCGAACATCTGGAGATCGTCACCGAAGACGCCGATGCGCTGGCCAAGCGCGTCAACGACGCCGGCGCCATCTTCATCGGCCGCTATACGCCGGAAGTGATCGGCGATTATGTGGCCGGCTCCAACCACGTGCTGCCGACGGCGCGCAGCGCGCGTTTTGCCTCGGGACTTGGCGTGCTCGATTTCATGAAGCGGACCTCGACGCTCAAGCTCGACGCCGACAGCCTCGCCGCGCTCGGCCCCGCCGCCATGCTTCTGGCGGAGGCTGAAGGGCTCGACGCCCATCGCCGCTCCGTCGCCATCAGGCTCAACGTCAGAGAAAAATCATGACCGAGCAGGACGATGGCGAAGAACTCGGAACCTGGTCGGCGGCGGCCCGGCTGATCGAGGTGACGCTCGACGAGGCCTCGATCGGCCGCAACAACGCCGAGGTCGAGCACGAGCGCGAGGTCGCCATCTTCGATCTGCTGGAGAAGAACCGCTTCGCGCTGGAGGCCCACGACGCCGGCCCCTATACGCTGCGCCTGTCGCTCGCCGACAACCGGCTGGTGTTCACCGTGGGCGATGAGGCGCGCGAGCCGATCCAGCATGTGATGCTGTCGCTGTCGCCGTTTCGCCGCATCGTGAAGGACTATTTCCTGATCTGCGACAGCTATTACGCGGCGATCAAGACCCAACCCGCCGCCAAGATCGAGGACATCGACATGGGGCGGCGGGGCTTGCACGACGAAGGCAGCCGCCTGCTGCAAGAGCGGCTCAAGGGCAAGATCAACGTCGATATCGCCACCGCACGCCGCCTGTTCACGCTGCTCTGCGCGCTGCACTGGAAGGGCTGAGGCTTGGACGAGGGGGCCGATCTGCCCGGCGCGGTGCTGTTCGCCTGTAGCCGCAACGCGGCGCGCTCGCCGATGGCGGCCGCCATCCTCAAGCATCTGGCCGGCAACCGCGTCTATGTCGACTCGGCCGGGGTGCGGGCAGGGGGGCCCGACCCGTTCGCCCAAGCGGTGATGGCGGAGATCGGCATCGAGCTGTCGGCGCACCGGCCCAAATCGTTCGGCCAGCTCACCGACCTGTCGTTCGATCTGATCGTGAGCCTGTCGCCCGAGGCCCACCAGCAGGCGCTGGAGCTGGCGCGGGGCCATGCCATCGAGGTGGACTATTGGCCGACGCCCAATCCGAGCCTGATCGAAGGCAGCCGCGAGCAGATGCTCGAGGCCTATCGCGCCCTGCGCGACGGGCTGGTCCGCAAGATCAAGGCCCGCTTCCCGCTCGCCGGCTCCACCGACACGTAGGACGCCGGCTTGCGCGCCGCCCCGGCTAGCCTTTGGCCACGAATTTCTTCAACTCGGCGAAGTCCATCACCGGCGCGATCTGGTGGACATTGAGGTCGGTCCATGGCTCGTAGAGCTTCATGATGGCAGCGGCGTCGTTGGCCTCGAAGATGGCCCAGGTCTCTTGCTGGGTCAGCGAAATCCACGCGCCGAGCAGCTTGACGCCCTTAGGCTCGGGGACGCCGTGCTCCTTGAAGCGCCTGAGGCTCTCGTCGCGATTTTCGGGGTCGATGGTCACATAGCAGACGAACAGCATTGGCTTTCTCCCGGATATCTCTCAAGCGATGCGCTTTTGGCCCGACCGAACAGAGGGAGTTTAAAGGACGTCTGTTAAAGAAATTCGGCTGCCCGTCCGTAAGCCGTTCCGGTCTCGCTCAGGGCACGGTAGCCGCGTTCGCCGGCCCGGCGGCGGATGGCGCGGGCTGGTCGGGCGGCGACGACTACGGGAGCAAATCACGACCCATACCGGCCACGGGTGGTCGAAAACATCGACTGAGATTGAACTTGAAGCCCCCGCATGGTCCGGGGCTTTTCTTTTCAGGCTCATGGTTGCGGCGAGCAGTAGCCGATTTCCCGGAATCGCCCTTGATTTTGGCGCCAGCCCCGACCATTGTCCGCCGAACTTCGATGCGGAAGGAGCCTTATGGCGAAGGAAGAGATGCTGGAGTTTCCGGGAGTCGTGACGGAACTCCTCCCGAACGCCACGTTCAGGGTGAAGCTCGAGAACGAACACGAGATCATCGCGCACACGGCGGGGCGGATGCGCAAGAACCGCATTAGGGTGCTTGCGGGCGACAAGGTTCTAGTCGAGATGACACCCTATGATCTCACTAAAGGTCGGATCACTTACCGGTTTAAGTAGCAAGCTCGGGTTGCGGCGGGCCGATCCCGCCCAAGCCGAGCCGGCTAAGCCCGAGCCCAAGAGGGCTAGGGCTCTGCCTCCGCCTGCCGCGCGCGCTAGCCGCACCGGCGCGGTGTCGAGCTCGTTCCGGCCCAAGCTGGTGCTGGCCTCGGCATCGCCGCGGCGTCTCCAGCTGCTCGAGCAGGTCGGCATCACGCCCGATGCCCTGCGCCCCGCCACGATCGACGAGAGCGTGGCCAAGGGCGAGGTGCCGCGCCATATCGTGAAACGGCTGGCTCGGGCCAAGGCGGAAGCCGCCCGCAAGCTGATCCGCGCCGAGAAGGAATATGCCAAGGCCTTCGTGCTGGCCGCCGATACCGTGGTGGCGGTCGGCCGCCGCGTGCTGGGCAAGGCCGAGCTCGAGCATGAGGCCGGCGACGCGTTGCGGATGCTGCGCGGCCGGGCGCACCGCGTGCACACCGCCATCTGCCTGCTCACCCCCGACGACCGCTGGCGCGAGCGGGTGGTCGAGACCCGCGTCCGGTTCCGCAATCTCACCAATGAGGAGATCGGCAATTACCTGGCGAGCGGCGAGTGGAAGGGGAAGGCGGGCGGCTATGCCATCCAGGGCATCGCCGGCTCGTTCGTGGTGAAGCTGGTCGGGTCTTATACCAATGTGGTGGGGCTGCCGCTCACCGAGGTGGTGAGCTTGCTGCAAGGCGAAGGCTTTCCGGTGAGCCATCTGTGGCTGTCCAAAGCGGAGATCGAGACTGAGTGAGCGCGCGCGAGCAGCCCGGCAAGCGCGCGAAGGGGACGGCCAACCGCGCGAAATGCCCTCTCTGCGGCAAGCCTCGATCCGCGCAGTACCGGCCGTTCTGCTCCAAGCATTGCGCCGATATCGATCTCGGCCGCTGGCTCGGCGGCCGCTATGTCGTGCCCGGCGAGCCGGTTGGCAAGGATGAGCCGGGCGAGGATGACGACCGCTAGGTGTTGATCTCGATCAAGCGGCATTCGCCCGGCTTGCTATGATGCCGACCCACGCGGAAGAGGAGCCGGCATGACCTATCGGGCGATCCTAGTTCATGTGCCGTTGGTCGAGGCAGATATGCAGATCGCGCTCGCCGCGGCCCTCGCCAAGGAGAGTGGCGCCCATCTCACCGGTATGTGCAGCCTGGTGGAAGTGGCCCTGCTCAAGAATGCCATGCAGAATCCGTTCCTGCGGCTTGAACCCGCCAGGGTCGATGAGCTCATCAAGCGCGAATATGAAGAGGCGGCGCTTGCCAAGAAGCGGTTCGACGCCATCGCCGAGCGCGCCGGAGTCACGCATAGTTGGACGACCGGGGAAGGGGACGCCGCCGACCTCATCATTCATGCTTGCCGGTTGCAGGACTTGGCGGTGGTCGAGCAAGGCGGCGACCTGAGCGATCTGTTGTGGGGCCCTGCCGTGCAGCTCGCGCTGTCAGGCCATCCGGCGCTGATCGTGCCCCGTTTCTGGCCGTCGCCGCAGTTTGGCCACCGCGCCCTTATCGCCTGGAACGGAAGCGCCCAGGCGGCTGCTGCCGTGCGCAGGGCTCTGCCGTTGCTCCGTCGCGCCGATCAGGTAAGCGTGCTGGTCGGTCATTCGCGCGCGTCCTTCCCCGCCGCGATGCGTCCGCCCGAACTCGACATCGTCGCCTATCTGCGGCACGAGGGCGTGGCCGCCGAAGCCAAGGATATCGCCGTCTCTGACGCCGAGGCGGGGGCGGGCATTCTCAAATTCGCCACGGATCGCGGCGCTGACCTGATCGTCATGGGCGGGTTCGGGCGGTCCCGCTTCAGGGAATGGATTCTCGGCGGCGCGACCCGTCATGTGCTTGAGAACATGACCGTCCCGGTGTTTATGGCCCATCAATAGGAGGCTCGCTTGTCTTGCCTGTCGTTGAGAGCGCGCCGGTAGCAGCGATTGCGCCGGGCCACCAGCCCGATATCCCCTGGCATGCGCACGCCGCAGGCGATGTCCTCGCTGCGCTCCAAACAGGGCCGCATGGCCTTACCGCAGCGGATGCGATAGCGCGGAAAGAGCGATTCGGCCCCAACCGCCTCCCAGCGGCGCGCCAGCGCAGCGAGATCATCCGCTTCCTAGCGCAGTTCAACAATCTCCTGATCTATGTGCTGCTGGCGGCCGCCGTGCTAGCCATCGTAATCGGCCATCTGGTCGATGCTGCGGTGGTGCTGGCCGTGGTGCTGCTCAACGCCATCATCGGCTATGTCCAGGAAGGTCGCGCCGAACGGGCCCTCGACGCCATAAGGGGGATGATCGACCCGCATGCCACCGTCCTGCGCGAGGGACGGCGAACGGCCATACCGGCGGAGGACATCGTCCCCGGCGACATCGTGCTGCTGGAGCCCGGCGACCGCGTGCCGGCGGATCTGCGCCTCACCCGAACGCGCAATCTACGCCTCGACGAAGCGGCGCTGACCGGCGAGTCGGTGCCGGTCGACAAAACGATCGTGCCGGCCGCCGCCGAGGCACCGCTCGGCGACCGCGTGTCGATGACCTTTTCCGGCACCTTCGTCGCCAGCGGCACCGGGACGGGCGTCGCGGTGGCGACGGGGAAGGCGAGTCAACTCGGTCGCATCAGCACACTGGTCGGCACCGTCGAGACGTTGACCACGCCGCTGATCCGTCAAATGAACGATCTCGCGCGCAAGCTCACGATCCTCATTCTGGCGGGGAGTGTCGCGTTGTTCGCCTTCGCCGTCCTGGTGCGCCACTATCCCTGGCAGGACGCGTTCATGGTGATGATCGGGCTCGCTGTGGCGGCGATTCCCGAGGGCCTCCCGGCGGTGATGACCATCGCGCTGGCGATTGGCGTGCAGCGCATGGCGGCGCGCAACGCCATCGTCAGGCGCCTGCCGGCGGTCGAGACCTTGGGCTCGGTGTCGGTGATCTGCTCCGACAAGACCGGCACGCTGACCCGCAACGAAATGACGGTCCGCACGGTGGTGACCGCGGAGGGGCGATTCGACGTCTCCGGCGCCGGCTACCGTCCCGAAGGCGCGTTCGAGCTCGATGGCGTCATCGTCGACCCAACCCAACACAAGACGCTGATCGAAGCATCCCGAGCCGCCATCCTGTGCAACGACGCCGAG
>JBBQXL010000083.1:0-8513 GCA_038209695.1 Hyphomicrobiales bacterium
GCTCAATTCGGGACGGCTCCAGCCGGGCGGCACGGTGGTCGAAGGCACCGCCGGCAATACCGGCATCGGCTTGGCACTGGTCGGCAATGCGCTGGGCCTGAAGACGGTCATCGTCATTCCCGAGACGCAGTCGGACGAAAAGAAGGACATGTTGCGCTTGACCGGCGCCAAGTTGATCGAGGTGCCGGCAGTTCCATACAAGGACCCCAACAATTACGTAAAATATTCCGGCCGGCTGGCCGAGGAACTCGCGGCGACCGAGCCGAACGGCGCGATCTGGGCCAACCAGTTCGACAACGTCGCCAATCGCCAGGGCCATATCGAGACGACGGCACAGGAGATCTGGGCCGACCTCGACGGCAAGGTCGACGGCTTCATCTGTGCGGTCGGCACCGGCGGCACCCTGGCTGGCGTTTCGATGGGTCTCAAGGAGCACAACAAAGACGTGGTAATCGGGCTTGCCGATCCCATGGGCGCCGCGCTCTACAATTTCTACAAGCACGGCGTCCTCAAATCCGAAGGCAGTTCCATCACCGAAGGGATCGGCCAGGGCCGCATCACGGCCAATCTGGAAGGGGCGGTGATCGATCAGGCCTATCAAATCGAGGACGCGGAAGCGCTGCCGATCGTTTTCGACCTGCTGAGCGAGGAAGGCCTCTGTCTCGGCGGCTCCAGCGGCATCAATGTTGCAGGTGCCATTCGCCTTGCCCGCGACATGGGCCCGGGTCATACGATCGTCACGGTGCTTTGTGATTACGGCACACGCTACCAAAGCCGGCTGTTCAACCCCAAATTCCTCCACGAAAAGGGGTTGCCGGTCCCGGCTTGGCTCGACCAAAAAACGGCGGCCGCGCCGCGCGTATTCGTCTAGACTCAAAATGGAGATTTCGACTTGTTGCAGACGAAGACATGGCTGACTGAGACCGACGAGCTCGCCCGCGAGCTCGATGCGCCCGACCTCGTCATCATCGACGCCTCTTGGCACATGCCGGACGAAGGCAAGGACGCCCATGCCGAATATCTCGCCGAGCATATTCCCGGCGCGCGGTTCTTCGACATCGACGAGATTGCCGACAGCAAGAGCAGCCTGCCGCATATGTTGCCACCGCCGGAGAAGTTTTCTTCGCGGATGAGGAGCATGGGCGTCGGCGACGGCTCGCGCATCGTCATCTACGATTCGGCCGGGCTGTTCAGCGCCGCCCGGGTGTGGTGGACCTTCCGCGTCATGGGCGTGGACGATGTGAGCGTGCTCAATGGCGGGTTGCCGAAATGGAAGCAGGAAGGCCGGCCGATCGAGAGCGGCCCGCCCCCGCCTCGCACCACGCGCCACTTCACGGCGCGGCGTAACCTCGACCTGGTGCGCGACGCCTCCGACATCAAGACGCTGCTCAAGGACAAGTCGGCCGAGATCGTCGACGCCCGGGTGCCGGAACGGTTTGCCGGCAAGGCGCCGGAGCCGCGCCCAGGATTACGCTCTGGCCGCATCCCCGGCTCGCACAATCTGCCTTACGCCAAGCTGCTCAATCAGGACGGCACGCTCAAGACGGCGCCGGAGCTCGAGCAACTGTTCGCCGAAGCCGGCGTCGACCTTAACAAGCCGGTGGTGACCAGTTGCGGTTCAGGCATTACCGCCAGCGTGCTGGCGCTCGGGCTCGCCCAGCTCGGCCATCGCAAGACCTCCGTCTATGACGGGTCGTGGTCAGAATGGGGCGCCGATCAAAGCCTTCCCATCGAGACCGGCTAGGCTTAAAGCGAATGTGACCCCTCTCGCTTGGCCAAAATTAGATGAGCAAACGGACCGGGAAGCAGAAAGACTTGACCCGGCTCGCCCATGCCGGGCGCGAGCCGGCGCGCCAGCACGGTTTCGTCAACATGCCGATCTATCGCGGCTCCACCGTGATTTTTCCCACCCTGGCGAGCCTCGATGCCGACGATCAGGACTTCAGCTATGGCCGGCTCGGCACGCCCACGGTTAGGGCGCTCGAGGAGGCGATCGCCGAGTTGGAAGGCGGCCACCGCACGCTATTGACCCCCTCGGGCCTGTCGGCCGTCGCCACGGCGCTGATGGCCTTCGTGGCGGCTGGCGACGAGATATTGGTGTCCGACTGCGTCTATCGCCCGACACGGCGTTTCTGCGATCACGTGTTGAAGCGGCTTGGCGTCAAAATCATCTATTACGATCCGCTGATCGGCGGGGGGATCGACAAGCTCATCACCAACAAGACCAAGGTGGTGTTCACCGAGTCGCCGGGCTCGCAGACTTTCGAAGTGCAGGACATTCCCGCCATCGCCGCTGCGGCGCACGATGCTGGCGCCGTGGTCATTCTCGACAACACTTGGGCCACGCCGCTCTATTTCAAGCCCTTCGCCCATGGCGCCGATGTGTCGATCCAGGCTGCCACCAAATATATCGTCGGTCATGCCGACGCCATGCTGGGGGCCATCACCGCGACCGAGCGGGCTTCCGTGACGGTCTGCAAGGCGCATGACGAGCTGGGACTCTGCCCGGGGCCGGAGGACGTCTATCTGGGCTTGCGCGGTCTACGCAGCCTCGGCGTGAGGCTTGAGCGGCATCAGAAGTCCGGGCTCGAACTGGCGCATTGGCTGGCGGGCAGGCCGGAGGTGGCGCGGGTGATTCATCCCGCCCTTCCCACCGATCCAGGTCACGCGCTGTGGCAGCGCGATTTCACTGGTGCCTCGGGCCTGTTCTCGATCGTGCTCAAGGAGGTGTCGCGGGCAAAGCTCGCCGCCATGCTCGACGGCCTCAGCCTGTTTGGCATGGGCTATTCCTGGGGCGGCTACGAAAGCCTGATCCTGCCCTTCGACCCGAGCACCTGTCGCACCGCCACGACATGGCGGGCCGAAGGGCCGGCCGTTCGGTTGCATATCGGTCTTGAGGACGTCGAGGATCTCAAGGCCGACCTCGAAGCCGGCTTCGCGCGACTCGGCGCGCCCGCTTAGGGTCAACGAGTATTTCGCGGTTATCCACTATTTCTGTGTCGCTTGGGATTGACCCCGAGCGCGCCCTCCAAGAATAATAAGAGGGGGGCTAATGACCAGTCTATTTATTGCGACACCCGCCTTTGGCGAGGTGTTCTATTCGGTCTATGTGCGGAGCTTGTTTGGGCTCCAGCACGTCCTGGGGGCTCGCGGCTGGCCCTGCGCGCTCGCCACCATGTCCTTCTCCGATCTCGTCGAAAGCCGCTCCGTCTAGCTCTCGCACTGGTTCGACCGGACCAATGCAAGCCATCTCCTTTTCATCGATGCGGATTGGGATTCGACCCGAAGCTGATCGTGGACATGATCGAGCTCGACCAGCCCGTGGTTGGGGTCATCTATCCCAAGCGCAAACTCGATCTCAGCAAAATACGAGACGGCGATAGCGGCGGGAGATGCGCCCGCTCGTGCACGCGCCAAGGCGCGTGAGTTCACGGTAAGGGGTCCGGGCGTCGGAACGAATAAGGGGTTCATCCGGGTCGAGGGCTGCGGAGCGGGAATTCTTCTGCTGCGCCGAGACTGCATTGCTTCCCTGCTCGAACGGCAGCCCCATCACTCCGATTCTTCGGCGCGGCTCAATTCGCCGATTGCCCATGGCCTCGACCGCCTGATCCGCGTGTTCGATCCGATCAGGACTGAGAAGGGTTATCTTTCCGAGGACTACGCGTTTTGCTATCGCTGGCGGCTCTGCGGTGGGGACGTGTGGGCGGCGGCGGACCGGGATGTAGTGCATATCGGCTTGCACCGATTCGCAGGCCGCTACAGCGATCAGTGGCCGGCGCGCGAAGCCGCCCCCGAACCGGGCGAGATCCTCGGCCTGCCCGCAAGCGAACCGCTGCCCCAGAAGGCCGAACGTCCCGCTTCGCGCATCGTCGTGCGCCAAGTCAAGCTCGGCTGACCCTTTCCTTCGCGAAAACGATCCGGTGGTGGGCGGTGTCGACTCACGCCGATGCGGGCGCCGCCTTATGTGGCAAAGGGCTGCACTACTCGAGCGCGTAGGCAACCAGCGAATTGTTCAGCATGATGGGGATCAGCACCGTGTTCTGGTCCGGCAGCAGGATCAGATCGGCGCTGCCTTTGTTGAGCTTGATCAGCCGCTCGGCCTTGCCTTTGGCGTCGACGCGATAGAGCACCCCCGCCGCCCAATCGGTGACCAGATAGACCCCGGGCTTGAGCGCCTGAAGGCCGTCGAGATTGCCGAAGGCCTCACCGCTGCCGACCTTGCTCACCGCCTGGTCCTCGAGGTTGATGGCGAGCAGCCCGCCGAGCTCCTGCTTCTGCCCCTCTCCCGGCAACCTGCCGAACGAGGCGACGATGAGCTTGTCGCCTTGCGGCAGCAGACCATTCGGGCCGTTCAGATCATCGTTCGCCAGCCACGGTTCGAAGGTTCCGTCCTTGAGGCGCCAGATCGTGTTCATCGGGGTGTCGGAGGCATAGACGGTTCCGTCTTCGCCCACCGCGACGTCGTTCAAGAAGATGGCGCCCTTGGCCGGGTAGCGATGGCCGATCTCGCCCGAGGCGACATTGATCTCAACCAGCTCATCGACATCGGCGACATAGAGGGTGCGGTCGTTGAGCGCCATGCCGGTCGGCGCGTTCAGTCCTTTGACCCATTCCCGTTCGATGATGGTGCCATCGGGCCGGAGCCGGGCGATGAAGCCCTTGCCGTTCTTCTCCATGACGGCGCCAGAGATGTTGCTGACATAGATCGATCCCGTGGCCGGATCCTGGACGACCGACTCAGGCTGCGCCAGGCCTTTAACCTCCCACAGCAGTCTGGGCGCGGCGGTGGCGGCGGTGCAAAGGATCAGAATTAGAAACAGCCCGACGACCAAACGCATGACATGCCTTGCCAGCTTGAAGTGACGTTCAGACCATACGGCTCGAGGCGATTGGCGGTCCCGGAAGGAGCGACACCCGCCAGTATATATAAACACATTGAGTGTCTAACGCGCGGAAACAACGCTAGGCCCGGCAAAGGGTTCGCTGCCAAGGTGTCTAACAGGGGCGACCCCCCGCCGCCTGAAAATGCTACGGCCCCGAGCTTGGGACAGCGGGGGCGCAGCGAGACTGGCATCGACGTTCGCAGAGACGATGCGCGCCCGGTCTATCACCGCGCCTCCGGCGCCGTAAATGAGGCACTTATCGACCTTGAGAACCGCGCTGCCCGTCGAGATCGGGACGCGCGGCGTCGAGCCTTCGCCCTCCCTGCCGGGCGCGTCCGCGATCTAACAATGTTCTTCGCCTACACCTCCGGCGCCATCCTCCCCGACGATGACGCCGGGCGCGACGACGTCTTAATTCTCGCCCAACACGCCGCTCGGTTAAACGGCGACCCGGCGCGCAACATCGCCGGTCACGTCCAGCAATGGTGCCCGTGGATGGGCGAGGCCGAGCTAGCCGCGCTCGTGCGTCGCGTGCTGGCGAGGCCTATCAAGTGGACCGCCGACGCCTTGGGGCACCGCGTCGGCCTTCTCGACGTGGTTCGCACCATGCTCCGCATCACCACCATCCGGCCCATTGACGTGCCCGCTGCCGAGCTAGAGCGGCGGCGTAGGGACAGATGGAACGCCAAAAGGCGGACGCGAACCCGTATCGAATATCTTGCCGCTTCCCTAAGCCGCGCGAAGCCGTGGGAAGCCGAGGGCGTCTGTCGTCGGACATGGGAGCGCCGCCGCGGCGCCAAGGCCGTGTCGCAAGTCCGCGTCAGCAAAGACTCTAGTAGGGTGACGCACACTTGCGACAACCCGCGCCAACACCCGGTCGAGACGCCGCTGGCTTGCCACGAGGAAGGTTCTGTTGGTGGCTTCGGAGCACCCCCAAGCTCCGAGGGAGCGCGCTGGCGGAAGAAGCATCCTGGCGACAAGGCCGAGAGATCGCGCCGCTGGCCAGCCAAGCAGCGAGAGGAAAGGACGCAGAAATGAAGCTCACCGACGCGATGGTGGAGACCGTGGCCCCTACGCTTTATTCCGCTTCCTTGTCGCTGCCGCCTTTGCGGCGGTCGCCTTGCGCTTGCGTGTTGCCGCTCCCTTGGCGGCGGCCGCCCGGCGCTTGCGCGTTTGCGCGGCCTTCTGGCCGGATGTGAGCATCACCTTAGTCGCTGCCATCGTTGCCTCCCTCATGTGAATCCACGCAGCATACGGCAGCGGACCGAGCAAACCAATCGCTCGGGCGGAGTTATGAACTACCCATCCACGCCGGAAGCGAGGGCACAAGAGAAGGCCCCGCACCGAGGTCCGCTAGGAAGCCAGAGGAAAGGAACCCGGCCATGTGCAAAGACAAGAAGGAAATCGAGGCCGAACGGGACGCCGTAGATCGTATCACCGAGAGCATGCATTCGACGGAGCACGCCACTGGGGCACTAATCCGGTTTGCCCTACTCACGATAACAGTCCGCCGCGCAACGCCATTTCGTAGATTTGCCATGATACGTATAGAGCTGCGCCCAAGAGCAGGTCCAGGAGCTTGCCGGGAAGTTTGACGTCAAGAAGGCTCTCGAAGCGAAGCTGCCCGACACCTTCGAAGCCGTCGCCGAGGACAAGTGTCGAATCGGAAAACGACAAACTCGCTATAAGGAGCCAAACTTTTTCGTTCTCAATTGTCCAGGCTGCCAGTAATGGTGCCCTCGCTCGTTGCAAATCTAGCCCGCGCTTCGAGTTGCGCGGCGCGCTTCGGGATCTTTGTCGTAGACAATACCGATTGGCAAAATGAGCGGCCCACCGCGCTTACAAACCGGGGGCCACGGGCAGCGGGGCGTGATAATTGATAATAAGATCGATCTTATGCGCGGGGTTCGTCTCAACCGCTGGCAGCGCATCGGCATCAAGGCCGAGCACTGGTTCACTCAAGGAGAGCTGATAGCGACCCTGCTTGTTATGATCGGGATTTTTTATCTATTGGAAAGACTAGACGAATGGCGTCTCTACAGCCCAGAACAACGGCTTTCAATCGTTCGGCTTTTCGGCACCTCGTCCCGCTGTATTTGTAGCAGCCAATTGAACCACTCTCTGCACACCCTGCCCTCTCCCTCCACGTAATCGCGGCTGGGATGAAAGTGATGGCCCTCATTCTGCTCGACCCGCGACCAGAGGCCGTCGACTGTCGTATCAGGATCGAACTTTGGCTTGATAGCATTCTCGATTTGCCGCACCGCATTCGTGGCCAGCTCCATTTCCTCATCGGTGATGTATCGCACCGAATAGCCTTTGCGCGCCTCGTAACATCGCTTCACGTCAAGGTATGCGTGGTAAGCGGTGCCCACCACGCTGATGGGGTCTTTGGCGAATTCGCGGGCCAATCTTCGGGCCTCGGGCTGAACCTTCCTTCCTTTTAGTGGTTCGAGGCAAATCTTCGCCTGCTCAACCAGGGGAGCAAGCACCGGAACGCAAGTCACGACTTCCTGCGGGTCTAGTTTATCAAACAGAGTAGAAACAGCCTCAGTTGTCTGCTGTGGGAGAGACTCTGCCTCCGCTGTAGACTGACGCCGCGATTGAAATGCTTTTAACAAATCGGTCCCGCCGCTTGGGACGTCGATCAAAGCCCATTCCATCACCCTGCTCAGAAAGCCACTCATCGCCCGATACGTGGGAGCGTCAAAGAAGGCTCGGCACTCGTCCGGAGGCGTTAATAGCGTGTTTTCGGCAGCCCATTTAGCATTACGCTCAGCAAAAGGAGCGAGTGGTGGAAAGCACGCTTGCAGCCGATTATTTGACCAAGCTAGGCCTTGTATGGAGGCGAATGCACTTTCGATAGCTGCATTCTGGCTCGGATCACGAGTAAGGTTGTTCCGTAACTCGGATGAGAGGTGATCGATAAAGACCCTCATCATTTCGGGAGCCGGGCCGTCTGGAACCTCCTCCAAGGCTGAGCGAGCGGCCTTATCTATGGCGCTGCTCATCCTCGAATAAGTGTCCCCCGTATGAAACACCTCCGGGCACAGTAATGGGACGGTTTCGTCACGAGCGCTGCGTGACTACCCGTGCTGTCGTCGGTGTAACCGCCACCTTGCCACAGACCGACCCGAAATGGAGCGTAAGGTCCCTTGGCGACCGCACTCGCTTGGCAGACCAGAAGGGCAGCCAAGGCAAAAAATACCCGCTTTAGCATGTGCGTCCCCCTTTCCCGTAGGCCATATCAAACCAGACCGAAATCTCCTCTACAAGTAGGGAGCGAGTCTGGTTCGCAACCTGTGTATGCTTGGGATGATAGCCTGTGATTAGCCCACCCTCCGCCGCGCAGAGAGGTATGACTGCCAAAACCACTGGAAAGATTGGCGGTCCCGGAAGGATTCGAACCTTCAACCCTCTGCTTAGAAGGCAGATGCTCTATCCCTTGAGCTACGGGACCGCTGATCGCTCCAGATTATAACCCGAATCGGTGTCGGTCAGTGTGTCCAGCGGTCGGCCCGCCCGAACTTGAAGTTCTCGGCGTAGGATTTCGGTCTCAGCACCGTCTTTTGCGGCTCTTCAAGGCGAAAGGCAATGCCGTGACGGGTGGCGAACGCCACCGCCTCCTCC
>JBBQXL010000084.1:0-8511 GCA_038209695.1 Hyphomicrobiales bacterium
ATTTGAACCTACGACCTTCAGGTTATGAGCCTGACGAGCTACCGGGCTGCTCCACCCCGCGCCAATTCAATCGCGGCCCCAATCCGATGGGGGCCGGAACCTATAGCAGGTTCAAGGGAGATGTGAAGGGCCAGACGGCCGCTCGGTCGGCGCCCTGCACTCCTCTCTATATGGGTATTTGCCGCCCGTTTGCGAGCTATTTGTCGTCGCCTGGTGTGGGGCGCAAGGTCAATCCGCGGCGGTTTCCCGCCTCATGTCGGCCGACCTCGTTTCTTTGCTGGGCGGCCAACCGAGCCAGCGCTGGGTGCGAGCCCCCCGCAGGCGGTAGCCGCCTTCGGGCGTCCGCTCGAACAGCCAGCGGCGGGCGGCAAAGCGGTCCCGCACGAAATAAGGAAAAGCGGTGCCGAGGATGGCGCCCAGCACCACGTCGGTGACGTAGTGCTGACCGATCAACACCCGGCTGAGCGCGATCCAGGCGGCGAGGGTGTAGAGCAGCACCCTTCCCCGGGGCCACAACATGCCGATCACCGTGGCGAAGGCAAAGATATTGGTGGCGTGGCCGGAGGGCAGCGAGGCGTGGTCCGGGTCGAAGGCGAATGGCTGGAAGTCGAGCGTGCCCACCTGGTCGAATAGTTTGGGCCGGGCCCGGCCGATGATGTTCTTGGTGAGATTAGCGATGAGCCCGGCGCCACCCACGCTGACGAACACAAAACCGATGGTGCTGGCAATCAGGCCGTAACCGGCAGAGTTCCTGAAGCCGGCATGGCGCTGGCGCAGCACCAGCGCGAGCGCGACCGCCGCGCCGGTCGGAATCAGCATCCAGTTCGACCTGCCGATATTGGTGATGTTGCGGAAGAAAGCTTTGGTTTCGGGGGTAATCGCCCGTGCCCGCTCGACCATGAACGGATCTATCAGCAAAAACCCGACCATGACGAGCGACAGCGCGAGCACCACCTGCTCGAGAATGGTGAGGTCCTTCAGGCGGAAAGTCATGGCCTTCGCCGAACCTCAATCCAAGACGATGCGAGCACCAAGACCGAGCGGCCGGCTACGCGGCCTTGGCTTGGCTCGATTCCCGCTTGCCGAGCCAGATGAAATAGATGTTGCGGGAATAGATCGCCAGGCCGGTGGCCTGGCCAATGATGAAGACCGGATCGGCGCGGTAGCAGGCATAAGCGAGGAGCAGAATTCCACCGAAAAAGCTGAAATACCAGAAGGTCTCGGGGATGATGCTGGCCCGCGCCCGTTCGGTGGCGACCCATTGCACCAGGAAGCGCATCGAGAACAGGAGCTGAGCGACCAGGCCGATGCCGATCCAGATCAGCTCGGTGGTCGGCGTGGTGAGCCACCAATGAACCAGGTCCGTCCAATGCATCGCGCTTTCCCCCTCCTTACGCCCGGCACGCAATCATGCGCGACCCCCACTTCCCCCCTCGGGCTCGGCGGCCTCGCGCGGAGCGGCGCCGGCGCCCGAAATATCCTCGGCAATCGGCGGAATGAGCGTCCGTTTGCGCAGCCAGCTTACTCCCACCAGATCGTATAGCCCAATCAGAGCCCGGCCAAGATTGGTATATTTCGACGCGCCCCTGAGCCGTGGCCGATCGTTGACTGCCTCATAGGCGATTTCATGGCCGTAAGTCAGGAATAGCGCCGGCAAATAGCGGTGCATGCTGGTAAAGAACGGCAATTCGAGAAAGGCGTCGCGCCGGTAGAGCTTTATGCCGCAGCCGGTATCGGGGCAGCCATCGGCGAGCACCGTGTCGCGGATCGAATTGGCCAAGCGCGAGGCCACCTTGCGCGAGCCGGGCCCCTTGCGGCCCGCCCTGATGCCGGCCGCCATGGCCGGTTCCTGGCCCTGACGCCCCAGTCGCTCGAATAGCCGCATGATGTCGGCCGGATCGTTCTGGCCGTCCCCGTCCATGGTGGCGATCACCGGAAATCGGGCCGCCAGCACGCCCGAACGGAGCGCGGCGCTTTGCCCAGCCCGATGGCCGTGCCGGAGATAGCGCAACTGCCGGTAGCGGCCCAGCAGCGCCTTGATCTCCGCGCCGGTCCGGTCGTCGCTGCCGTCGTCGACCGCAATCACCTCGCCCAGGGCCGATTCCGGCACTTGGGCGAAGGTTTCCTCGACCAGGGGACCGATATTGCCTTCCTCGTTAAACGTTGGGATGACAACGGAAATACGCATGAAAACCACTCTTTTTGACGGCGCGGCAAAAAAACGCTGCCGGACCACCAGTAACCAACTTTCGCCGGGGCGCACAACATTGTACACCGTGAGCCCCCTCCCTTCCCTCCCGCGAAAGCTGCCATGGTGCGTGAAGAGCCGCGCTCATCCATTACGGAAACGGGCTATCTCCTCCGCCTGGCGGTGTGCATCGGAGCGCTGCTCGCTCTGAGGCTCGCGGCGGTGTACGCGGCCAACACCGATCTCGTGCTCGACGAGGCGCAATACTGGACATGGTCGCGCGACCTCGCCTTCGGCTATTTCTCCAAGCCGCCGATGATCGCGTGGGTGGTCCGCGGCGCGAGCGCGCTGTGCGGCGATGGCGAAGCCTGCATCAGGTCGGCCTCGCCGGTGCTCTATACCGTTTCGGCCGTCATGATCTATTTCATCGGCCGCGCGCTGTACGGACCGCGGGTCGGCTTCTGGTCGGCCATCGTGTTCGCCACGCTGCCGGGCGTCTCCTACTCCTCGCTGCTGATCACCACCGACGTGCCGCTGGTGCTGCTGTGGACGGTGATGCTCTTCGCCTGGGTGATGCTGGTGAAGCGCCAGAGCATGGCGTTCGCCGTCCTGCTCGGCGTGTCGATCGGGGTCGGTCTTCTGGCCAAGCAGGCGATGATCTACGCGGTGCTGTGCATCGCCTGTCACGCCGTGGTCAGTCGAGAGGCGCGCAACGCGCTCAAAGGCGGCCGCGGCATCGTGGCTGCGGCGCTCGCGCTGGCGCTGTTCGCGCCCAATGTGATCTGGAACGCCCAGAATGACTTTCCGACGGTAAGGCATACCGAAACCAATATCGGCTGGCGGTATCCGTACATCCATCCCTTGCGCCTGCTCGACTATATCGCCGTGCAGTTCGGGGTGTTCGGACCCATCCTGGCGGTCGTGCTGCTGCGCACGGCGTGGCGCGAGATGCGGCGGCCCTCGGATCAGAATAAGGTGTTGTTGCTCTCCTTCTCGCTGCCGGTGCTGGCGCTGCTCGCGGTCCAGGCCATCCTTTCCCGCGCGCACGGCAATTGGACCGCGACAGCATACCCGGCCGCGACGATTCTGGTCGTGGCCGTGATGCTGGAGCTCAACCGGCAGCTCCTGTTCAGGATCTCCTTGGGCTTGCATCTCGCGATCGCGGCGATGCTGGCGGCAGCGCCAGCCTTTGCGCAGCGCTTGCCGATCTTCGAGCGGCTCGGATTCCTGTCGCGCGTCGTCGGCTGGCACCAGGCGGCCGATGTGGTGCGGGCGAAATTGACTGAGCAGCGCTATGGCTCAATTCTCGTCGACACCCGGGAGATGGCCGCCGAGCTGCTCTATTATCTGCGGGACGTGCCGACCCCGCTTTATGTCTGGCCGTCAGGCGCCACACCCAACGATCATTACGAGATGACCCGGCCGTTCACTGCGGCGGCGCCGGAGCCGATCCTGTATATTTCACTGAGGCGCTGCCCGCCGAGTTTCGCCAACTCGTTCGGCTTGGTCACGCCGCTCGGCACCGAGCGGGTCAAGCTGGTGGACAAGGCATTCCGCGAGCTGCACTTCTGCCGCATGGCAGATTACCGGGGAACGCCGGTGGCCGCGCCGCAACCGGCGCAGTGATCTCGGACGATTAACGGCTCGCGCTGGTCGTCGCCGGGGCAGCCTCACTGACCGGGACCACCACGTCCACCAAGCCGGCCTTGGCGAATTCGAGCGTGACAATGAGATCCTCGCCGGCTTCGAGGGCATCCTCGAGTCCAAGCAACATGAAATGGGTGCCACCGGGTGCCAGCACCAGCGAGGCCCCCGCCTCGACCGGAAGGCCGTCCTCCACTTTGCGCATCTGCATCACGCCGTCGGCGGTCATGGTGGTCTGATGCAGCTCAACCGACTTGGCCTTGGGCGAGCTCGCCGATTTGAGCAGATCGTCGGCGTCGCCCTTGTTGGCAATGGTCATATAGGCGGCGCTGACCCGGCCTTGCCCGACGGTCGGCCGCGCCCAAGCGCCGGCCACGTCGATTTGCCCGGTCTCGGCGGCCCACACCGTGAGGCCGACGAAGAGCAGCGCGGCAAGCGTGAGGAGGAGGGCGACACCGATCTCGACGATACGGATTCTTGTGAGCCCAAACATTCCTTCCTCACGGTGACGGCGGCGGGGCGCCCAAAAGGTTGAACGTTCTCCTTGTTTAGGCCCCGGCAAGGGCGGTGTCTTGCGCCCTGGTGTCGCGTGCGGCGCTCGGTCGCCTGTCCGGCAACCGACTGAGCTTGCGCGAGAAAACGCCGTTAGGGGGTGACCGCGCGGCTTTGCTGGGCGACGACGGCGTCGGGCTGGTCGTCGTCAGCGCCGCCGAAGGACGAATCGCGGCCATAGATGTCGGGCCGGAACTGGGCCAGGCCGTTGGCGCCGACAAACGCGGTGAGATAGACGAAATGCACCGGCACCGGCGCGGGCAGCTTGACGTCGATCTTCTTGCCGCTGTCGATTTGCGCCTGCACCTTCTCCAGGGTCCATCCTTTGCCGCCAAGCAGCCAAGCGACGAGTTCCTGCACCATCTCGACGCGGACGCATCCCGATGAGAAGGCGCGCGCGCTTTGGCTGAACAGCTGCTTGAGCGGCGTATCGTGCATATAGACGCTGTATTTGTTGGGCATGTTGATGCGCACCACGCCGAGCGCGTTGAACGGACCCGGCTCCTGGCGGAATTTGTAGCTCGCCACCTGAGGCGAAGCCCAGTCGACCGTCGCGGGATCGAGCGGCGGCGCCTTCCAGTCCGTCATGACGGTGAAGTGCTCCTCGCTGAAATAGCTCGGATCCTTCCTGATCTTGGGGATGAGGTCCTGCTGGGCGACGATCTCCGGCACGCTCCAGGTCGGATAGAAATTGACCTCGACAATCTTGGCATCGACGCGCGGCGTGGCGCGAGCCGGCTTGCCGGTGACTACGTTGCTGCTCAGAGTCAGCGTGCCGTGGTCGACGCCTTGGGCCACGAAGGCCGGCACGTTGACCAGCACGTAACGGGGCGCCTTGTTGAAGCTCATGAAGCTCTTGATACGTTTGAGATTGGTCTGGAGCTGCCCCAGGCGCTCCTGAGCGGTCACGTTGAGCGCGGCCAAGGTCCGCTGGTCGACGAAGCCGCTGACGCGGAGGCCGTTCCTGATCTGGAAGCGCGACAGGCCGTCGAGAAAGGATTCATCGAAGGTCGCATTGCCGCTCGACCCCGACGACAAATCGCCTTCGATGGTGAGATGTCGTCTGATGGCCACGACCTCGGCGCTGGTATCGCCGCGGCGGATGGTGATCTTCTGGTTGGTGACCGGCCACCCGCCGGCGGCCACGATTTGCTGATAACGCTGGATGGCCTGCTCGAGCGCCGCGACTTGGCCTTCGCTCACGAACGGGACGTCGATGCGGTAGGGGGGACTCAGCCGATCATAGAGATCGGCACGCACCTGCTCTCGGCGCGACTTCTCCTCCGGCGTGACCGGGCCGCTATCGGTGAAGCTGCGATAGGGATTGAACGGGCTCTGGGCGAAGGCCGCCGGCGCGGCCAACGCAGCCAACAGGGCTGCCGTGACGGCCTGAACCCAAAAACGCGGCGCGGGGCGCAGTCTTGCGACGGTCATTGTCGAGAAATATTCCCTCGTTCGCTCTCAGTTGCCCGACTTTCGCGGGCTTTGATGTCAAAAAATGGACGATCGGACCGGCCGGCGCAACCGCCAATACGCCCGTTCTCGACCCGTGAGCGAGCTCAATTGGGCGGCGCAACCCGTTAACCGAGGCCAAAGCCCAGGAAGGAGCGGTGGCATTTGCCTCAATAGGCGATACGGCCGGCGCGCACCTTTTCCGCCGGGGCTGCAAACAGAGCGCTGATGGCCTGGCCGCTGCGGCCCACCACCACCACGCCGTCACCGGGCTCGACGCGCAGGGTTTTTTCGGGGCCGGTAATGGCGTCGCCATCGCGCCGGTTGAGCTGCACGATGAAGAAGGCGCCGCGGGCGCGGGTCTCGATCTCCTCGATGGTCAAATTGGTGAGCGCGCCTTTGTCGGGCACCACCACCACCTCCATGGCGAGCCCCAGATTGCGCAAGGTCCGATCAAGCTCGCGCATGCGCTCCGAGTCGCGGATAAAACGCGATGTTTCCGGAAAGAGGATGATCTCGGCGATGCGCTCCGCACCGATATGGGTCGGCAGAACCACCTTGTTGGCGCCGGCATGGACCAACTTGCGCTCGGTGGAGACCGCGTCGCCACGCGCGATGATCTCGATCTCCCTGTTGAGGTTGCGCGCGCTCAAGGTGATAAAGACATTGGCGGCATCGTTGGGCAGCACGGACGCAAGCGCCCGCGCCCGATCGATGCCCGCGGCCTGTAGCGCCGCCTCGTTGGTCGCATCGGCCTGAAGGCAAAGGTGCCCGGCCTCGCGCGCTTCGGCGACGCGCCGCTCGTTCTGCTCCAGGACGACAAACGAGGCACCGCCATCCCTCAGCGCCTCGGCTAGCGCCACACCGATGCGGCCGTAGCCGCACACGATGACATGATTGGTGAGCTTATCGATTTCGGTATGCACGCGCCGTACGCCCAGGATCTGTTGCAGCGGACTCAAGGTGAAGAGTTGGACCAGCGCGCCGGTGAAGAAGATCATGCCGGTGCAGCCGAACAGCATGGTGGCCATGGTGAGCGCGTGCAGGAACGGCGTGTCGATCGGATGCACTTCGCCATAACCGACGGTGAACACCGTCAGCGTGACCATGTAGACCGAGTCCTGAAAGCTCCATCCCGCCTCCATATAGCCCGCCGTGGCAATGGCCACGAGGACGAGCATGAACGCCGTGACGCGGACGAGATTGCGCGATGGAAAGATGAGAAGATTGTCCATCGCGATTGGTGGCCGCTCGCCCCCGACGCTCGTGCCTGCCGCTTGCGAGTATTGCAATTAAGCGGCGAGGCCGGAATAGCGCATGTGGTCAGGAAACGCGCAAATTTGTGGCTGCCTAATCGCTGGGCAATCGTGCCTTGCTAGCGGCGCGACGGTCCGCCAAGCCGCTCGAGCAAGCGGTCGATAAAGGGCGCTTGGCCGGGCAGGATCTTCTGCCGCGCTTCGGCCGGCGCGAACCACTGGGCGAGATCGATTTCGGGGAAGGATTGCATCTGTCCGCTGTTGGGCGGCCATTCCAGCTCGAACCGGTTCGACTTGAGCGCGGCCGGATCGAAATCGCCGGCCAGCGCGAAGGCGGTGACCCGCTTGCCGCTGGGCTGGACGATCTCCCCGAGATTGAGAACCTTGGTCGGCCCGCTGATCGGCCGCTGGCCGAGTTCCTCGGTGAACTCGCGAATAGCGCAGGCGAGCGGATCTTCGTCCTTGTCGTACTCGCCCTTGGGAATCGACCAGGCGCCGTCATCCTTATTGGCCCAGAGCGGACCGCCGGGATGCACCAGCAACAGCTCGATCGCCGGCGCGGACCCGCGATACATCAAGATGCCTGAACTCAGTGTGGCCATGCGCGTGACCCTAGACGCAAAAAAGCCGCCGCGGAAATGATCCAGCGGCGGCTTTGACGACTCGTGGCGAAACCAACGATCGTGGAAGAGGGGAACGCGCAAGCGCGTAATCTCGATGAGGGCTCTGATCGGCCCTTTGCTTGCGCTCGAGGCCAGAGACCTGAGCGCAAATTTTTTGACACTGCCCTTGGCAAGCCTGGCGATGACCTACTCTCCCAAGCCTTAAGACTTAGTACCATCGGCGCTGGAGCTTTTCACGGCCGAGTTCGGGATGGGATCGGGTGTTCACGCTCCGCCAAAATCACCAGGCCAGCAAAGGGCGGTGTCAAATCTGGTCTTAACTCGCGCACCAAAGTATGGGCGCTGACAATGAAAGCAATCAAGCCAATCGAGCGATTAGTACTGGTTAGCTACACGCATTGCTGCGCTTCCACATCCAGCCTATCAACGTGGTGGTCTTCCACGGCTCTCAAGGGAGAACTAGTTTCGAGGTGGGTTTCCCGCTTAGATGCTTTCAGCGGTTATCCCGTCCGCACTTGGCTACCCTGCTATGCCGCTGGCGCGACAACAGGTCCACTAGAGGTGCGTCCATCCCGGTCCTCTCGTACTAAGGACAGATCCTCTCAATTCTCCTACACCTACGGCAGATAGGGACCGAACTGTCTCACGACGTTCTAAACCCAGCTCACGTACCACTTTAATCGGCGAACAGCCGAACCCTTGGGACCTGCTCCAGCCCCAGGATGTGATGAGCCGACATCGAGGTGCCAAACGATGCCGTCGATATGGACTCTTGGGCATCATCAGCCTGTTATCC
>JBBQXL010000085.1:0-8231 GCA_038209695.1 Hyphomicrobiales bacterium
TGACGTCGCCGAGCAGCATGAAAGCCGGGATAGGCTCATGGCGCTGCGCCAACCAGGCCGCAAGCGCGATGTCGGGCCCGATCCCGGCCGGATCGCCAAGGGTGAGCGCTAGGGGACGTTCGGCACGATCCATGCGCTTCGGCTAGCACGAAACGCCGGTTCTAGCGATATTCGATGAACGCCTCTTGCCGGACATCGCGTAACAGCTGCTCGGCGCGCAGAGTCAATTCCGCGCCCATCAATTTGCGCTGAGCCAATTGTCGCGCTGCGTCGTCGCCCTTGAACGCACGCTTGCCGCAGACCGCGTAGAGTTCGACAGCCGCCTGAGCAACCATGGGGGGCGTCATCTGCCCCACTTTCGCGTTCATGACGAGTAGCCGCGCCGGCTGGGCCAGAGAGGCCGGCTTCTGGTCTTGCAGCGTTTTCACGCTGGCGCCGTCAACGCCTTTGGCCAACTCGGCGCAAGACCCAAATCGCGCCCGCAGGGTCTCGGCTGCAGCGAGCCGCCCGGCGATGGTCGTCTGATCGGCGCCGGCGGGAATGGCGAACTTCACCTGGCGAAGCTGCAGCGTGTTTTCCGGGGTAGCGCCTTCTCCACCGCCTGCCTCGGCCACGGCTTTGTCAATGTCGGCGTCCGCGATTTGCACGTCGCGGCGGAACTTGCGGCCCACGGCGTCCTGCCACACGATCTGCGCTCTGATGCGGTCCTTGAGCGTCTTAATGTTGACGCCGGCTTTGCCGAGTGCGGTAGAAAGGCCATCGACGGAAAGTTGGTTCTTCTCCGCCATGCCTTCGAGGACCTTGGTCACGTCGCTCTCGTCGGGGGTGACGCCGAGCTTCTTTCCCTGTTGCAGCTGTAGCCGTTCATCGATCAGCATATCGGTCGCCTCTTTCTTCAGGGCGGGCGAGGGCTGTTGCTGGGTGGTGATGGCGAGGAATCGCTCGCGCTGGTCGATGTCGTAGTCGGAGATCGGCTCGTCGTTGACGAGAACCTTGATCGAAACTTCCTGCGCCGCTCCCGGGCCGATGCCGACGAACATAGCGAGCGAAAGCAGCGCCGCGACCAACCCGGCGCAGCCACGCAGTCCGGCACCGGTGGTTACCGGGGCGCCGTGCTTGATCGCGTGCTGGCCGTACTCAGGCATGGACCTCTGCCGTTACTAATCGTTGGTGTCCGACCCGCTCGCCCCGAATACGCCGGAAGCTTCGGTCGCGAGGGCATAGGTGCCGAGATATTTCAGCGTGAGGTTCACCAGGAAGCGCTCGTCAGGCTGGATATCCTGGTCGCGGATGAACGAACGCTGATAGGTCACGTCCATCAGGAAACAGTCGTCCTGATAGCGCAAGCCCAAGCCGTCGGTGATCGTTTGATCCGTTGCGAGGTCGTAGCGGAAGTTGCCGAGCAGCGCCCAGTCCTCGGTAATCGACAACACGCCGCCGGTGACGATTTCCTCCCGCGCCTCGCCCGCGGCAAGCCCGGGTTCGCCGGTGACGTCGGCATAGTTCACTTTTATGCGCGCCGGACCGTATTGCGCCCATGACGCGAGGTCGGTGCGCTTGATGTCGAACGTGTCCTGATCGAAGCGCGATTGCGCCGAGAAGCCGAGATTCGCGGAGGCTTGAAGGTAGAGGCCGCCCACGTAGTCGGACGTGTCGGTGGCAAGGCCGCTCGTCCGGTAGAATTCCGTGTCGTATTCGTTCTGTCCGGCAATCTGATAGCTCTGGCCGAACACGGCCCGGCCATAGGCACCGGAAGCGAGCTGAGCCGTGTAGCGCACGCCCACATTCGCGCGGGTGCCGGTCTCGATGCGGTCATAGCCGGAGAACTTGTCGATATCGAACAGCAGCGTGTCGTCGAACACCAGGCTCAGAGCGTCCTCGTTCGGGATCTCCTGCTGATCGCCCACCGAGTCGGGCCGAACGATGATTTGACCGATCGGTTCGACGACGTGGGTAACGGGCCCGGTGCTGGCGACGAACGGATAGCGATATTCGACGCCGGCGATGGCGTTGCCCCGCAGAATGGCGCCGCTATTGCCGTTCTCTTCGCTGGCGAAATCCTCAGAGCCATTCAGTCCCCTGTCGACTCCGGAGACCCCGTAAATGTCGCCGCGCAGCTGGGCAAAGGGCGTGAACACCTGGCCGATGCCGTCGATCATCTGACGCCGCCAGTTGCCTTCCACGATTATGCGATTGGAATCCACGCCCTCCTGATTCTGAAACACCATCGCGTTGGAGGTGAAGCTCAGCTCGCCGCCGATGATCGGTTTGTTGACGATGTAGTCGTAGTCGACGATCGGGAACACCGTGGCGTCGGAGAAGGGCTGATCGCTGAACAGCAGGCTCTGGGTGTTGTAGAACCGCGTGGAGAAATAATTGCGGTCGTGCAGACCCTCCAGATAGACCTGCGAGACCCGGTCGGTCTTGAGCCGGCTGTCGAGATTGTAATAGCGCCGGAAGGTTTCGTCGGACTCGGCGAGAATGTCCCAACCCCAACTGTAATAGGGATCGAGCGCGAACTTGCCCTTGGTGTGGATGCTGCCGCGGAAGTCGCCGTCGACGGGACTGTCGAAAGTGCCATCATTCCAGACCCCGGCGAGCTCGACGTTGTAGGCGCCGCTCGCCGTGCGCTGCCGCCAATCGCCCAACAGCAAGGTGCCCGCCTTCGTCGTGACCATCGGCGCGAAGGTGAAATCGTAATGATCGGAGAGGGCAAAATAGTAGGGGACCTGGAACGTAGTGCCGAGAGTCTGTGAGGTGCTGTAGCTCGGCATGAGGAAGCCGGACTTCCGCTTTACCGTGGGGTCGGCCATCTGGAACCAGGGGACGTAGAGCACCGGCACGCCCAAGAAGTCGAACACCGCATTCTTGAAGGTGATGGTGGCCTGGTCGCGCTTGTGCGTGATCTTGCCGGACCGAATCCGCCAGGTGGGCGGTTTGCTCGGATCGTCCTCGCAAACCTTACAAGGCGTGAACCAACCCTTTTCGAATACGGTGACGTTGCCGGCCTCGCGCGTCGCGGAAGAGGCGACGATGCGCGTGTCGTCCTTGGTGACGAGCTTCAGGGCGTCGATGAACCCGTCGCGGAAATCGTCGGTGAGGGTAATCTGATCCGCGGTGATGACCGCGCCGTCGGGATCCTTGATGCGGACATTGCCTTCCGCCGCGAGCGTGTTGGTGCTGCGATCGTAGACCACGCGGTCGGCTAGCAGCGTGTAGCTGCCGTAATAGATCTCGACGTTGCCCTTGGCGCTGATCTTGGAATTGTCATTGTCGTAGACCATCTCGTCGGCCTGCAACAGCATCGGCTCGGACGAGTCGACTTTCGGCGGCTGGATGATCTGCTCGAGCGAGGTTTGCGCTTGGCCGAAGGCCGGTTGCCACGGGGCGAGGGCCATGCCGATAGTAGCAAGAATGCAAGCCAACAGGGGCGCGCGCAGCCGGCCAAAGGCTCGGCCTTTAGACGCGCTAAGGCCGGGCAGAGCCCGGCGCATCCCGATCCATCTGGTGTGCGCGCCGGTCATCACCCGTCCTCTTTGTACAAGAGCACAGTGAGCGCGAGCGAAGCCGCGATGATCACCGGCACCCATGCGGCAGCGACCGCGGAGGTCAGCCCGGCCATGGCGAAGTTGCGCGACATTTCGGAGAAGACGAAGAACAAGAACCCGGCAGCGAGTCCGAACACCGCGTTGATTTGCACATTGCCGAAGCGGAACCCGCGCAGCGAACAGGTGGCGGCGATCAGCACCATGGTCACCAGCAGGAACGGGCGCGACAGCAGGAGCTGATACTGCACGCGGTATTGGGTGGCGGGCAGGCCGGCCCGCTCGGCGATCTGGATGAAATTCGGCAGATCCCAGAACGAGATCGAGAACACCGTGCCGAGGCTGTCGCGGACCTGGGTCGGGGTCAGATAGGTGCTGAGCAGGTAGCTCTTGTAGAACGCGGCTTCCTGGCCCGCGGCGCTGACCCAGGCATCCTGCAATTCCCAGCGGCCGTCCTTGAGCACGGCGAGCTTGGCCTCGACCCGCTCGGTCAGGGCATGATCGCGGTCGTACTGAAACACCGTGACGCCTTTGAGTTCGAGCCCCTGGTTGAGCACATCGACCGCGTGGATGACCGAGGGTCCGTCGGTGCCGTCTTCACGGAGCCAGGCGCCTTTGCCTTTTGTGGTGAGCAGAGACTCGCCGCGCCCGAACGCTTCGGCATAGAGGCGCTCGGCCTCACCGCGGGCGGCAGCGGCGATCGGATTGTAGATCAGCACGAAAGCGACCCCGAGCAGGAAGGCCACGATCATCGCCGGGAGGGTGAATTGCCAGACCGAGATGCCGGCAGCACGCAGCACGACAAGCTCGGAGGAGCGGTTCAGCATCAGGAAGATGCCGATGGTGCCGATCAGCACGGCGAAGGGAAGCACCAGCTCGGAGAATGACGGCAGGCGCAAGATCGACATCCAGGCGAGGAGGAGGCCTGGAATGTCGCCGGAATAATTGCCGGCGCGGCGCAACATCTCGATGAAATCGACGAAGAAGATGAGCACGCAACAGAGCAGGAACATCGCCAGCATGGCCACGAGAAAGCGCAGCGAAAAATAGCGCGCAAGCGTCCCCACTGCACTGATGCCCGGCATCTGCGCTCTCACGTCGCGTGCATCCCTCTACCGGCCCAAAATCTTATCTTTTTTGGCTGGAACTTAAGCTCGAAGCTCAGTCTGGACCGCAGCTTGGGCGCCATTTTAGCGTGCGCCGCCCAGGCCGCAACGAGAATCGCCCCCAGCGGAATAGCATACACAAGCACGACGGCCCACGGATTGAGCACCACCAGATTGCCGGCGGTGATGCCTGCAACCCGCAAGCCGACGGCGATGCCAAAGGCCATGACAATCTGGGCCCAACGGCTCTCCCTGGTGGTGCGTGCGTGACCCAGAAGGGCGATGGCGACAAAGGCGAACACCAGGGGGTATAGCGGCGTCGCCAGGCGGTCATGCAACTCCGAGCGGATCTGACCGTAATTGCGCTGGATCGCCGGGTTGCTCATGTCTGGATAAATGAGACTGCTGATGTAACTCTCGCGCGGCCGAAGCTCTTTGCCGGCGTTATCATTCGGACTGAACTCGGTCAGATCGAGCATGTTCTGGTCGAAGGCGACGATCTGCACGTCTTTGTCTTTGCTGTTCTCGTTGAAGCGGTGGACAAAGCCTTTGAACATCACGAGATAGGAGCCATCGTCGTTGGTGATAATGCGGCCGCGTTCGGCCAGGTAGCTCATCACCTGCTTGCCGTCGCGCTCGTCGTGGACCAGCAGGCCGAGCAGATCGCCGTTCGGGCTGCGCTCACGAATATGGAAGGTGAGCCCATTCTCGGGGCTGGAAAACCGGCCTGGCTGAATGACTTGCGAGATCAGGTCGGCCCTAACCTGGGTAATGAAGGCGCGCAGCGCCCGCATGCTCGCCGGGGTCACGAACAGGTTGGCGAGCAGGATGAGGACGGCGACCATGGAGGCGAGGGCGATCAGGGGGGCCCCGATACGCCAGACCGGCGCGCCCGAAGCCGTCATGACGATCAGCTCGCTGTCGCCGTTCATCCGGTCGAGCGTGTAGAGCGCGGCCATCAGCATGGCATTGGGGGCAATAAGCGCCATCAGGCTCGGCAGGCTGAGCATCGTCATCTGAAAGAACAGAACAATGCCCTGACCCTGCGAGGTGATCAGGTTCAATTCTTTCAATGCGGTAGCCAGCCAGACGACGAGCGTCAGCGTAAGCAGGATGACGAGAAATGCGTTCGTCACCTGCCGTAACATGTAGCGGCCGAAGAGCGTCATGGCCGTGGTGTCATTCCCCCTAAAGGCGCCCTTGGCGAGGCTTCTTGAGGCCCCGCCAACCCCCTGGTGCCAAAGACGATTCCCATCACCCTAACATGGCGGAAATTCGGCCTTTTTGGAATGGCTTGCTTTCCCTGGAGACACGATTTAGCTAGGTTTGCTGTTATTTCCTGCCGCTGTTGCAAGACTGCATCAGTAAGCATTTTCGGCTGACGCCGGATGCTGTCCCGATTCATTGCCCAGGGCCCACGGCCGAGGGGTAGCCAGGAGCCCAGAGTGACCGATCAGACCGCCTTGTCCTTTGCCAGTAGAAGCGCGCCAGCCGACGGCGTGGCCGTGGTTTTCGCCCAAGAGGGGCGGAAACTCACGCCAGCTGCTCAAGATCTCGACAAGAAGACCAAGGGCTCGCTGTCGAAGGCGGCCGAGATCACCGGGTTCAAGGGCAAGAAGGAGCAGGCGGTCGATCTCGTCGCGCCGCAAGGGGTGAAATTCGCGCGCATCGTGCTGGTCGGGACGGACAAGCCGAGCAGCTACAGCGCCGAGGACTGGCTAAATCTCGGCGGGATGGTGCGCGGCATGCTCAGCGGGAGGGAAGCGCCCGCCGCCCACATCTTCCTCGAGACGGCGGGGGGCGACGTCACGCCGGCCGACGTTGCGAACTTCGCGCTCGGCGCGACGTTGCGCGGTTACAAGTTCAAAAAGTACAAGAGCGCGCCGCGCAAGAAAAACGGCGCCGCCGCCGAGGCGGATAATCGCACGCTGAAGAAGATCGTCATTCACTGCGCCGATCCGAAAGCGGCGGCCCAGGCCTTCGCGCCGGCGCGCGCCATCGGCGAGGGCGTCACGCTGGCCCGCGATCTCGTCAACGAGCCGGCCAACGTGCTCGGGCCGGCCGAGTTCGCCGCACGCGCCAAACAGCTCACCAAGCTCGGCGTGCAGGTCGAGGTGCTGGGACTCAAAGCGCTGGAGAAGCTCGGCATGAATGCGCTACTCGCGGTGGGGCAGGGCAGCGAGAAGCCCAGCCATGTCGCGGTGCTGCAATGGAAGGGCGCGGGTCCGAAAGGCGGCGCGCCGATCGCCATCGTCGGCAAGGGCGTCACCTTCGACGCTGGCGGCATCTCGCTGAAGCCGGCTGCCGGCATGGAAGACATGAAGGGCGACATGGCCGGAGCGGCATGCGTGGTCGGCCTGATGCATGAACTCGCCGCGCGCAAGGCAAAGGTAAACGTCGTCGGCATCATCGGTCTCGTCGAGAACATGCCGAGCGGCAGCGCGATGCGTCCCGGCGACGTGGTCAAGTCGATGTCCGGTCAGACCATCGAGGTGCTCAACACCGACGCCGAGGGCCGCATGGTGCTGGGCGATTGCCTGTGGTACGCGCAGAAGCGCTTCAAGCCGAAAGCGGTGATCAATCTCGCCACGCTGACCGGCGCGGTGATGGTAGCGCTCGGCAAGGAGTATGCCGGACTGTTCAGCAACAACGACGAGCTCACGAGCAAGCTGATCGCGGCGGGGAGCGCCACCGGAGAGAAGCTGTGGCGGCTGCCGCTCGGACCCAAATACGACAAGATGATCGACTCGAAGGTCGCCGACATGAAGAATACTGGCGGGAAGTGGGGCGGCTCGATCTCCGCCGCACAGTTCCTGCAGCGCTTCATCAAGCCGGAGACGCCGTGGGTGCATCTCGACATCGCCGGCACCGCCATGTCGTCGGTCGACAGCGACATCAATCGCAGCTGGGGTTCGGGGTTCGGCGTGAGGTTGCTCGACCGGCTGATCGCCGACAATTACGAGCGGCGTTGAGCGGCGCGCGGTCCCTGAACCAGGCCATCCATAAATTTTCCATAATATACCTTATGCGAATCCGGGATATGGGGCAGAAAATGGCTGTGTTCCACTATCCCCTTGAGATTGCTGAGCGAATTAACTCCGCGGAGCGGGCTGCGAGACCCCGCCTCTTCGCCGCACGCAATGGCTGACCAGACAGCCAAACGCTGCACGCTGGACGACCTCCTCGCCGTCATGGCGCGGCTGCGCGACAAGGACAGCGGCTGTCGGTGGGACGTCGAGCAGAGTTTCGCGACCATCGCGCCGCACACCATCGAGGAAGCCTATGAGGTTGCCGACGCGATCGCGCGCGACGATTTCGATGCGCTTAAGGAGGAACTCGGCGACCTCCTGCTCCAGGTCGTCTATCACGCGCAGATGGCGTCGGAGCTGGACCGCTTCGCGTTCAACGATGTCGTCGATGCGATTAGCCGCAAAATGATCCGCCGGCATCCGCATGTGTTCGGCGATGCCGATCGCAATGCGTTCCTGAGCGAAGACATGTGGCAGCGCATCAAGGACGAGGAGAAGGCCGCGCGTGGCGCGCCTGCCGGCTCACGGCTCGACGATGTGCCGTTGGCGCT
>JBBQXL010000086.1:0-8141 GCA_038209695.1 Hyphomicrobiales bacterium
GCGTTCAGCTTGATCGTGTCGGTCGGCACGCCGATGTGGCGCTCGAACAGGCGCGCGCCATAGGCGACCGCCATCTGCACCGGCGCGACGGCGTCCGGATCCTCATGGGTCGACCAGCCGATGCAGATGCTCGGGTAACGCTTCCGCAACATGGCGATGTTGAGCAGATTGCAAGCCTCTGGCGGTGTCGGATAGATGGACACGCAATGCATCAGGGCAAGATTTATCGCCCGGTGCTCGCTGAACACGACGAGATTGTCCACGTCGGTGATCTCGAGCCCACCTGTCGAGAACACCACCGGCAAATTGGTTTCGGCCACGGCCTCGATTAGCGGCCAGTCCTTCGCCGAGCAGCTCGCCACTTTGATCAGATCGAAACCCATCTCGGCGATGGTTGCCGCGGAATTCTCATCGAAGGGCGTGCACATGGCGTACAGCCCTTGCCGCTTAACTTCGTCTAGCAGCTGGCCGTATTCCTGACGGCTCAATCGCGTCGAAAGGAAGCGCGGGATGTGCTTGTTCGTGCTCTCCCGGGCGTGGCTTGGGTGGACGAAGGTGTCGAGGTCGCGGAACTGGAATTTGACGGCCGCGCGCACGCCATGTTTGTGCACCGCTGCCGCGTGGCGGCGGATCACGTCCAAGCCATGCTCCACCGAGCCTTGGTGGTTGTTGGCGAGGTCGAGCACGAACAGATTGCGAAAATCGAAACTTGATTCCATGACATTCCCCCGACGAGCGCTTAGCCCTTGAGAGCTCGATCCGAATAAACTTTGTCCCAGTCTATCTCAATTGACCGCCGCGCTGCGGCCGAACGGTGGCTGGCGGCGACCACCATCATAGTGTCGAGCCCACGCTCGATTGCCAGGGGCGAGGCCGCAGCATCCCCCTTCATCGCGGCTTCAATGTGCCGAAGCTCGAGAATAAAATCGTCCGGACGCGTCTTGGTGAAGGTCTCCACCACCTCGCCGTCAGGCCCCGGATATTTCACCGCGTCTTTGCCGGGTTCGAGGCCGCAAACCCACTCAAGCGCGCCATTCTTGCCTTGCAGCCGAGCCCATTTGCGCACCGGCCGCGTCACCACATCCTGCACCACGCGACCCATGAGCCCATGTTCGGTCTCGAGATTGGCAATGCACAGCCGGTCGTAATTGACCCCGTCCTTCTCGATATAGTCGAGATTGGCGGTAACCCGGCTCACCCGGCCCTGGCCGAGCCGATGGGCGAAATGCTGCCATAAATTGAAGGCGTGGGAGTGCTCCGCTGCTGCCCCGCCGCCCCGCCGCCAAAAACCGAGATAGCTGTCAGAGGGTCCACTGAGCCAGGGATGGGCCGCAAAAATGCCCCCCCAATGCTCGCGAAACTCAACATCCAAGGTCTCAACCTCCCCGGCCCTGCCTTCGTCGATCAGCGCGCAGAACCGCTCCACCGCGGCGCCCACCACGTGGTCATAGCCGACGAACAGCTGGCAATTCTTGGCATTCGCCTTGGCCATGAGCGCATCTGCCCCGTCGAGGTCGGGCGTACAGACCGGCTTCTCGATGAGGATGGCGCGCGGGCTTTCTTCGAGCGCGCTGAGCGCAAGCTGCATGTGGCTGTCGGGAGGCGTGCCGACCAGGATCAGATCGTAGCCGCCCTTTGGCGCCTGGTCCGAGGTATAGAGACCGATCGCGCTGTCAAACTTGCCGTAGCGAGCGGGGTAGATCTCATCGCGGGCACGAGCCAGCGCCGCGGGGTCGATATCGACGAGATCGACCGACCAGCCGAGATGACGCGCCGCATGGGACAGATGGTTGCCGATTGAGCCGGCGCCGAGCACTTTGACTTTCATGCCGGCAACCGGATCGGTGTTGCGCACGCCTGGCGCGCGTGTCTTGCGCCCTCAAGCTGCCCTGGCCACGTTAGTTCAAGCCTTTTCATTCCGTCTCCCTGTCACTATCACGCCTTTAGTCTTGTCGCCCAGCGCGCTTGGCGCCATTGGCGTCAGTTTCCATGTGCCGCCATCGATTGGAATTCAGCGCTGGTCGCGGTCAGTTCGTCATAAGTGCCACAAGCTTCGATCTTGCCGCCAGCGAACAGATAAATAATGTCGCAGTCGCGCACGGTCGTCAGCCGGTGGGCGATAAAGATCATGGTCCGGTCGCGGCCGAGCGATTGCAGGCTCTGCATCACCGCTTTTTCCGTACGATTGTCGAGCGCGCTGGTTGCCTCATCGAACAGCAGTACTCTCGGCGTGTAATACAGAGCTCTGGCGATACCGATCCGCTGGCGCTGGCCTCCCGAGAGTCGTACCCCTCGATCACCGACCATGGTCATATAACCTCGCGGCAACTCCTCCATGACGAAGTCATGGATGTTGGCAAGTCGCGCAGCCCGCTCCACCGCGTCCTGATCGATTCTCTTCGCCGCCAGACCCAGAGCGATATTGGCGGCGACGGTATCGTCGGCAAGATAGATGTGCTGCGGCACATAACCGAGATTGGCCTGCCAGGCGCGCACGTTGTCCGTGCCGACGGACACGCCGTCGACCGCGAGCTGGCCTGAGGTCGGCGCGAGCAAACCCAATATGAGGTCGACCGTGGTCGTCTTGCCGCTACCCGTGGCGCCGACGAATCCAACCCTCGCGCCCATCGGAATCTCGATGTCGATGCCGTTGAGAGCCGACCTTGTCGCCTTGGGATAGGTGAAGCCGACATTATCCAGCACTAGCACGCGCTCGAAGGGCAAGGGCGGTTTCTCCTTGGCCTGGGCTTCGTCGTCGCCATCATTTTGTTTGAAGTCGGCCAGCACGCGATTCACGGCCGGCTGCGAATAGCGAATCTGCGTTAGCGCCTTGAAGATACTTTGCAAAGCCGGCAGCATGCGCCGCGCGCACAGAAGATAGAGCGCGATCAGCGGTAAGGTGCGGGTCAACTCCCCTGCGCCGCCGAGATAAAACAGCGCCACCATGAGCCCGCCTCCAACCACGATGAGCTCCAGCGCATAAACCGGCAACGAGCCGGCGAGGCTCGAATTGGCTTGCGCCCGCGCCACGCGCGAGAAGGCCGTCGAGAACCGCTTGAGATAAGCGTTCTCGTTGCCGAGCAGCTTGATTTCCTTGATGCCGCCGAACACTTCGCTTGCCGCTTGGAAACGCTGCTGATTGGCTTTGAAGCGGATTTGGCCCAAGCGCCTCAACCAGCGCCGGATGGTAAAGAAGATGACGGCGTACATGGCGGCGATGGCTGCCGCGGCGCCAAGCGCAAAGCCTGGGCTGATCAGGCAAAGGAGCGTGACCAGAAACGCGGCGATGATGCTGTTGGATACGATGGTCATGGTAGGGGCCAGGTATCCGCTCACCACCTGGGCCGCCTCGGAAAGGACCATCTTGGTCAGATCGGAACTGTTGCGCGATAGAAAGAACACGTAAGGGCGGCGCAGATAACCGGTCATCAAGCGGCAGGCGAGCGCATATTCGAGCGATCGGGCGAACCGGACCTGGCCCCAGTTGTTGAGGGCCCGGCAGGCGGTGCCGGCGAGAAGCCCGCCAAAGGCCAGCAGGCCGAGCAAGAACAGGAACTGCTCCCGGCTCTCGCCCACATAACGATAGGCCACGTTTAGATAGTGGTTGCTTTCGATCATGTCAGGCGCGGCCAAGACCGCCAGAAACGGAGCGACCGAGGCGATGCCCAGCGTCTCGATCATGGCGGTCAGTACCGAGAGCAGGATGAGCAGGCCCGTCCTCACGCGGTGACGCCGCGACAACAGAGCCATCACCTCCTCGCCGAGATGGATTAGCCCGGTCAAACTTGGCACTCGCATTCGGTAACACCTCTCCAAACTTCGGCGCCATTGCTACCGCAGTGCGGGTGAAACTCACCGACACCACAACACACGCGCAAATTCGCGCTCGATAGCTGCCCCTCAGGCAGCTTCAACCGCGTATGACGGCACCTGCAGCTCGGTTTGAGCGCCGAGCAGCGTGAGCAAGATGCGAACCCGGTCGCGTCCTTCCGGCAGGATCTCGGTGATCAGGCCCGTCTGGCCTGCGAACGTCCCGCTTTTTATCCTGACATTGTGACCCTTGGTGAAGACGCCGATGGCGGCAAGCGGCACAGTGCCGCGCGAGTCGCTTTTCACGAGCAGCGACTCGACCGCGCCTGGCGGCACCGCGAGCGGATGAGCACCGCTGGTCAGCAGGCCCACCACGCCGCGCGTGCCGTTAATGGCGCGCCAACGCGTCGCATCAAGATCGAAGCGGGCAAACAGATAGCGCGGAAAGAGCGGTGCAAGAACCGGGCGGACGCGGCGAGCATGGCGCTTGATCCCCGCGACGCGGGGCAGAAAGCATTCGAAGCCCTGATTGGCGAGGTGCCAACAGGCCTTTTCCTCGGCTCGGGGCTGTGTATGGACGACGTACCAGCGGGTCATTCCGGCCTCGTCCAGACAAGGGAACAGAGTTGGCGCGGAACGAAGACGGTGACAGCGGGGTGCTGCACGCGAAAGGTCTCGTAGACCCCGCGCGCGTCTTGGAAGGTGGCGAGAATTGCCCCGTCGGCGCCCTCGATGCTGGACCAACTCGCCACCACCGGGCGGCCGGCGATCCGCTTGCGCTCGCTGTCCGGGGCGATGAAGCCCGCGATCTCGATCGGCGAATCTTCGCTCACGATAGCAATGATCTCCGCCAGTTCCTGGGCGCCCAGCACGGCCAGCCGGGTATGCCCGTTTTGCGCCGCCTCGGCCATCAGTGCGCCCATATCGGTGCGCACGTCCCGGTAGAATTGATAGGAACTGGTCAGAAATTCGGCGGTGAGCCGGGCCTTTTCCGCGAAACCCTTCGGCGTCAGATAATAGAGAAATCGCTGCTTGGGAACCTGGCGTAGCCTGATCCAGCCCTTTTGCAAGCACCGGTTGAAATACGCGTTGGCCAGTCCCTTGGCGATCCCGATCCGCTTGGCGAAACGGTCTTGGGAAACGGAATCGTCGGACTCCACCTGCTCGAGGAGACGGAGCACGATCTCCTGCTTGCCCTCGTCGCGCTTCTTCTGGATGAGGGCATCCGACCCCATAGGCTTTCCCCCCGGCTGCAGTCAGCGCGTGACCGCGGTCACCGCGTGACCATGGCACGGACGATAGGCTCAGGCAAGCCTCCGGCGAGGTCCCCAGGGCCTGTCGTCCAACGCGGTTCTCTGCGGGGAGCCACCGCTTAGCGGCGGAATATGGTCCGTGCACTGCGACGCACAGTTTTGGTACGTAGCCTCAGCCACTTGGCGGCCCGTCGGGGCCATGTCCTGTTGCCTTTGTAGATCTTGAAATACCGAGCATCCAGCTTGCATTCTGGCAGGCCTTCGTCGAGCAGATGCGGAAGGTCCGCCCCTATCTTGCAAACCAGAAACCGATATGGGGCAACGGAAAAAAAATCGGTGACTCGACGATGGTGGCGGTCCCAATCCGCCCGCCAAATATCGGCCAACTGCTTGTACGAGGTCACGTTGTGGTGCTTTTTTGCTCGCGCCGCGTAACGGGGCTGGCGGAGCCGGCTGCGAATCCACCCTTCACGGTCGCGGGTATTTAGAATAAAAACCGCATCGGGATATTGCTCGGCAAGGTAAGGGAAGAGCTTGTACGCTTCGAGATGGTAGGCACCGCGATCGTCGAGATACTCCATGTCAGTAAAGGCGTCGAAGCCTTCATAGCCGGCAAGGAGAGGGTCGCCGCTGGCGAGATTTTGGAATATGCGGCGCGCGAGCCTGCCCTTATCCCAGTGCACACTGCTAATGCCGTTGGCGGCAAAATAACGATGGATCGTCGTCGTTCCGCACTTGTTGAATCCGATCAGGAAAATCTTCATTGCGATCAAAGACCCAAACATACATTGCGCCGCAATTCTGTGCCGGGGCAGCCCCTTATTAGGCAACTCCTTATTAGGATGTGAGGCGAAGATTGGAAAGGCTCAACAAGAAAGCCCGGGCGGTTCGGCTCCCGCCGCGTGCGCCAGCCAACTCGTCGCGCTATCTGGCCGTGACCGCCATCATAAAGAACGAAGGTCGCCATTTGCGCGAGTGGGTCGAGTTCCAGCGCCTAATGGGCGCCGAGCACATATATCTTTATGACAACGGCAGCACTGATGACTCCCTTGACGTCGTGACCCCCTTCGTTGGAGAAGGATTCGTGACCTTGCTCCCGTGGGCAACGTTCGACGACGCAGTTAGCCCCCAGCGCCAAGCCTATGCTCACGCGCTCTGCAATTTCGGACACGACTTCCGCTGGATGGCGTTCATCGATCTCGATGAGTTTCTGTTCCCCGTCACAGCGCCAACTCTTATCGAAGTCCTGTCCGACTACGAGGAGTTTCCTTGTCTCTGCGTCCCCTGGTTCCTATTCGGCTTTTCGGGTCACGCGAAACCTCCACTTGGACCCGTGATCGAAAACTACACTCAGCGCGCGCCGTTCCCACCAACGGCACATCATGAATTGCTTGTGAGATGGAAGAGCATAGTGAATCCGGCAGCCGTCAGCTCTATTCACGACCCCCATATGTTCGAACTCACCAGCGGTGTTATCGGGGGGATTGATGAAAGGCGGTACGCGGTCTCCGTGGGATCCGTTCAAGACCCTCCTCCTGGTGCCGCGCTGCGCATCAATCATTACTTCACCCGTTCGCGCCAGGAATTCGTCGCGAAATCCCTTCGAATGGACGGGGGTCTAGTTTCGCCTGGGAAACGGCAACGCCGCGCGGATTTGATTGAAGCGGAAACGGTGCGCGATGACGCAATCTTACGATTTCTTCCCGCGCTGCGCGAACGCATGAAGTTCAAACCAAGCGAAGAGCTGGGTTAGGCTCGGCTGGGAATTTGGGAATGTCCCCCAAAGCGCAGTGCCGAGATGATCAACGCGGAAGCGGTTTACGGGATTGTTTTGTTGAGCTTCGCTACCCTCCACTCGCCCATGATATGCCGGATGCGGTGCCGTGATTGATAGCTTTTGGACTCGTCTTGCCAGGCTCTCGCGAGAATCATGGGGTCGTGTCAAACGGCCAAAGAAAACTCCGCGAAAGCCCGCAGTCCGGCTGCCGTCACGGCCTTCTTCTGAGCCTTCTCGCTACCTTGCGGTCATGACCGTTGCGAAAAACGAGGGCCGCTATCTGCGCGAGTGGCTCGAGTTTCAGCGCCTCATGGGTGCCGAGCAGGTTTATCTCTACGACAACGGCAGCACGGACGATTCCGCGGAAATCGTCGCGCCTTTCGTCAAGGACGGATTCGTGACCTTGATCCCGTGGGCGACTTTCGACAAGGAAGTGAGCCCTCAGCGTCATGCCTATGCTCATGCGCTCCATAATTTTGGCCCCGACTTCCGCTGGATGGCGTTCATAGACCTGGATGAGTTCTTGTTCCCGGTCGAGGCTCCCGATCTTGTCTCGGTGCTGCGAGGGTACGAGGATTGTCCAAGCGTCTGTGTGCCGTGGTTCATGTTCGGCTTTTCCGCTCACGACACGCCGGTGCCCGGGCTCGTGATCGAAAACTATACGCAACGCGCGCCCTTCCCCCCGCCGGCGCGACACGCGAAGCTCTTGAAATGGAAAAGCATCGTGAACCCCGCGGAGGTCGTCGCGGTCAATAGCGCTCATCTTTTCGATCTCGCCGCCGGCTTCACGGGAGGCTTCGACGAGCGCAAGGCGAAGGTAACCGCCGACAAATCGACGCGCCCATCAGGTGACGTGCTGCGCGTCAATCACTATTATTCACGCTCGCGGGAGGAGTTCACCGCGAAGCTCAACATGGCGCGGTTCATGCCCGGCGGGTCCTCGCATAGATCTCACACCGATCCCAGTAAGCGCCAACGCCTCATCGACATGATCGAGGCCGAAACGGTCTACGACGATACTATTTTGCGATTTGCGCCTGCATTGCAGGCGCGCATGCCCGACGATCAGCCGGAAGATGCCGCACGGTGACCCTCAAGTTCCCCGCCGCGCGACGGCGATGAGATGACCCGACAGCGAGCGTGAGACCGGCCCGTCCGATAGCCAGCTCTCGCGCGGCAGTGTCCATTTCGAGATCGAGGTTGCGAGTCTCGGCGACAGTTTGTGCATCAGCCGCAAGGGCGCAAACATGGCGCCCCTGATGTCGCTCTGTTCGAAACCGGCGGCCGCGAGCTTGTCCTCA
>JBBQXL010000087.1:0-7959 GCA_038209695.1 Hyphomicrobiales bacterium
CCGCCCGGAGGCCGCGCAAAGGCTAGACGCCTCTGAACAGATTGCCGACCGCCAGCACGACATAGGCGACGATGGCGACCCAGAAGCCGTTGTCGGTGAAGAACGGAATTACCGCGAATTTGCCAATCAAGGCCAAAAGCGCCAGAATCACCGATACGATAAAGACGACTGTGGTTGGTGGTGACAGATTCATCCCTAGCCCCTCCCTCTTTATTGACGGGCGGACTGTAATCGTTTTTGCTCAAATTGCGAGCGGTTTACAATTGCGATGCGGAAGGCCAACCTCGGGCTGGCGGCCGTCGGGCATGCGACGAGTAAGGAGGCGGGGCGATGCGTCCAATGACGCGGTTGGTGCTAGGGACTGTGTTTCTCGTCGGCATTTTGGCCGCCGTCGCGCTTGGTCTGCCGGCTCATGTCACGGTGAACCGTTCGGTGGTGATCAACGCGCCGGAAGGGGTGGTGTTTTCCTACCTCAACAATCTGCATAGCTTCGCCGACTGGTCGCCCTGGGGCGTGCGCGATCCGCAAATGGCGGTGAGCTATTCCGGGCCCGAGACGGGCAAGGGGGCGCAGATCCAGTGGACCAGCAAGGCGCCGTCGGTCGGCACCGGCAGCATGGAGATCACCGAGAGCGAGCCTAACCGGCATATCGACCTCGCCGTCAATTTCAACGGCTTGGACGGCACCAGCTCTTTCGATGTCGGACCGTCCGGGTCAGGCAGCAAAGTCAATTGGGCGTTCGGCTACGATTCGGGCTCGAGCCCGCTCAAGCGATGGAAGGCTTTGATGCTCGACAGCTTCGTCGGCGCCGAATATCGCACCGGCCTCGACCGCCTCAAGGAGAAAATCGAGTCGGAACGGCGTCCCACCGCGCCGACCATCAGCGAGACGCCCGATGGCGGGGAATCATCTCAGTCCGAGCAGCCTGCCGCGGCACTGGCGCCCGGTCAGGATGTTCCGCAGACCGGAGACGCGCCCGCGGCCGAGGCTGAGCCGGACGCCGCGCCCGCCGCGGCCGAAGCGGCCACACCGGCACCGGCGCCGGCCCCGAAGCCGGTCAAGAAGCGCCGCCGGCCGGCGCAGTAAAACCTACAGCTTTTGCTCGGGCCTTGGCTCCGGCGCCGCCGGAGGCTCGACCCTGGTCGCCTGGATGACGAGCCGGAGCGAGCTTGCCAGCACCGGGTCGAGCGGCAGACAGGTGACCAGCGTGGGGTCGATGTCCGGCTTGGCCGAAGAATCGGTCTCCGCCAGATGCGGGTCGATCACGCCGCTTCCGGTCACGCGATAGACGCGTGACGCGCCGTCAACACTGGTGACGGTGATGCGGTCGCCGATGCCCACTTCGCTGAACCTGGCGCGCGGCTCTTTCCGGTCTTCGTCGGAGGCGGGCAGCGACGATCCGAGCACCGTGTCATCGTCCTCGCTGCTGTCATCTTTGCCGATGGCGGCGCTGAGGCCGAGTTGCGGCACTTTGACGTCGCTTGCGGCTGGCGTATCGGCCCATGGCCAGGGCGCCTGCTCGGGCAGTCCGGCCAGCGCGTGCTGCCAAGCACTCTGGCGGATCATTTGTGCAAGCCCGGTCCGCGTCAGGAGCGGGAAGTCGCCGCCGGCTTGAATCAGACCGGCGACGATCAACAAGCCGGCAATAGCCCCCATCGTCCACCCGAGTGAGCGTGGGCGGAAAAAGAGGAGGAGGAGCTGCGCGGACCCCCGTCTCAGCATCAGATCCTCCTCCCGATCCGCCGCGGGGAGGCATAATCGCGGCGGTGGTAACGCCATAAGATGAATGTCAGCGCGCTCAGCACAGCGAGCACGAGCGCCAGCATGGCGAGTTGCTGGTTCATGTCCGGCGCCTTGAGCGACGTCAGTGGACTGGCGTCGGGCTGCGGCACCACGGTGAGCGGAAGCACGGGATAGGTTTGATCCGCCCGGTCTATGTCGGGTTCAGCCGCAATGACGGTCGAGGGCAGATCCGCCTGGTCTATGTCGGGCTCAGACGCAGGCAGTGGTGGTGCCGCGTCCATTGTCGGGGCGGTCACTTCTTGCGCCGTGCCGGCCCCGCCGTCGAAGGCGAATTGCTGTGGCGCGTTCGGCATCAAGGAATTCAGGAAACCGCCGCCCGACCGGTCATAGCTCGGCCGTCCGGCGGCCTTCATCGCGTGCTGCGTCTGGCCTGGAGGCCCAAACACCTTGTCGTAGAGCCAGCCGTCGGGAAGATTGACCGGCATCTCGACGCTGGCGACACCTTGGCCGTCCGGCCGCGACTTGGTCTGGTCGATGGCGATCAGGCTGGTCTGGCTCGATACCAGATGATGCTCGAGCGCGACCGTCTCGATCGCCTTGTCGATGTCGGTATCGTTCGCGCCGCTATAGAGCTTCCCCTCGAGCGAGGCGATCTTGCTGCGCGCCCAGAGCTTGGCGACGCCCATGCCGTCGATGGCGTCGGCTATACGCAGCCCCGCCGTCCATGGCTTGCCGTCGAACATACCGGACAAATGCAGCTCCCCGCCCATGGCGCCGATCTTTGCCGACAGCACCACCGGCTCGCCGGCATAAAGGTCGGGCAGGGGATCGGGCCACACTTCGGCGCTGGTGCCTTGCGGCCATTCGGCCTTGAGCCCCAGCATGACCGGTTTTTCCAGCTTGGCGAACAGCGCGCTCATGCGCTCCAGCACCTGCTCTTGCGCGCCAATCTCGGTGAAGGTGCCGCGGCCGAGCTCGGCGGCGCGGCGCATGAAATAGCTGTTCGGCGCGGAGCCGATGCCGACCGTGAACAGGCGCGAGCGGCCAAGACGGTTGGCGATCTCGGTGAACAGCTGCGCTTCGTTGCCGACCGAACCGTCGGTGAGGAACACCACTTGGCGCAGCCGGGTGGCGTCTTGCGGGGTCGCATCGTTCAGCGCCGCTTGCAGAGCGGGCAGCATCTCGGTGCCGCCTTCGGCATCGAGCCGCGACACGAACGCCTTGGCGATTGCCAGGTTCTCGGAGGTGGCATCGACCGCCTGGACGAACAAGGTCTCCATGGTGTCGTCGAACCGGACCACGTTGAATTTGTCGCCGGCGCGCAGATGCTCGAGCGCGAACAGCAGGCTCTGCTTGGCCTGCGCGATCGAGGTGCCGGCCATCGAGCCGGAATTGTCGATGACGAAAATCAGCTCGCGCGGCAGCACCTTGGCGGCGCTGTCCAGCGTGGGCGGCGTGACCATGGCGAGCAAATAGTCCTGCCCATTGACGATCTCATGGAACAGCGCGGTCTGCGGCACCGCGGCGGCCTTCGGGCTCCAGGTCAGTTCAAAGTCCTTGTCGGCCGGCACTGTGCCGCCGGCCAGGGTTAGGCTGGCCGTTTCGTCGCCGGTCCGGTCGAGCGCGATCTGGTGAAACGAGCTCGTGATGTCGCCAAGCACGAAGCCGGCATTGAGCTTCACCTGGATCGACACCGGGTTGATCTTGGGAGGCTTGGCCGGGTCGAGCACCGGCGGGGTGATGCGGTCGCGGACCGGCACCGGATCGACCGGCGCGGGCTTTCCGCCGTAATCGACCGGGGTTACCTCGCCAGCCCTTGGGTTATAGCGAGGCGCAACCACCAGCGGGAAGCGCAGCGAATAGACGCCTCCGTCCTGCTTGACCGTTTCCTGATATTCGATGCGGACGACGATGGCCTCGTGCGGGCCGATATTGGCCACCGAGTTGGTGAAAATATTGGGGCGCTCCTGCTCGACCAGGCTCGCCTTCTGGCCGGCGTCCTTCGCCGCCTCATAGGCCTGCTTGGCCGCGTCGCGCCCCTTGATCTCGCCCTCGATCACCCGATCGCCGATCTCCATGTGGAGCGCGTCGACCGCCGACTGTTCGGGCAGCGGAAAGACATAGATGCCTTCGAGCCAGCGATCCGATGGGTTCTCGAAGCGTTGGGTTACGGTGACGCGGGCGATGGTGCCGTTGACCGTCATGACGACATCGGTCGCCAGCCGCGGCGCATCGACCAAGCCGCCAGTCTCACCCTGGAGCAGCAGCGCCCCGGTGTTCATGTCGCCGGGGGCAACGCGCTCGGCGTCACTCACGGCAGCACCGGCGCCGGAAGACGTCGGTTCAGCCCGCACCAGCATGCTTGGCAGCGTGAAGAAAAAAACCAGGATCAGAGAAAGGAAAACGGAAGTTGCCAGGGGCTCGCGGGAGCACAGAGCTTGGCGTCGATTGGTCATCGACTTTGGCCTCGTCTGATGGCACCAAGCAAAATCAAACATGGCAATGGGGCGGGGCTTTAGCCGGATTGTGGCCCCGCTGCCCGTTTCCTCGCCACAACTGTGGCGCAAATGCGATTATCCACAGGTCGCCAGATGATCCTGCCGCTCCGGGAACCGGATGCTGGCGCGGACAGTTAGCTCTTCAGGACGGTTCACGGCGCGACATGAGCGCGCCGGCCGAGAGCCGCACCCACCCCCGTGCCAAACCGCTAACCCCGAGGAGCCATCAACCATGCCGGTCACCAAGTCGTTGGAGGATCTGTTCGTCAACCTGCTCAAGGACATCTACTACGCCGAGAAGCAGGTTCTGAAAGCGCTGCCGAAGATGGCCAAGAAGGCCGATTCCGATCAGCTGCGCCAAGCCTTCGAGCACCATCTCAAGGAGACCGAAGGCCAGGTCGAACGCCTCGAGCAGGTGTTCGCGCTATGCGACCTGAAACCCACCGCGAAAACCTGCGCGGCCATCAAGGGCATCCTCGAGGAGGGCGCCGAAGACATGAAAGAGGCCAAGGATCCCGACGTCCTCGATGCCGGCATGATCGCCGATGCTCAGGCCGTCGAGCATTACGAGATCGCCCGCTACGGCACCATGATCGCCTGGGCCAAGCAACTCGGCATGAAAGACGCCGCCAGCCTGCTCCAGCAGACGCTCGACCAGGAATATAACGCCGACCGGGCGCTGACCAAGCTGGCCGAAGGCAAGCTCAATCGCGAGGCCGCTTAACGGTCCGCACGCTTTGAGTGCCTAACAATGCAGCAGGCGCGGGTCGATGGCCCGCGCCTGTGGCTTTTTGCGCCATAAGGCTTGCGGCCAATCGCGCCCTTGCTTAGGGTGCGCGCGCCCGCTGCACTGCAACATTTTCTTCCAGGAGATCGACATGGGACTGGTCGCCCGCACGCTCGAACGCGTCAAGCCTTCGCCGACCATGGCTATTACCAGCAAGGCGCGCGAGCTGAAGGCGGCCGGCTTCGACGTCATCGGCCTTGGCGCCGGCGAGCCTGATTTCGACACGCCCGACAACATCAAGCAGGCGGCGATCGAGGCGATCAAGCGCGGCGAAACTAAATACACCGCGGTCGACGGCATCCCCGAGCTGAAGCGGGCGATCGTCGAGAAGTTCAAGCACGAGAACGGGCTTGCCTATAAGCCGTCTGAGATCACGGTCGGCTCGGGCGGCAAGCAGGTGCTGTACAATGCGCTGCTCGCCACGCTCGATCCCGGCGACGAGGTCATCATCCCGTCGCCCTATTGGGTGAGCTATCCCGACATCGTGCTGCTGGCCGGGGCCGAGCCGGTCATCGTCGAGGCTAAGGTCGAGGACGGTTTCAAGCTGAAGCCCGAGGCCCTGGCGCGAGCGATCACGCCCAAGACCAAATGGTTCATCTTTAACTCGCCGTCCAACCCGACCGGCGTCGCCTATACCGCCGACGAGATCAAGGCGCTCACCGACGTGCTGGTCAAGCACGACCGGGTGTGGGTGCTGTCCGACGACATCTATGAGCACCTGGTCTATGACGGCTTCAAATTCACCACGCCCGCCGCGGTCGAGCCCAAGCTCAGGGACCGCACGCTCACCTTGAACGGGGTGTCCAAGGCTTACTCCATGACGGGCTGGCGTATCGGTTATGGCGGCGGGCCGGAGCCCCTGATCAAGGCCATCGCCACGCTGCAATCGCAGTCGACCTCGAACCCGTGCTCGATCAGCCAATGGGCCGCGGTCGAAGCGCTCGAAGGGCCGCAGGACTTCTTGAAGGATTGGGTCAAGTCGTTCCAGGAACGGCGCGATCTGGTGGTCGCCATGCTGAACCATGCCAAGGGCATTTCCTGCCCCAAGCCCGAAGGCGCGTTCTATGTCTATCCGTCTTGCGCCGGCACCATCGGCAAGACCACCAAAGGTGGCAAGACGCTAGGCAATGACGAGGACTTCGCCACCGCTCTGCTCGAGGAGGAAGGAGTCGCCGTGGTGCACGGCGCGGCGTTCGGGCTGTCGCCCTTTTTCCGCATCTCCTATGCGACCGGCATCACCGCGCTGGAAGAGGCGTGCCGCCGCATCCAGCGGTTCTGCGGCAATCTCAGCTGAGGCGGGAGACTAGACCATGCCCGAGATGAAATTCAGCACCGGCAACCAGATCAAAGGCAAGATCATGGAGATCCGCAAAGGCGCGGTGACGGCCATCGTCTATGTCGCGGTTCCCGGCGATACCACCCTCGAGGCCAGCGTCACCATCGCATCGCTGGAGACGCTTAAGCTCTACGAGGGCAAACAGGTGATCCTGATGATCAACCCGGGCGACATCATCATCGGCTGCGAATAGCCGCTTCGAGCTAGGCCGGCAGCGTCTGGGCGTTATGCGCCACGCCTTTTTCCGTGAGCAGCTCCTGCAGCTCGCCGGCCTGGAACATCTCACGCACGATGTCGCAGCCGCCGATGAACTCACCCTTGACGTAGAGCTGCGGGATGGTCGGCCAGTTGGAATAGGCCTTGATGCCGTCGCGCACGCTCATGTTCTCGAGCACGTTGATGTCTTTGAAGTTGACGCCGAGATGGCCGAGGATCTGCGCCACCTGCATGGAGAAGCCGCATTGCGGGGCCGATTTGTCGCCCTTCATGAACAGCACCACGTCGTTGCTGGCGACCTCGTTCTTGATCCAGTTCTGGACATCAGTCTGTGGGTTCATCGTCTCGATCCTCTTTGACGCTGGACAATAGCTATGGCGCGGCAGTCTTGAGCGCAAGAGCGTGCAGCGCGCCGCCCATATTTCCCTTGAGCGCGTCATAGACCATCTGATGCTGCTGCACGCGCGTCTTGCCGCGAAACGCCTCCGACACGATGGTCGCCGAATAATGGTCGCCGTCGCCGGCGAGGTCCTCGATGCGGATCTCGGCGTCGGGAAAGCGCTCTTTGATGAGCCGCGCGATATCGTCGGCCGCCATGGCCATCTTCGTGCTCCTTGTCTCCGGCGATCTTAGCGTTGCGCCATGAAGCGCGGCAACCAGTCCTCATGCGCCGCCTTGAGCGCCGCCAGCGGCAACTCCGGCTCGCCGTCGAGCCGGATGGCATCGCCACCCACTGTGCCCAGCAGCCTGAGTGGGACCTTGGCCCGGGCCGCGGCCTTGTGGATGGCGTCGGCGTGCTCGGGCGGCGCCGCCACCACGTAGCGCGCCTGGTCCTCGCCGAACCAGAGCGCATGAGCGGGCAGGGGGGCCGGGACGGCATCGAGCTCGACCCCATGGCCCCCGGCCAGCGCCATTTCGGCAATCGCTACCAGCAGCCCGCCGTCCGACACATCGTGCACCGCGGTCAGGCACCCGTCCCTGATCAGCCCTCTGACGAGATCGCCGGCGCGGCGCTCGGCATCGAGATCGACCGGAGGTGGCGCGCCGTGCAACCGCTCCAACACCGCCTGCATATAGAGCGACTGGCCGAGATGACCGGCCTCGGCGCCGAGCAGCATCAGCAGATCGCCTTGGCGCTTGAGCGCGACCGTGGCCATGTGGGCAAGGTCGGGGATCAGCCCGATGCCGCCGATGGCCGGCGTGGGCGGGATGGCGATGCCGTTGGTCTCGTTGTAGAGCGAGACATTGCCAGACACGACCGGGAAGGACAGTGCCGTGCAAGCTTCGGCCATGCCTTCGATCGCGGATGCGAACTCGCCCATGATCTCGGGCCGCTCCGGATTGCCAAAATTCATGCAGTCGGTGATGGCCAGCGGATC
>JBBQXL010000088.1:0-7839 GCA_038209695.1 Hyphomicrobiales bacterium
CCCCTTGAGTGGGCAGGCGTCTTTTAATAGGAGGCGAGCACCTTGGCGTCAAATTTGAGCTGATCGGCGTCGAGCTTCGGCTCCACGCCAAGGATGGGCGCAATCCGCGCGATGATCTTCCCGGCGGTCGGCGCGGCATTGACGCCGGCGGTGGCGTGATTGTTCGTTTCAGCCACTCGTTGCGGCTCGTCGATCATCACCAGCACCAGATATTCCGGGGCATCGGTGGGAAAGGCGGCAAGGAAACTGGTCAGCAGCGCCGAGGTCGAATAGCGCCCGTGCACCACTTTCTCGGCGGTGCCGGTCTTGCCGCCGACGCGGTAGCCATCGGCATCGGCGCGCTTGCCGGTGCCTTTCAGCACATTAAGGCGCATCATGTTTAATAGGGCGGCGCTGGTCTCGGCTTTGAGCACCCTGTGGCCCTCGCTCATGCCCTGTTCGCGCGAGCGCGGCCGGAAGGTGGGGCTCACGGCGATCCCGCCATTGACCAGCGGCAACGTCGCGGCGGCCAGCTGGAGCGGCGTCACCGACAGACCGTGGCCGAAGGCGATGGTCATCGTGTTCAGCTTCTGCCAATGGGCAGGAATGATCGGCGCGGCGCTTTCGCCGAGCTCGGTGGGAACACGGCTCAGCAAGCCGAGCTTGGTGAGGAAGGCGCGATGACGGTCGACGCCCATCTGCAGCGCCATCTTGGCCGCGCCGATATTCGACGAATAGATAAAGACCTCGGGCACGCTCAAGGAGCGCCGCTTGCCGTGGAAGTCATCGATAGTGAACGAGGCGTAGTGGATCGGGCTCGAGGCGTCGTAGTGCGAGCGCATATTGGCCAGGCCCATATCGAGCACGCCGGCCACGGTGAACACCTTGAATACCGAGCCCATCTCGTAGACGCCGAAGCCGATGCGGTTCAGCCGTTCCTTGTCGAGGGCCTGCTCGCGGTGATTGGGATCGTAGTCCGGCAGCGAGGCGAGCCCCACGACCTCGCCCGAATGCACGTCGATGACGATCCCGGCGGCGGCTTTGGCCTGATAGGCGGCAACGGCGCGGCCAAGCTCCTCGCGCAGCACATGCTGCACGCCGAGATCGAGCGAGAGCGTCATCGCCTCCTCGCCGATCATGGTGAGCTGGGGATTGTCGTCGATGAATTTCTCGATGCCGGCGAGGCCCTTGTTGTCGACGTCGACCAGACCGACCACGTGGCTGGCGGTGGCGCCGACCGGATAGACGCGACGAAATTCCTCGATGAAGCCGAGACCGGGCAGACCGAGCTCGTGAATCTCGGCCTGCTGCCTCGGCGTCAGTTCGCGCTTGATACGGACGAAGCGGCTCCCCTTCCTCAGTCGGGAGCGGAGGTCCTTAGCGCTGACGTCGGGAAGGACGCTGGTGACCTGCTCGGCCAACTCGTCGATGTCGATCACCCGGGCCGGGTCGGCGTAAAGCGTCGCGCCCTTGATGTCGGTGGCGAGCAGCCGCCGATGCCGATCGAAGATGTCGGGACGATGGACGGTCGAGGAAATGTCGTAGAGGCCGCCCGAGCTCTGCCCGGTATCGGCGAAGCCGAGCGTCACCAAGCGCCCGCCGATCGACAGGAAGGCCAGCGCAAATGCGAGACAGGCGAGCCGGAAGCGATAGCGGCTACGCGCAAGGTAGGCCCGCTCGGCGCGAGCGGTGGCGGGATCTGATCTTGCGGTGTCAGGCACTGGTGGTTCGCAGTCTATTGGGCTGAAGCTTGGACCGGCCGCATCACCTTGGCTTCAGGCCAGGGCGCGGAAGCGAGCGGGGTATCGGTCTCGGTCACGCTGGCGACGGCGGATGCCGGCTTGACGGCGGGCTTGGCCAGTTTCGCCACCGGCGCGGGCGCGGCCACTTCTATGCGGGTGCGGTCGAAATCGCGGTCCGTCACCGTGTCGAGCGTGACCAGCTGGAGCGGCTTGGCCGGCGCGACCTTCAGATATTTCTGTGCGAGCCGGTCGATCCGTTCGGGACGGTTGAGCAGGCTCCACTCGGCCCGCAGGACGGCGATCGCATCGCGCTCATCGTCGATCCGCTTGCCAAGCGAGCCGATCTCAGTGTCCAGGCCGCGGGCCTGGTACTTCACTTGATAGATGCCATAAGCCAGCGCAACCAGGCCCAGGACGAGGCAGATATTGACGAAACGCAGCATTTTGATACTCGCGAACTGAAGTCGAGCCTCACATGCAAAAGCTAAGCCGCGGCACCCCGAGCGCGGCTAGGTCGAGAGGATGAGCGGGCGCCTCGGTGCGCTCGGCGGCCCTGAGTCGGGCTGAGCGCGCACGAGGATTCCGTCTGATCTCGGCCTGATTCGGTTCTAGCGGACGCCGGTTAAGAAGCCGGAAGCTTGGCGCAAGAATTTCGCCGGTGGCCTCCGGCAGGTGGCGGGAGGCGCGCGGCGGGGGCGCGCTGCGGCTGGTGAAGAAGCGCTTGGCGATGCGGTCTTCCAGAGAATGGAACGTGACGACGGCCAGACGGCCGCGCGCCCGAAGCAACCGCTCGGCGGCGGCGAGGCCGTTGGCCAGCTCGTCAAGCTCGTCGTTGAGATAGAGGCGAAGGCCCTGGAAGGTGCGGGTGGCGGGGTGCTTCTTATCGTCGTGCTTGCGGCCGAGCACGCGGGACACGAGGTCGGCGAGCTCGGCGGTGGTGAGGATCGGCTGCTCGGCCCGCCGCGCCACGATGGCCTTGGCGATGGCGCGCGCGCGCCGCTCCTCGCCGAGCTTGTGGAAGATCTCGGCAAGCTCTTGTTCCGGCAAGGTATTGACGATGTCGCTGGCGGAAGGCCCACCCTGCCCCATGCGCATGTCGAGTGGGCCGTCCTGCATGAATGAAAAGCCCCGGGCCGGCTCGTCCAGTTGCATCGAGGAGACGCCGAGATCGAGCGCCACGCCATCGACCGAGGTGAACCCTTCGCTGGCGGCAAGCTCATCCATCTCGCTGTAGCGGCCGAGCACGGCCAGCAATCGGCCGGGATAACGCTCGGCCAGCTGACCGCTCAGGCGAAAAGCCTCGGGGTCGCGGTCGATGGCGATGATTTTGCAATCGGCCTGCTCAAGCAGGGCTTCGCTGTAGCCGCCCGCCCCGAACGTCCCGTCGACGACGATCTCGCCGTCCTTGGGCTCAAGCGCGGCAAGAACCTCGGAGAGCATCACGGGAATGTGGCGGGCCGGTCCGCCGGCGGAAGCCAAATGCTTGCCGCGACCCGCCATCATTCCCGTGCTCCCTCTGGCCCGCCGCTTCCGCGACGCCCCGCGCCGAGTAGTTTGCGTAGGTCGCGCACTTTCTGGCGCGCCCCCGCGAGATGAGCTTCAAATCGCTTCGGCTCCCACATCTGGAATTTCTCGCCGAGGCCGACAAAAGTGACGTGGGTGGTGATGCCGGCATGCTCGCGCAAGCGCTCAGGGAGCATGGTGCGTCCGTCTTGATCGATGGACAGGATCTCGCTGGTGCCGAACAAGGCGGTGGCGAGCTGGTCCTTCTCATCGGAATAAGGGGCAAGGTCCTCGACCAGAGCGTTGATCTTGTCGACCAAGCGCTTGCCGCCGGCGTCGAGCGCGGGCGCATCGAGCGAGGGATAGCAATAGATGCCGTCGAGGGTGTCTTTGGCGAGGACAGTGCGGAAAGAAGCCGGGACCGAAACGCGGCCTTTGGTGTCGATCTTATTGGTGAATGCCGACACAAACTGGTCCATCTCCCCCTCATGCGCACCCGGAGCGACGAGTGACTAACAACCCTTGAGTGCGAGACCCCCGTGATCGGAAAATGGTGGGAGAGGCGGCGCAGATCCCCCCGTGGCCTCTAAGGAACGCGGCCAACCTCCCCCACTTACTCACCGAACGGGCAATTATGGGATAACATGGGATTTCATGGGCGTCAATGGAAAGCGCCGGGAGATACCCGTCTTCGCTGGGGATAACGCCGCAAAACTGCCGTGCCGGTGTTTACTTCTGGTTAACCGCGCCGATTGCCGCTCTCCGACGAAGCAGGCTACAAGGGCAAATGGCATGGTGATGCGTTTCCGCTGCTGATTCGCGGGCGACGCAGGGGCAGCAACGGGGCTGAGCCAAAGCTCTCAGTTGCGTCACGACGAGGGACCTGCGGGTCTGAGGGCGGATGATTAACGGAGACCCGAGGGCGACGCTGGTCCTTGCCGCCTTTGCTTTGGCGCTCGGCTCTTGCGGACTCAGCGCCAGCGATGCGCTCGACGGGCCCTATGCTAGGCTTGGACCGCCCGACGCCCCGGTTAAGCTCTACTACCACGAGGAGGGTAACGGCTCGCCCCTCCTCCTCATCCACGGCTTCGGCACCAGCACCTTTACCTGGCGGTTCGTGGCGCCGGAGCTGGCGAAGACGCACCGGGTCATCGCCGTCGACCTCAAAGGCTTCGGCCAGTCGGACAAGCCGTTCGACGAGCATTATTCGGTTTATGACCAGGCCGAGCTGCTGGCCCAGCTCATCGAGGAGAAGGACCTGCGCAACCTGACGCTGGTCGGGCATTCGTTCGGCGGCGGGGTCGCGCTCCTGTTGGCGCTGCAGTCCAATCAGCGGCTCGATGGGCGCATCACCCGGCTGGTGCTACTCGATTCGATCGCCTACCCACAAAACATCCCGGTGTTCTTCCGCCTGCTCGACGTGCCGCTGGTGTCGCAACTCGGCGTGCGCATGGTGCCGCCCTCGGTCCAGACCCGGGTGGCGCTGCAAATCGCCTATTTCGACGACAGCAAGATCGATCCGGAGGAGATCGAGCTCTATGCCGCGCCGCTCAAGACCGCGGCCGGCAAGCATGCCATCATTCATAGCGCGCGGCAGATCGTGCCGGAGGACATCGAACAGCTGTCCGAGCGCTACAAGACCATCGAGCTGCCGACGCTGATCCTATGGTGCGACCACGACCGCATCGTGCCGCTCGAGGTCGGCATCAAACTGAGGCGGACGCTGCCCAACTCCACCCTGCGGCTGATCGAGGATTGCGGGCACATGCCCCAGGAAGAGCAGCCGGCGAGCACGCTCGCGCTGATCAAGGGCTTTATCGGCGGTTGATCCCGCCCGGCTCGCGTCCATAAGTGTTCCTTATGGCGGCGATAGGCAAATACGATTTGCTCTTATGCTGCGCCACTCCCATGGTGCGGCCTTCCGCGCAACGAAGACCCTCAAGGTCCGATCGGAGAAAACATGGACGCTAAAGTTGATGATGCGGGCAAATGCCCGGTGATGCACACGAAGTTCAGGTCCAACCGCGAGTGGTGGCCGGACCAACTGGACCTGAGTGTTCTCCACCACAACTCTTCCCTGTCCGACCCGATGGGCGAGACGTTCGACTATGCCGCGGCGTTCAAGAGCCTCGATCTGAACGCCGTGATAGCGGACCTGCGTGCCTTGATGACCGACTCGCAGCCGTGGTGGCCGGCTGACTTCGGTCATTACGGCGGCCTGTTCATCCGCCTGGCCTGGCACAGCGCGGGAACCTACCGGACCACCGATGGCCGCGGCGGCGCCGGTGCCGGCCAGCAGCGCTTCGCCCCCCTCAACTCCTGGCCGGACAATGCCAACCTCGACAAGGCGCGCCGGCTGCTATGGCCAATCAAGCAGAAATACGGCCGGAAAATCTCCTGGGCTGACCTCATGGTCCTCGTCGGCAACGTCGCGCTGGAGTCGATGGGCTTCAAGACGTTCGGTTTCGCCGGCGGCCGCGTCGATGTCTGGGAGCCCGAAGAGCTGTACTGGGGTCCCGAAGGAACGTGGCTCGGCGACGAACGCTACAGCGGCGAACGCCAGCTTAGCGAGCCGCTCGGCGCGGTGCAGATGGGCCTCATTTACGTCAATCCCGAAGGGCCGAACGGCAATCCGGACCCCGTCGCGGCGGCCAAGGACATCCGCGAAACGTTCTTCCGCATGGCAATGAATGACGAGGAGACCGTCGCCCTGATCGCCGGCGGCCACAGCTTCGGCAAGACTCACGGCGCCGGCGATCCGTCGCTGCTCGGTCCCGAGCCGGAAGCGGCCGCCGTCGAGGATCAGGGCCTTGGCTGGAAGAGCAAACATGGCACGGGCTTCGGCGGCGACACCATCACCGGCGGGCCTGAAGTCACCTGGACGCAGACGCCGACGAAGTGGAGCAATCACTTCTTCGACAACCTGTTCAAGTTTGAATGGGAACTGGAGAAGAGCCCAGCCGGTGCCTTTCAGTGGAGGGCTAAGGGCGCGGAAGCCGATGTCCCGGACGCCCACGACCCGTCGAAGAAGCATGTGCCGACCATGTTGACCACTGATCTGTCGCTGCGCTTCGACCCGGTCTACGAGAAGATCTCGCGGCGCTTCTACGAGCATCCGGACCAGTTCGCGGACGCGTTCGCCCGTGCGTGGTTCAAGCTCACGCATCGCGACATGGGCCCGGTCGCGCGCTACCTCGGCCCGCTCGTGCCTAAGGAGACGCTAATCTGGCAGGACCCGATCCCGCCGATGAACCATGAACTGATCGGGAACGAGGACATTGCCGCGCTGAAGGCCAAGATACTCACGTCCGGCCTCACGGTGCCGCAGCTCGTCGCGACGGCTTGGGCGTCGGCGTCGACGTTCCGCGGCTCCGACAAGCGCGGCGGCGCCAACGGCGCGCGCATCCGCCTCAGCCCCCAGAAGGACTGGGAGGTCAACAATCCGCCCGCGCTGGCCAAGGTGCTGTCGACGCTCGAAGTCATCCAGCAGGCGTTCAACGGCGCGCAGAAGGATGGCAAAAAAGTCTCGCTCGCCGACCTGATCGTCCTCGGCGGCACGGCGGCAATCGAAAAGGCCGCGAAGGATGCCGGCGTCGACGTCAAGGCGCCGTTCACGCCGGGGCGCATGGACGCGTCGCAGGAGCAGACCGACGCTCCCTCGTTCGCGCCGCTCGAACCGCGGACCGACGGCTTCCGCAACTATCTCAGCAACAAGCACCAGTTCATGGCGCCTGAGGAGGCCATGGTGGATCGGGCGCAACTGCTGAGGCTGACCGGGCCGGAATTGACGGTGCTCGTCGGCGGCTTGCGTGTGCTCGGTGCCAATGCCGGCGGTTCAAAGCACGGAGTCTTCACCAAGACGCCGGGAACCCTGACCAACGACTTCTTCGTCAACCTGCTCGACATGAGTACGCTTTGGGCGCCCGCCGGCGACGACGTATTCGAGGGCCGCGATCGCCAAACGAAGGATCTGAAGTGGACCGGGACCCGCGTCGACCTGATCTTCGGTTCGCACTCGCAGCTCCGGGCCTTCGCGGAGGTCTATGCGTGCTCGGACTCGAAGGCGAAGTTCGTGAAGGACTTCTTAGCGGCGTGGACCAAGGTGATGAACGCGGATCGTTTCGACCTCGCCTGATTTCGCGCGAGATCATCCAGGCCGATGTGAATCGGGCCGGCGCATTGCGAGCGCCGGCCCGACGTCGGTACCGCTCTGGATGATGCTAGCGCGCTGCGCCCCTGACGAAGTGCATGACGAGGGATATCAGCAGCAGCACCAGGAACACGTAGAAGATGATCTGGGCAATGCTCGCCGAGGCCCCGGCGATTCCGCCGAAGCCGAGAGCAGCCGCGATCAGCGCGATCACGAGGAACGTTAAGGCCCAACCAAGCATGGGGGTCTCCTTTCGCTGGGATCAGTTCTGTCTAGTGAACGCGCAATAGGGCCCAGAAGTTCAATTAGGACCCCTACCCCCAAAATTGGAGACCGGCGCGAGGGGGTCACCCACGCGCCGGCCGTAACATGTCACCAAGCCTGTAAGCCGGGTTCTGTACCCCGTGAGGGGTGATGGCCATTCATCTTGGGCGCGCCTTACGGCGCGCCTCATGCAACCAACCC
>JBBQXL010000089.1:0-7389 GCA_038209695.1 Hyphomicrobiales bacterium
GTGGTCGCGGCGTTCGAGCGTTTCGACTTTGTGGTGGCGCCGTCGGGCTCGTGCGCCGGCATGTTGCGGCTGCATTATCCGCGCCTCCTCGCCGACGATCCCAATTTTGCCGAGCGCGCCGAAGCGCTGGCCGCCAAGAGCTTCGAACTAACCTCGTTCCTGGTCGACGTGCTCGGGGTCACTCAAGTCGATGCCGCCTATGAAGCCAGCGTCACCTATCACGATTCCTGCTCGTCCCTGCGCGAGCTGCATGTCCACGATGCGCCGCGGCAATTGCTGTCGAGCGTCGCCGGCCTGTCGCTGGTTGAGCTCGACGAAAGCAACGTGTGCTGCGGGTTCGGCGGCGCGTTTGCGGTGAAATATCCGGACATCTCCACCGCCATCGTCGACGCCAAGGTGCACGACATTGTCGGCTCCGGCGCCGCCACCGTGCTCGCCGGCGATCTCGGCTGCCTGATGCATATCGCCGGCCGGCTGTCCCGGGCGCGGTCTGGGGTCGAGGCGCGCCATGTAGCGGAGGTGCTGGCCGGCATGACCGAGGAACCCGCCATCGCGGCCCCGCGGCAGAAACGCTGAGGGCGGGCGCGGGGGATGGCCAACGGGAAGCATAATTTCAAGGCCGGCGCGGCCCGGGCGCTCGCCGATCCCGCCTTGCAGAAGGCGCTGCAGAACGTCAAGCGCGGCTTCGTGGTGAAGCGCGAAGCGGCCAAGGCCAAGCTGCCCGAGTTCGACGCGCTGCGCGAGGATGCGCGGGCCATCAAGGACCATACGCTCGCCCATCTCGATCTCTATCTCGAGGCCTATGAAACCAAAGTGATCGACAGCGGCGGCCAGGTCCATTACGCGCCGAGCGCCGCCGACGCCCGCGCCATTATCTTGAAGCTGTGCCAGGAGGCGGGCGCCAAGCTCGTCACCAAGGGCAAGTCGATGGTAACCGAGGAGATCGCCCTCAACGCCCATCTCCAGGCCGCTAGAATCGAGGCGGTCGAGACCGATCTCGGCGAATATATCGTGCAGCTGAGGGGCGAGCGGCCGAGCCACATCATCGCCCCGGTCATCCATCTCAACAAGGAGACCATCGAGGCCGATTTCCGCCGCAAGCATCAGCGCCTGCCGCGCGAACGGCGGCTCGACCAGGCGCAATATCTGGTGGCCGAGGCGCGCAAAGTCCTGCGCGAGAAATTCATCGCCGCTGATGTGGGCATTACCGGCGCCAATCTGCTGATCGCCGAGACCGGCTCGTCGGTGATCGTCACCAATGAGGGCAACGGCGACCTCGTCTCGACGCTGCCGCGCATGCACATCATCGTCGCCTCGATCGAGAAGATCGTGCCGACCCTGGAAGACGCCATGACCATTCTGCGGCTGCTCGCCCGCTCGGCGACGGGGCAGGAGATCACCACCTACACCACCTTCGTCACCGGGCCGAAGCGCGACGTCGATCCCGACGGACCCGCCGCCTACCACGTGGTGCTGCTCGACAACGGCCGGAGCGAGATGCTCGGCAACGAGTTTGCCGATATGCTGCGCTGCATCCGCTGCGGCGCCTGCCTCAATCATTGTCCGGTCTACGGCGCCATCGGCGGTCATGCCTACGGCTCGATCTATCCCGGGCCCATGGGCGCGGTGCTGACGCCGCAGCTCGAAGGCATCGATCGCGCCCGCGACCTGCCTTACGCGTCGAGCTTCTGCGGCCGGTGCGAGGCGGTCTGCCCGATGGACATCCCGCTGCCGGACATGATGCGGAGCTGGCGCGAGCGCGATTTCACCCGCGGCAACGCGAGACTGTCGGAGCGGCTGGCGCTGAAATTGTGGGCTTATGCCGCCAAGCGCCCCCGGCTCTATCACGCGCTGGCCGGCGCCATTGCCGGGTTCATGGCGCGGCGCGCCGGGGCGCGGGGCAGATTGAGCCAGGCGCCGCTGCTCAAGGCCTGGACCGCGACGCGCGACCTCCCTGCCCCGCAAGGCAAGACATTCCATCGCTTGTTCGCCAGCGCGCGGCGAAAGGGACGTTCATGAGCAACGCCGACGACGCCCGCACCACGGTGCTGGACCGCATCCGCACAGCGCTCGGCGTGGCGAGCCTGGACCGGGCCCGGCGGAGCGCGGTCACGCGGCGGCTCGAGCGCCACCCGCGCGGCACGGTCCCATCGCGCGCCATGCGCAGCGGCGCGGAGCGCATGACGCTGTTCACCACCATGCTCACCAAGCAGGGGGCGGATGTGAGCCGGGTCGCCACGCCGAAGGAGGCTGTCGGCGCCATCGCCTCCTATCTCGGCACCTGCAATCTGCCGCCGCAGATCCGCATGGGCGCCGACCCGGTCCTGGCCGCGCTGCCGTGGCGCGAAGCCTGGGACATCGAGCGCGCGTTTGGCCGCGCCGAGCCGGACGACCGGGCCGCGCTGTCGCGCGCGACGGTGGCAGCGGCCGAGACCGGGACCTTGTTCCTGGTGTCCGGCGTCGACAACCCGACCAGTCTGAATTTCCTGCCCGAGGCCCATACCGTGCTGATCGCCGCGTCCGATATCGTCGGCTGTTACGAAGAGGCGTGGGACCGGCTGCGGGCGAGCTATGGCGAGGGCCGGCTGCCCCGAACCGTCAACCTGATCAGCGGGCCGTCGCGGACGGCCGATATCGAGCAGACCATCGTGCGCGGCGCCCACGGTCCGAGCCGCCTGCATGTGCTGATCCTCGGCTGACCGGCGGGGCGCGGCGAAGCTCCGCTTTCCGCGGTTTTCGATGATCAGCCGACGCTCACTTCCGTTCCCGGCAGGCTTCGGTTAAGGTGCAACCCATTCTCCCGCGGGCGAAATTTGACCCGGCTTCAAGATCGGTTTCGGGGTAGCCCTTCATGCGTCTCGCCTTATGGCTGATCGAGCGTCCCCGCTGGTTCAAGCGGGCCCTGCTGATCGTCAACGACCTTGTGCTGTTGAGCCTGGCGATTTGGGGCGCCTACACGCTGCGCCTGAGCCATCTCTACGTCCCGCCGAGCCTCGATAAATGGGTGTTGCTGATCGCGGCGCCGCTCATCGGCGTCGGCGTCTTCTATATGCGCGGACTGTACAAGCTCGTCACCCGCTTCATCGGTCCAGAGGGCACCACCAGGATCTATGTCGCGGTGGTCATCGCAGCGTTGCTGTGGGCGGTGATGGTGCTGATGATGGCCGTCAAGGACCATCCGCGGTCGGTGATTGTGATCTATGCCCTGATCGCCGCGCTGCTCACTCGCCTCAGCCGGCAATGGGCTGGTGCGCTGCTGCTCAGGGGCGCGCCCGAACATCGGCCGGTGAGCTTCGACGAGCGGAAATCGGTCATCATCTACGGCGCCGGAACCATCGGCATCCAGCTGCTGCGCGCGCTGAACGAGACCGGCGGCTACAAGACCGTCGCCTTCATCGACCCCAATCCGTCGCTCGCCGGCCAGCTGGTGCATGGCGTCAAGGTGCTGCGGCCGGAGAAGATCGGCAAAGTGATCGCCGATGAGAATGTGACCGAGGTGCTGCTGGCCACGCCATCGGCGTTGCGCGGCGAGCGCAGGCTGGCGCTCAAGGTGCTGGAGGCCTTTCCGGTGGTGGTCAAGACGCTGCCGGCGCTCGAGGAGATCGCCTCGGGCACCGTCCAGGTGAGCGACCTCCGGCCGATCGACGTCGAGGATCTGTTGGGGCGCGATCCGGTCACGCCCAATCTCGAACTGCTGGCCGCCAATGTGCAGGGCAAGGTGGTGATGATCACCGGCGCGGGCGGCTCAATCGGCGCCGAACTGTCGCGCCAGCTGCTCAAGCTCGAGCCCAAGACGCTGGTGCTGTTCGATCTGTCCGAGGTCGCGCTATACGACATCACGATGGAGATCGACGACCTCAAGCGGCGCCTGCACCAGGAAGCGGAGGGGACCGCGTCAGCCCCGACCGGGGTGGTCACGGTGTTGGGATCGGTGCTCGACCGCAAGCTGGTGGCCCGCACCGTGCAAGAGCGCGGGGTCGAAGTGATCTATCACGCCGCGGCCTACAAGCATGTTCCGATCGTCGAGGCCAACCCGTTCGCCGGCTTGCAGAACAACACCTTCGGCACGCTGATCGTGGCCGAGGTGGCCAAGGAACTCGGGGTCGAGCGGTTCGTGCTGGTGTCGAGCGACAAGGCGGTGCGCCCGACCAGCATCATGGGCGCGAGCAAGCGCCTGGCCGAGCAGATCCTCCAGGCGCTCGCCAAGGAGCGCGGCACCTCCACTATCTTCACCATGGTCCGCTTCGGCAATGTGCTCGATTCGTCCGGCTCGGTGGTCAAGCTGTTCCGCAGCCAGATCAGGGCCGGCGGCCCGGTCACGGTCACCCATCCGGAGATGATCCGCTATTTCATGTCGATCCCGGAGGCCGCCCAGCTGGTGATTCAGGCGGGCACCATGGCGACCGGCGGCGAAGTGTTCGTGCTGGAGATGGGCACGCCGGTCAAGATCGACGACCTGGCCCGCACCATGATCCGGCTGTCGGGCCTCGACGTGCGCGACGACAAGCACCCCGACGGCGATATCGCCATCGAATATGTCGGGTTGCGGCGCGGCGAGAAGCTGTATGAGGAACTGCTGATCGGCGAGAACACCACCGGCACCAGCCATCCGCGCATCTTCAAGAACTCCGAGCCGATCGTCCCCTATGACGAGCTGATCGCGGTGCTGGAGCGGCTCGAGGACGCGATCCACCGCCTGGACGAGGCGGAGATGCAGGAACTGTTGCGCGCGACCGTCGAGGGCTATGTGCCGGCGGCCGGCGGACACCCGGTCGCGGGCAAGGGCGAATGGCAGCCCGCCTCGCGCACGCTTCACTAGGGGACATGCCACTCAGTCCGCCCGCGCTGTGGGCCGCCGTGACGGTGGCGGGATGCGCGGGCCTATCCGCGCTGCTGATCCTGGTGTTGCGGCCGCTGCTCGTGCGCCATCTCCTGGCCCACCCGAATGACCGCTCCTCGCACGCCATCGCCACGCCGCAAGGCGCGGGCCTGGCGGTGATGGCGTCCGTGCTGGCCGGCACGATGTTGAGCGTTCAGCTATGGGGCCCCCTGCCTGGCCCGGCCCTGCTGGCGGTGCTGGCCACCACCGTATTTCTCACCCTGCTCGGCGCGCTCGACGATGCCCATGCGCTGCCAGTGTCGTGGCGGCTGATCGGCCAGACTTTCGCCGCCCTGGCGCTGGTGCTCAGCCTGCCTCAAGGCTTCCAGCTTGTTCCCGACCTGCTGCCGCTGGTGGCGGAGCGCGCGCTGCTGGTGTTCGGCATCGTGTGGTTTGTCAACGCGGTCAACTTCCTCGACGGCCTCGACTGGATGACGGTGGCGCAAGTGGTGCCGATGACGCTCGGGATCGCAATGCTCCAGGCGCTTGGCGCGGTGCCGGCCACGATCGGATTGCTGGCGCTGGCGCTGCTCGGCGCGACGCTCGGCTTCGCCATGTTCAACAAGCACCCGGCCAAGATCTTTCTCGGCGACGCCGGCAGCCTGCCGATCGGCCTGATCCTCGCTTTCATGCTGATCTTCGTGGCGCAAGCGCATCTGGCCGCGGCGCTGCTGTTGGCGCTCTATACGCTGGCCGATCCGACGCTGACGCTGTTCCGCCGCATCGCCGCCGGCGAGCAGATCGCCTCGGCGCACCGCACCCATTTCTATCAGCGCGCCATCGGCCAGGGCTTGAGCGTGAGGCAGGTGACGGCCCGGGTGTTCCTGCTTGGGCTTCTGCTCGCCGGTCTAGCGATCGTCACCGTGCTGGCGCGCTCACTCGCGGTCGTTTTGCTCTGTGTCGGCCTGGGTGCGCTCGCCACCGGGCTCACGCTCTTTGCCCTGGCCAAGGGACGGTGAGATGACCAGGCGCGTCCTGATCACCGGGGCCTCGGGCTTCATCGGTAAGCACCTGGCCGGGGCTCTGGCCAATGAAGGGTGGCAGGTTCGGGCGGCGGCGCGAGACCCCTCCTCGATCCCGGAGAGAACCAATGTCGAGCGCGTGACGATGCCTGACCTCGCCCGTCCCGCCGACTGGTTGGAACTACTGAGCGGCGTCAGCCATGTGGTCCATCTCGCCGGTATTGCCCATGCGCCCGGCGCGCTGCCCGATCAGCTCTACACCCGCATCAATGCCGAAGCCGCCGGCGAGTTCGCTATAGCGGCGCGGGGCAAGGTCGAGCGTTTCGTCTTTATGTCCTCGGTCAGGGCGCAGGCTGGATTGTCGGCCGAGCGGCCGCTCAGCGAAACCGACCCGGCCGCGCCCACCGACGCCTACGGCCGGACCAAGCTCGAAGGCGAGCTTCTGGTGGCGGCGAGCGGCGTGAATTTCACCGTGCTCCGTCCGGCGGTGGTCTATGGGCCAGGCGTCAAAGGCAATATCGCGGCGCTGGCCACGCTCGCCAAGACGCCGATGCCGCTTCCTTTTGCCGGCCTCGACAACCTGCGCTCGCTGCTGGCGCTGGACAATCTGGCGTCGGCGGTGGCGCTGGTGCTCGAGGCCGAAGAAGCGGCGAACGGAACCTTCCTCGCCGCCGATGCCGAGCCGATCAGCGTGGCGGATCTGGTCGCGGCCATGCGCGAGGGACTGGGACGAGCCCCTCATCTCATGAAGGTGCCGCTCGGCGGCGTTAAACGGCTGATGAAATCGTTCGGCAAGGAGGCCGATTGGGAGCGCGTCTCGGGCAGTTTCGTGGTCGATGTGTCGAAGCTGATGGGCATCGGCTGGCGGCCCGCGGTCAAGGCGCATGACGGCATCGTCAGGATGATGCGGGCCGAGAACGGCGCCGCTCACGGCCCATGAGCCGGTCGTAAAGCGCGACGGTCTCCCGGCCGATCGCCTCGGCCGAAAACTTGCGCTCGACCAGAGCGCGCGCATGGGCACCGAGCCGCTGCCGCAACGCGGCATCGCCGGCGAGCTTGGCCATGGCGTCGGCCAGGGCCGCCACATCGCCCACGGGCACGGTGAGCGCGGTCACGCCGGCAATCGCGATCTCGCGGCAGCCGGGCGCATCGGTCGCCACCATGGCGCGGCCGCAAGCGGCAGCCTCGAGCAGGCTCTTGGGCAGGCCCTCGCGGCGGGAGGCGAGTACGGCAAAATGAGCGCGCGCCCAGACCTCTCTGATATCGGTGACGTGTCCGAGCCATTGAATGCCGTAGAGGCTCGCAAACTCGCGGAGCTGCTCCGGCGCGAGCGAACCCGGATTCTCCTTGTCGCAGTCGCCGGCCAGCAGCAGCTGGAGCGGTACGCCGCGCTTTGCGAGCAGCGCGAACGCCTCGATCAGCGTCACCACGCCCTTGTCGGCGAGCATGCGCCCGACATAGGCCGCGGTCGCCGGCGGCGGCGGCTCGGGCAGCTTGGTCAGCAATTTGGTGTCGACGCCGGAGCCGGGAATGAGCACGACGGTGCCC
>JBBQXL010000090.1:0-7377 GCA_038209695.1 Hyphomicrobiales bacterium
GCGGACGCGTGCTTGCATGAATCACGATTTACCGGTCCAGGCTTGTCGTCCCACGCGGCGAGTCAATTGTTTTTTTTCATTATACGATGATCGCCGGGGAAAGTGGCAATTTGGGGCGCTTCGCCGGCAAGAAATCACTCAGCCAAACCGCGCCGCGCGCATCGCCGCACAGCGCGCAGACCACTGATTCGCCTGGAAAGAGTATGGTTTACGCCGCTTGCCGACCGCGACACGTCACGCGGCGAGGGCCTCGAGAATATTTTCGATCCCCAGCCGATGGCGGAAGTCGGGGTCGACGAACCGCGCTTTGACGCGGCCGTCCTGGCCAACCACCAGTGTCGCCGGGATCGGCAGCAGCCACCCGCCATTGCCCTGGAACCGTTCCAGGTCGATGCCGAACTGCCGGTAAGTGTCCTTGATCTTGTCGCCGACCCAGAACACCAGGCCGAGTGAGAGGCCATAAGCCAAATCGAGGTCGGTCAGCACTCGGAACGGGAGGCCTCGCGTATCCTTCAGGACTTGCGCATATTTGCCGGTCTCCGGCACGATCGAAACCACGTCGCCGCCGGCCGCGACGATGTCGGGATAGGCTCGCGCCAGCGCGTGCAGCTCGAGGCCGCAATAGTCGCACCAGGGTCCGCGGTTGAAGCTGATCACCACCGGGCCCTTCCTCAGCAGCGAGGCAAGATCGACCAGCCGGCCCTCGCTGTCGGTCATCAGAAAATCGGGAAGATAGTCGCCGACGGCGGGCACGAGGGTGTCGGCGCCATTGGCTTGAATGCGCGCGACCAGATCGTCGTAGGTGCTCTCGAGATCGGGCAGAAGCTTGCGCGACTCGTCGAGGTAAAGTTTCAGCCGCTCATCGAGCGGCGCGTCGAGGGCGTCGGCCGTGCGAAAGGCGTCGTCGAGAGATTGTTCCAATGTCCTGGTGTCGGCCACAAATCTTCTCCAAGCGCGGGCACGAACCGCCTCAACCTCGCGCGCCCTCGCCGCTAGAACCCGAAAGCCGGGCAATTCTAGAACCTTGCTCCCTCATCGCCTAGAAGCCAAAGGAAGGAAAAGCCCAGGCGGCTGGCTCGCCCATCGCTCAGGGCGGAGGCCAGACTGGCGGCATTTGCCGCAGGGCTTGATCGAAGGGAAAGGGCGAGATGCGCGCGCCGCCGGTAAAGGGATAGTCGAAGGCAAGCCCGAGCAGCATGGCCAAGGCGACGAGTTCCGCCAGGGCCGCGGTCATAAGGATTTGGGCAAACCTGTTGGTCGATCCGAAAAATGCCGGATAGCCGAGCGTGATAAGACCGCCCACGATCAGCACCAACCACAAGATCGCCGGCATCGAGCCGTCGGAGCTGTCGAGACGCTCGTTGCGGTTGTCGGTCACCACGCCCAACAGTCTCAGGGCGTGCTGGTACAGAGCGAGTTGCTGCCAGTCCTTCGGCGTGACGGCGAAGATCGCCTGACTGAGCCGATCAAGATCCTTGATTACGACGTCACTCGGCTCGCCCACGGCCATGGTCGGCCATTCATACTCTCGCACGTCGTTGGTATAGGCGACGAGGTGGTCTCTGATTTCGGCGCCGCCCTCAACCGGAAGGGCAAAGGAAATCCGGTGCAGATCGATGACCGCCTTCGCCTCGTCGCGCACCGCGTCCTCGGTCTTGCGGAAATCCTCCCACACCGCGATCACGACGAACGCCAACATCACGGCGTAGAACACGCCGATCACGGCGAATTTGAACCCTGCCACCTCGTTGTTGAGCTTGAGCCGATCCACGCCATAGGCGGAGCGCGTCAGCAGCATGAGGCCGATGCTGTAGATCGCCGCGCCGGCGGTGAGCAGGACGGCTGTCACCCATAACGGCACGTCGTGCATCAGGTGAAGCAGGGTCATCTCAAGAGCATCCCGGCCAGCGATTCTGCCCGCTCTTTGTAGCCGAAACCGCCGGATAGATGCCAATATCCCTCGCCCTATCCTGAATCGCTTCAGGCGGGCGGCGGCGCCCGCCCCTAGCCAAGTCCCTTCCCCGCCGCCATATTCCGGCGATGCCTCTTCGCGTCCCCAAAACCTTCGGCTCCCGCGCCGAGCCCCGCGCCGTCACCGGCGAGGCGGCCGGCCTGCCGCTCGGCGCCGACCGCCGGCCCCCAGGGTTTGGCGAGTCGCCGCAGCCGCTTATGCAGGAGCACCCGCTGGTGTCGGGCACCGGCGCGCCCGAGTTCATTCCACACCGCCCTCCCCGACCCGACAAATCCGAGGGTGGCGTTGCCCTGGACATCCAATCCGAGCTCGAGCCCAAGGGCGATCAGCCGACCGCCATTGCCGAGCTGGTGGCGCAAGCCAACGCGCAGGAGCGCGACCAGGTGCTGCTCGGCGTAACCGGCTCAGGCAAGACCTTCACCATGGCCAAGGTGATCGAGGCGACGCAGCGCCCGGCGCTGGTGCTGGCGCCAAACAAGACCCTGGCCGCCCAGCTCTATGGCGAGTTCAAGAGCTTCTTCCCCAACAACGCGGTCGAGTATTTCGTCTCCTATTACGACTACTACCAGCCCGAGGCCTATATTCCGCGCACCGACACCTATATCGAGAAGGACTCGTCGGTGAACGAGCAGATCGACCGCATGCGCCACGCGGCGACCCGCGCCCTGGTCGAGCGCGACGACGTCATCATCGTGGCGAGCGTGTCCTGCATCTACGGTATCGGCTCGGTCGAGACCTACACCGCCATGACCTTCAGCCTGAAGCGCGGCGATAAGGTCGAGCAGCGCCAGCTGATGGCCGACCTGGTGGCGCTGCAATACCGGCGCAACGACATGAATTTTGCACGCGGCTCGTTTCGCGTGCGCGGCGACACCATCGAGCTGTGGCCGGCGCATTTGGAAGACCGCGCCTGGCGCATCTCGCTGTTCGGCGACACGGTCGAGAGCCTCACCGAGTTCGATCCGTTGACCGGTGCCAAGACCGACGAATTCAGCATGGTCAAGGTCTATGCCAACTCGCATTACGTGACGCCGAAGCCGACGCTCAAACAAGCAGTGCGCGGCATCAAGGAGGAGCTGAAGCAGCGTCTCAACGAGTTGCACGGCGCCGGGCGCCTATTGGAGGCGCAACGGCTCGAGCAGCGCACTCTGTTCGATCTGGAGATGATCGAGGCCACCGGGTCCTGCGCCGGCATCGAGAATTATTCGCGCTATCTCACCGGCCGCAAGCCCGGCGAGCCGCCGCCGACCTTGTTCGAATATCTGCCCGACAACGCGCTGGTGTTCGCCGACGAGAGCCATGTCACCATCCCGCAGATCGGCGGCATGTTCCGCGGCGACTACCGCCGTAAATCGACCCTCGCCGAGTACGGCTTCAGGCTCCCGTCCTGCATGGACAACCGCCCGCTGCGCTTCGAGGAATGGGACGCCATGCGGCCGCAGACCGTTTATGTCTCGGCTACGCCCGGACGCTGGGAACTGGAGCAGACCGGCGGCGTGTTCACCGAACAGGTGATCCGCCCCACCGGGCTGATTGATCCGCCGGTGCTGATCCGCCCGGCTTCGACCCAGGTCGACGATCTGATCGACGAAACCCGCAAAGTGGTGCTGCAAGGCTATCGCGTGCTGGTCACCACCTTGACCAAGCGCATGGCCGAGGATTTGACCGAATACATGCATGAGCAGGGCATCCGCGTGCGCTACATGCATTCCGACGTCGAGACCCTGGAGCGCATCGAGATCATCCGCGACCTCAGGCTGGGGGCATTCGACGTGCTGATCGGCATCAATCTGCTGCGCGAGGGGCTGGACATTCCGGAATGCGCGCTGGTCGCCATTCTCGATGCCGACAAGGAAGGCTTCCTGCGCTCGGAGACCTCGTTGATCCAGACCATCGGCCGCGCCGCGCGCAATATCGACGGCCGCGTGATCCTTTATGCCGACGGCATGACCGGCTCGATGGAGCGCGCCATCGCCGAGACCAACCGGCGGCGCGAGAAGCAGACGGCCTATAACCAGGCCAACTGCATCACGCCGGAAAGCGTGAAAAAGCATATCGGTGACATCATGGCGTCGGTCTATGAGCGCGACCATGTGCTGGTCGATGCCGCCGCCGGCTTCGGCGAGGACGATCAGGTGCTGATCGGGCACAATATCGAGACCGTGGTCGCCGACATGGAGAAGCGCATGCGCGCCGCCGCGGCCGATCTCGAATTCGAGGAAGCGGCGCGGCTGCGCGACGAGGTCAAGCGCCTGCGCCAGATGGAACTCGCCATCGCCAATGATCCGCTGGCCCGGCAAAGCGAGCTTGAGCGTAATGCCGCCGAGATCGAGGCGCCGAGCCTTCCCCTCGCCCCCGGCCAGGATCCCCTCACCCGGCCGCACAAGCCCACGCTCGACGAGATGGGCCCGCATAATCGCGAGATTCCGCTGCGGAAATCGCGGCCGCGCTCAAAGGGCGGCAAGCCCGGCACTCACGCGTTCAAAGGCAAGAGCCGCTAGGCGCAAAAAGCCAATTGGGCCGCTGCGCGATGTCAGCCCTTCTTCGGCCCTTTGCCAGGCTTGCCGCGCTGATCGGTCGAGCCGATCGGCGACACCGGCGGCAGGACCTTCTTCTTATCCTGCTTCGGTTTCTTCTTCTCGCGATTGCTTCTCTGTTGGCCTTTGGCCATGACGTCCTCCTCATAAACTGTGCCAACGGGGCCACACACCTACGCGAGTCCGCCCTGTCGTTCTAACACTATTTGGCCTTGCGCGGCTTGGCCTTGCGCAAGGGCTTGGGCAGCTCGCGCGTCACGTCGGTCGCCTTCTTATCGGTTCGCAAGCCGAGAAACACCGGGTAGCGCATCTCGCCGCCCGCGGTCCATTCGGTGAACTTGATCTCGGCCACCAGCTTCGGCTTCACCCAGGTTGTGCCCGCGAGGTTGGGGACTTTCTCAGCAATCGGCTTGGTGTCGGTGATGAGCGGAACGAGCCTGTCATGGAGTTCGCCCAAGCGGGCATGGCTGAAACCCGCCCCGACCCTGCCGGCATAGTTCCAGATCTTGCCCTCGCGCACCGCGAGAAGCAAGGCGCCGAAAAACCGCCGCTGGCCTTTGGGCGCGGTGAAGCCGACGATCACCACTTCCTGCTCCTGGCTGGCCTTGACCTTCAGCCAGTCGCGCGTGCGCTTGCCGGATTGGTAACGGCTCGCGGCGCGCTTGGCGATCACGCCCTCCTCGCCCGCCCGCGCCGCTGCCTTGAAGGCCTTGATGCCGCCACCGACCACATGCGTGCTGTAGAGCAGCAGCTTGCTCTTGGGCAGCACGGCCTCCAGCGCCGCCTTGCGCTGCAGCAGCAGCCAGTCGCGCAAATCCTTGTTGTCGAGATAGAGCAGGTCGAACACGCAATAGAGCAAGCGGGTGTGGCTGCGCTCGGCGTTCTGCAGCAGCTGGAACCGCGAGCGGCCATGAGCGTCGAGCGCCACCAGTTCGCCGTCGAATACCGCCTCATTCTTGACGGCGGCGAGTGCCGCGCAGATCGAAGGATATTTCTCCGAGATGTCGTGGCCCCGGCGCGAATAGAGCCGGGCGCGGCCCGGGCGGGCCACGGCGATGGCGCGGAACCCGTCCCATTTCGTCTCGAAGATCCAATCGGGATCGTCGAACGGCTGGTCGGTCAGCGTGGCGAGCATGGGCCGGAGATCGGGCTTGGTCATCGCGCCGTCCGCCTCCTTCAGTTTAGCCGGCAGGCTAACACAACCCGGCCGGCAAATAACAATCCGTATACGTCCGACTCATGCTAGTCTCACGCTCCGGTCGTGGGGGGAAACATGGCCAAGACAGAAATTATTCTCAGCGACATTTACGACGCCTGGCGGAAGCAGGACCTGGAGTGGCTGGCGAGCTATCTGCCGCAGGATTTCTCGCACACCGTGTATATCCCGCTGGACGTGCATCCGCTCGGCGGGACGCGCCACGGCAAGATGGCCGCGCTCGAGCGATTCACGGTGATCGCGCATCAGTTCGACTTTTTGCGCTTCGACACTAGCGACCTGATGATCCAAAAGAACCGCGCCGGCCTCGAGATCCCGATTCGCTACCGCCACAAAGAGACCGGCCTGCAGCTCGAAACCACGATCGTGAACTTCTGGACCTTCGAGGACGGCTGGCCGGTGAAGCTCGCGGAATATCACGACGTGGGGCGCATCCAGTCGTTCAGCGCCGAGCTTGCAGCGCTCAGTTCGGCCTAGCCCTCCCAGGTTGCGGCAAATGCGACAGCGGCGGTCGCGTTGCTTATGCTACTCACAAGCGGTTGCAGCCAGCTTTAGCCTTTAAACACAAGGACATGGAAAAATTTTGGCCTGAAAGGCCGACCTCGTTAACCTTGGGGTTGCAACCGAAACACCGGGACGCTAGTTCCACCTCTACAACCACCGATCGGCATCTTGATGGCCAGATGCGAGCGGGATCGAAAGCGAGGTGCAATGAACAAGACCAAGACCGTCCTCAGCGATTTCTACGACGCCTGGCGCGACCAGGACGTCGAGCGCATGGCGAGCTATCTGCCGCATGATTTCGCGCATGTTATCCACGTTCCGTCGGAGCTTGAACCCCTCGGCGGCGAGCGTCTCGGCAAGGCAGCGTCACTGGAGCGGCTCGCCCAGATTTTTGCGCAGTACGACTGCCTCTCGCTTGAGGCCGAAGAATTGGTGATCGAAGGCGATCGCGCCGCGGTCCAGATCGAGATGCAATGCCGGCATCGTGAGACGCGAAACGTGGTCAAGGCCACCAAGGCGAATTTCTGGACGCTAGAAAGTGGCTGGCCGGTAAGCCTCACCGAATATTACGTCGTCAGTCCGTTTCAGGAACTGATGACGGTGGTGGGAGGAAATACCCTCGCCTCCAATCGCACCCAATAGCAGCACCAGTCTAAGCTCGGTGCTGTGAAAGAAAGAGGGCGCCCGCTTTGGGAAGCGGACGCCCCACTGACACGATACTGGTTTCGATTGGATTAGTGGCAGCCTGCCATGTGTGTCATCGCCCGGTGGGCTGACCGCATCGAGCCGTAGGTGCCCATGACCTGGTAGCGACCGCCGGGTCCGCCCTCGCCCATGAACTGCATCATGACGCAGCGGCCGGTGGAGCGGTCGATGGCGACATAGAACGGGTTGGCGAAGGCGGCAGCGAACGCGGTGCCGGCGAAAGCGGCGACGAAAGCAGAAGCGAGGAGAATTTTGCGCATGGGAAATAATCTCCGATAGGTATTGGAAGGAAAGCTCCGGGCGGGAAGACCATCTCCACCGGTCCAGAACTGTCGAAAACCTAGAAGCAAGACCGGCCGCTTCCCAATACCTTCTGGCTATCATCACGCTGCCCGCATGCAATGCTGCGCCGCGACTATCGTTGCCGCGCCCTTAAAAAAATG
>JBBQXL010000091.1:0-7177 GCA_038209695.1 Hyphomicrobiales bacterium
TGGATGGAGAACAGGATGGCTGCCGAGCTCATTCGACTGCGCGACAAAGCAAGCGAGACCGAAAAGATCACGATCAATCTCGGCTATGTCGACCTTGGTCATATCGATCTGCTGGTGCAGGAAGGCTTCTATTCGAACCGAACCGACTTCATACGCACGGCGATCCGCAACCAGCTTTCGACCCACCGCGAGGAGGTCAGAGAATCGATCGTGCGTCACACGCTCGAGCTGGGCTTGAGGCACTACACGCGCGCGGATTTGGAGGCGGTGAAGGCCGCCGGTGAAAAACTCCGCATCAAGGTGCTCGGGCTCGCCAGCTTCGCGCCGGACGTCACGCCGGCGCTCGCCTTGGCGACTATTGAATCGATCACCGTGCTTGGCGCGCTTCACGCCAGCAAAGAGATCAAGGCCGCGCTGGCCGAGCGCATCAACTGACGGCGCGAAGCACCACACAAGGATCAAGCAATGAACATGCAATTGGCAGACGGCATGCGTGCGGCGATGAGACTGATTCAGTCGAAAAAGCTGATGGAGGCCACGCGGGCCATTCAAAGCGCCCTGTCGAGCGGTGAGCAACCCGCGCCGCCGGCCGAGTACGCAGAAACGCCGCGCGCGATCGACGGTCCGGTGATGGATCTCACGGCGGAGGTCATAGAGCCTGACGTAATGACCCCGTCCGAGGGCGGCGCAGGCCTCGTCCCGGGATTGTCGTTGCCACGCTTCAATCTCGAAGCGCTGAAAGTCGCCAGACCAACCAAGATCGTCGAGGTTCCGGACGGCGCTCAGTTTCTGAGCTGCTCCTTTGCATGCGCGGCCGGCAGCCGAGACTACAAGCTCTACATTCCGCGCAATCATAGTGAGGGCCGGCGGACGTTGCTCGTGATGCTGCACGGCGGCGCGCAGGATGGAGACGACTTCGCGGTGGGAACCCGCATGAACGAGCGCGCCGAGGAGCATGGCTTCATCGTCGTCTATCTGAGCCAGTCCAAGGCTGCGAACGCATCAATGTGCTGGAACTGGTTCATGCCCGAGCATCAGAAGCGCGGCGCCGGCGAGCCAGCCATCATTGCCGGCCTCACGCGCGAGATTGTGGCCGGTTATGACGTCGATCCCGGCCGCGTGTTCGTCGCCGGCCTATCCGCCGGAGGCGCCATGGCGGCCGTGATGGCGGCCACCTACCCTGAACTGTACGACGCAGTCGGCGTCCATTCCGGCTTGGCTTTCGGGGCGGCGTCCGATCTTCCTTCGGCCTTCGCGGCGATGCGTGGCAATGGCGGTGCTCGGGGGCGATCCCGGAAGCCGCGCCGGGGCACAATCGACTCCCCGCGCGTACGCACCATCGTCTTCCACGGCGATGCGGACAACATCGTTCATCCGTCGAACGCGTCGGGAATCATCGGCGAGTCCAAGGCGGGTGAGCGAGTCGAACGCGCTGAGGCTCGCTCGTCCGACGGCCGGGCATACACGCGCACGGTCATTCGAGACCAAACCGGAGTTGCCGTGGTGGAGGACTGGCTTCTGCACGGCAGCGGCCATGCCTGGTCCGGCGGCAGCGCGGAGGGTTCCTATACCGACCCGCGCGGCCCCGATGCCTCACGCGAAATGCTGCGCTTTTTCTTCGACAGAAGCGTAGACCCCCGGCCCTGAACGAGGCTCAGGCCCAGGGGCGGGCGGCGCGGGCGTCCTGCTCGAAGCTGTCGATGGCCTCGCCCTTCTCCAGGGTCAGGCCGATATCGTCGAGCCCTTCCATCAGGCAGCGCTTGCGGAACGGGTCGATGTCGAACTTGATCGCGCCGCCGTCGGGTCCTCTGATCTCCTGTGCTTCGAGGTCGACGGTCAGCACCGCGTTGGCGCCGCGCGAAGCGTCGTCGATCAACTTGTCGATCTCTTCCTGCGGCAGGGTGATGGGCAGGATGCCGTTCTTGAAACAGTTGTTATAGAAAATGTCGGCGAAGCTCGGCGCGATGATGCAGCTGATGCCGAAATCGAGCAGCGCCCAGGGCGCGTGTTCGCGGCTCGAGCCGCAGCCGAAATTCTCGCCGGCGATGAGGATCTTCGCCTGGTGGTAAGGCGGCTTGTGCAACACGAAATGCGGGTGCGGCTTGCCGGCCTCGTCATAGCGCAACTCGGCGAACAGGCCTTGGCCGAGCCCGGTGCGCTTGATGGTCTTGAGATATTGCTTGGGAATGATCATGTCGGTGTCGACATTGATCATCGGAAGATGGGCGGCGATCCCGGTCAGGGTGGTGAATTTCTGCATGGCGTCCTCGTTGCGGCGAGAGGTTATGTAGCGGCAAGCGGCCAAGCTTTCCAGTCACGATGGCGTCTTTCGAGCCGGATATCTCCGCTTTTCAGGGGCGAAGGCCCAGACTAAGGTCCGCGGGGCCAAGAGAGGGAACCAAGGCAAATGGCAGGACAGGTGATCTACGAAGCGCACCCGGCGATGTTCCGGGCGCACCCGTTCTGGTTCATCGGGGCAGTGCTGCTGATCCTCGCCTTCGGCATCGGCATTCTCGTGCTGCTCTATTGGTACATCAAGACGCGGGCCACCTCGCTCACCGTCACCGACCACGAGATCATGTATGAGCGCGGCATTCTGAGCAAAGACCGCACCGCGGTGTCGCTCAAGCACGTGCGCGCTGTGCATGTGACGCAAGGCTTCATCAATCGCATTCTCGGCGTGGGCACGGTGCAGATCTCGACCGCGGGCGACGAGCCCGAATTCACCGTCGCCGATCTGCCCGACCCGCATATCATTCGGGAAGCGATCGCCAAGGCGCAAGAGATGCGCGACGATCGCGACTGAGCTTCTTGCGAGGAGAAAAATCATGCCAAGCGCGGGCGACCGACAGGACCGCAACGAGGCGCTCAGGCTATTCGTGGCCGCGGCCGTCGCGCTCTTGCTGCTGATCGTGGTCGGCGGCGCCGGACTCTATTATGTGATCGGGCTCGGCGCCTCGGACCCGTTCTCGGCCGGACTCGGGCTCAAGGAGGCGGCCCTGATCTCGTTCGCCGTGTCGTTCGTGGTGATTCTGGTGATGGCGGTGGCGTCGGGCGGCGACGCCATTTTCGGCGAACTGCCGTTCACCATTCTCGGCTTTCTGATCTTCTTCGTGATCTTCTGGCTGATGATCGCCTGGATCTTCTAAGGCGTCGGCGTCAGATATTACTGCGACGGGCCAAGCGTCTGCGCCTTGGTGGTCGAGGGGGGCGCGTCGGCCTGCTGGCCGGCGCCATCGACCAGCTCACGATAATATTTGCGCATGGTCTCGCAGCGCTGCGGTCCCGGCGGATGCACCGAGTCGCCCTTCAGCTGCGAGATGAAGGTGCAGATGTCCTCCACGCCTTGCGCGTCGAGCCAGCCCCATTTCACCCCGCGCCTGATGGAAAACAGGTCGGCCTTGGTCTCGTCGGCGCCGATGAACTGGTGCCCGCATTCGTGGCTATAGATGTAGAGCTTCACCTGGGTGGATAGCCCGTTGATCTTCTTGTTGTTGAGAATGAGGAAGCCCGGGAAGGCGCCGCCCCAGCTGTCGAAATTGGGATTGAATATGGTCGGCCGCTTGCCGCAATAGACCGACTTGCCGTCGATCTTGAGCGCGCCTTGGGGGATGAATTTGCCCTCGGGGCCAACCTCTTTCAGATAGTCGTCGATGTTCGGGCCGGCGACGGTCGAGCCCTCATTGCCCGACCATTCCTGGGCATGACCGGCGGACGAAACCGCCACGCCAAGGGCGATGGCAAACGCACCGACCAGCGCCAGAATCAAACGTGCCCGTCCATCCCTCATGTTGAGTCGCACTCTAAAGCGGGGGGAAAGCCCGCGCAATTGCCGCAATGTCTCACCTGGTGTCGTCGCGGGCGGTAAGGCCGCTTTTCTTGGCAAAGCATTGTCTTAGCTGGTCGCAGCGGGCTTCGGGATCGGGGTGCACCGGGCCGTGGCCGGCGATGTTGAACACCGCGCAGACATCCTCGAGCCCGGTCTTGCCGAGCCAGCCCTCGCGCCTGGCCCGCCTGACCGCGTAGCAATCGGCGGCGGTTTCGTTGGGCCCGTACAGGATATGCCCGCATTCGTGATAATAGATCAGCCACTGCACCGGCCGCGGCAGCTCGTTCAGCGCCTGCATGTTCAGCATGATGACGGTGGAGGAGACGGCAAAGCCTTCAAAGTCGCGTAGCAGGGTGGCAGTCGTGCCGCAGGACAGCCGCCGGCCGGCCACCACCAGCCGTCCCGGCGCCACCAGCTTGCCCTGTTCCAGCGCGGCGGCGTCTTCCTGATAGAGGCTCGCGGCAACCAGCGCGAAGCAGAGCGCGAGCCCCATCACCAGACGGGCAGCCAACTGCATGATTGATCCCTCTGCTGCCCGGTCCCACCGGCTTCCGCGCAGTCTGCGGGTCGGTCGGGGAAGCGTCAACGCCAAATGAGCAGCCGGAATTCCTGCTGCTAGCCGACGGAATCGGCCTCGATACGCTCCATGTCGGCGTCGGACAGGCCGAAATGATGGCCGATCTCGTGGACCAGCACATGGGTGAGGATGGTACCGAGGGTCTCCTCATGCTCGGCCCAGTAATCGAGGATCGGGCGGCGATAGAGGAACACCATGTCGGGCAGCGTGGCCACGTCCATGACGCTCTTGCGGGCGAGGTCGACGCCGGAATAGAGGCCGAGCACGTCGAAGGGCGAGGCGATGTCGAGCTGGTCGAGCACCTCGTCGGTGGGGAAGTCCTCCATGCGAATCAGGAGATCGCCGGTGAGCGCCCGGAAGCGCTCCGGCAGGCGCCGATAGGCGGTCTGCGCCATGGAATCGAACTCGGCCACGGTCGGCGCTTCGAGCTTGCTCCAGTCGATCTTGCTCATCGCGCCATTGCCTCAAGACGTGGATGGCCAGGACCAGCCCGGCCATGACGGCTTTCATTTGCGAAGTTGGTTCCGCTCCTAGTGGAACTGGCGGATGTCGACGAAGCGGCCGGCGATCGCGGCGGCCGCGGCCATCACCGGCGACACCAGATGGGTGCGGCCGAGCCGGCCCTGGCGGCCTTCGAAATTGCGGTTCGAGGTCGAGGCGCAACGCTCGCCGGGGGCCAGCTTGTCGGGATTCATGGCAAGGCACATCGAGCAGCCGGGCTCGCGCCATTCGAAGCCGGCGTCCTTGAAGATCTTGTCGAGGCCCTCTTCCTCGGCCTGCGCCTTCACCAGGCCGGAGCCGGGCACGATCATGGCGCTGACATTGGCATTGACCTTGCGCCCCTCGACGATGCGCGCGACCTCGCGCAAATCCTCGATGCGGCCATTGGTGCAGGAGCCGATGAACACGCGGTCGAGGCAGAGCTCGGTGATCTTCTCGCCGCCCTTGAGGCCCATATAGTCGAGCGAGCGGATCGCCGCGATGCGCTTCGACTCGTCGGCGATGTCGGCCGGTACCGGCACGCGGCCGGAGATGGACACCACCTGCTCGGGGCTGGTGCCCCAGGTGACTAGCGGCGGCAGCTTGGCGGCGTCGAGCACGATCTCGCGGTCGAAATGGGCGTCCGGATCGGAATAGAGCTTCTCCCAGTCACGCTGAGCCAGCTCGAAGGCGCCGGCCTTGGGCGCGCGCGGGCGCCCCTTGATGTAGTCGAAGGTGGTCTGGTCGGGCGCGATCAGCCCGGCGCGGGCGCCGCCTTCGATCGACATGTTGCAGATGGTCATGCGCCCTTCCATGGAGAGCGCCTCGATCGCCTCGCCGCAATATTCGATGACGTGGCCGGTACCGCCGGCGGTGCCGATCTCGCCGATGATGGCGAGGATGATATCCTTGGCGGTGACGCCGTCGGGCAGCTTGCCGTCGACGCGCACGCGCATGTTCTTGGCCTTTTGCTGGATCAGCGTCTGAGTGGCGAGCACGTGCTCGACCTCAGATGTGCCGATGCCGTGGGCCAGCGCGCCGAACGCGCCATGGGTAGAGGTGTGGCTGTCGCCGCACACGATGGTGGTGCCGGGCAGGGTGAAGCCCTGTTCGGGGCCGACCACATGGACGATGCCCTGGCGGCGGTCGCGCTCGTGGTAATACTCGATGCCGAAATCGCGCGCGTTCTGCGCCAGTGTTTCGATCTGCAACGCGGATTCCGGATCGTCGATGCCAAAGGAGCGGTCGGTGGTCGGCACATTGTGATCGACCACGGCCAGCGTCTTCTCCGGTGCGCGCACCTTCCGGCCGGCCATGCGCAGACCCTCGAAGGCCTGCGGGCTGGTCACCTCATGCACCAAATGCCGGTCGATATAGAGCAGGCAGGTGCGGTCAGGCGCCTCGTGCACCAGATGGGCGTCCCAGATCTTGTCGTAGAGGGTGCGGGGCTTGGTCATGGTTTGTGTTATCGCCGGGTAGGCTGAATTTCCCCTCAAATAGCGTCTCGGTGCGCCATTTACAAACCCACAGACCGGCTTTGTCATCGCCCGGCTTGACCGGGCGATCCAGTAGCCAAGGCAGGAATTGATAATGCCGTCAGGGGTTACTGGATGCCCGCCTTCGCGGGCATGACAGTGAGAACTCGGCTAGCCCTTTTTCGGCTTTTTGGCGTCTTTGGCCTTGGCGGGCTTATCGGCCTTGGCCTCGGTTGCGGCGCCATCGCCCTTAGCCTCGTCCTCGGCGGGGACTTCGTCCGCAGTGGTCTCGGCCATCAGCTCGACCGACTTGGCCACCCAGTCGTTGTTCTCGATGGCGCCGTTAAGCTTGAGCTGCTCGTCGACGGCGGTGATCTCGTCGTCGGTGAGATTGGCGATCTGCTCGAATTTGATCAGGCCGATCTTGTTCAGCTTGTGCTCGAGCTCCTGGTTGACGCCGGGGATCAGCTTGAGATCGTCAGGGGTGCCCTTCGGCTTGGTAAAGGCCTTGAAGGCCTCTTTCTTCTTGCCGCGCACGTCCTGGCGCTCGGGGATACGAGCCGCCTTGCCGCGCCGTCCGCGCAGATAATAGAGCTTGGCGCGGCGCACCCGGCCGCGGCGCACCACCTCGATGGAATCGATCAGCGGCGAGTGGATCGGGAACACGCGCTCCATACCCTCGCCATAGGAAATCTTGCGCACGGTGAAGTTCTCGTTCACCCCGCCGCCGGCGCGCCCGATGCACACGCCCTCATAGGCCTGCACGCGGGTGCGCTCGCCCTCGACCACCTTGACGCTGACCCGCACGGTGTCGCC
>JBBQXL010000092.1:0-7099 GCA_038209695.1 Hyphomicrobiales bacterium
CGCATTGACCTTCGAGGTCTCGTTCTCGCGTCGGGCATGGGTCAGAATTTTGGCGATCTGGGTGAGGCCGCCCTGGCAGGACACTTGGCGCATCAGCCGCGCCAGCGCATCGGGATCGCCCACCCATTTCGACGCCTGGCACTCGTTGAAGCCGCGGAAATAAACCAGCTGCACGTCGAGCCCGCCGACCGCCTTGACCGCAGCGAACATGTCGGCCTGCAGCGCGAGCGCGAGGTCCCAGGAGGGCTGCCGGCTCATGGTCGCGTCCATGGCGAAGACCAGCCGACCGCGGCCCGAGCCGACGGGCTTCAGATGCCGCACGTCCTTGAGGAAAGCGTCGACCTCGGCGCGCGAGGACCGGTCATGCGCGACCTCGCTCTTACCGGTCTTCGCCGGGGCTTTCTGCTCGGCCATTCCGTTTCAACTCCGCGGCAAACGATACCGTCTATAGATGGACCCTTAAGTCGCTGCGAACAATGCCGGATCGGGCCCTCAACCGTCGTCGGTGGCGGCGGCGAGCAGGCTGGCATTGCCACCCGAGGCGGTGACATCGCTCGAACGGACCCGTTCCACCGCGAAGGCCTCGAGGTAATGCGGACCGCCGGCCTTGGGGCCGGTCCCCGACAGGCCTTCGCCGCCGAACGGCTGGGTGCCCACCACGGCGCCGATCTGGTTCCGGTTGACGTAGAGATTGCCGATCTTGGCCCGCTCCGCCACGAACTCCGCCGTGGCCTTGATGCGGCTATGCAGCCCGAGCGTGAGCCCATAGCCCGTGGCATTGATCGCCTCGCAGACCTCGCCCAATCGATCACCGGCGAACCGCACCACATGGAGGACAGGGCCGAACACCTCGCGCTCCAGCATGGCGATCGACGGGATCTCGTAGATCGCAGGCGCCACATAGGTCCCGTATGCGTGCTGGTCGTGTAGCGGCAGATCGAGCAGTTCCCGCGCTTTCACACGCATGCGCAATTTGTGGGCTTCCAACGCGGCCAGGGCATCCTGGTCAATCCCCGGCCCGACATCGGTGGCGTAATCGAGCGGGTCACCGATAGTCAGCTCGCGCGCCGCGCCCACCAGCATGCGCAACGTCTCCTCGGCGATGTCCTCTTGCAGGAAGAGCACGCGCAGCGCCGAGCAACGCTGGCCGGCGCTGTCGAAGGCGGATGCCAGCGCGTCGTCGACCACTTGCTCGGGCAGCGCCGATGAATCCACGATCATGGCGTTGAGCCCGCCGGTTTCGGCGATGAGTTTGACGATTGGGCCGTCGCGGGCGGCCAGCGCCCGGTTGATGGCGATGCCGGTATCGGTACCGCCGGTGAACACCACGCCGTCGACGCGGGAATCTTTCACCAGCGCAGCGCCGACTGTCCCGCCCCTACCCGGTAAGAGATGCAGCACCTCGGGCGGCACGCCGGCGCGATGCAACAGCCTGACCGCGCGAGCCGCGACCAGCGGGGTCTGCTCGGCCGGTTTCGCCGCTACCGCATTGCCCGCCGCCAGCGCGCCGGCGATCTGCCCGGTGAAAATGGCGAGCGGGAAGTTCCACGGCGAGATCGCGGCGAACACGCCGCGCCCATGCAGGCTGAGCTCGTTCTCTTCTCCGGTCGGGCCTTTCAGCCGGCGCGGACCGGCGAATTTAAGCCGGGCTTGCGCCGCCGCGTAGCGCAGATGATCCACCGCCTCGCGGAGATCGGCCTGGGCATTGGAAAGCGTCTTGCCGGCTTCGCGCACCATCAGCGCCATCAGCCCGGCGCGGTCCGCCTCGAACAGAGCCGCGGCGCGATCGAGCATCGCGGCGCGCGCCTCCCCGCCCAGCCGGTCGAACCCGTCAGCAGCCGCGTCTGCCGCGGCAAGTGCCTGGTCGATGGCTTCGGGCGAGGCTGTTCGGCATAGTCCGACCACCACCCGCCGGTCGTGCGGCGAGGTGATCGGCATCACCTCGCCCCCGTCCTCGACCTCTTTGCCGGCGACAATGGGATTGGCCGTCGCCTTCTTCGCCAGCACCTCATCCATGGAGCGAATCAGCGCTGTGCGCACACCGTCATCCCACAGCGCCAGCCCGAGACTGTTCTTGCGCTGGGGCATGAACAAATCTGGTGGGGCTGGAATCAGGGGGTTCGCCTTGTCGGCCAATGACGCGGCCTTCTCGACCGGATCGGCGACGATCGCCGCGATCGGCGCTTCATCGTCGGCCAGCCGATTGACGAAGGAGGTGTTGGCGCCGTTCTCCAGCAACCGCCGCACCAGATAAGCGAGCAGGTCGCGGTGCCCGCCGACCGGCGCATAGATGCGGCAAGGTTTGCCGAGGCTCTCGGGCCGCACCACCTCGCGGTGCAGCGCCTCGCCCATGCCGTACAGCCGCTGGAACTCGTAGGGTCGGTCGCCCGCCAGCGTGGCGATGGCGGCGATGGTGTGGGCGTTATGGGTGGCGAATTGCGGATAGAAGCAGTCGGGGCGGGCAAGCAATGCGCGCGCAGCGGCAAGATACGCGACGTCGGTATTGACCTTGCGCGTGAACACCGGATAGCCGGCCAGCCCCCGCTCCTGCGCCCATTTGATCTCGCTGTCCCAATAGGCGCCCTTGACCAGACGCATCGGAATCCTCCGCCCGGTGACCTCCGCCACGCCGGCGAGCCATTCGATCAGCGGGAGCGCCCGCTTGCTGTAAGCCTGCACCGCCAGCCCGAGCCCGTTCCAGTCCGCCAGCGCGGGATCGGCGAACAGCGCCTCCACCAGCACGAGCGACAGATCGAGCCGGTCGGCCTCCTCGGCATCGATGGTCAGCGGCAGCCAGGCCGCGCGCATCGCCTGCGCCAGCCTTCGGAGACGCGGCAGCAACTCTGCCTCGAGGCGCGATTGTTGCGAAGGGTGATAGCGTGGATGCAGCGCCGAGAGCTTGACCGAAAGCCCGGGACGCTTCTCCAGCTCTTGATCGGTTCGCGCCGGAGCCGGCCCCGCCCAGGCGGCGATGGCGCGCGCCGCCTCGTCGTAGCGCGCCGCATAGCGCTCGGCATCGTCTTTGGTGCGCGCCGCCTCGCCCAGCATGTCGAAGGAAAAGCGGTAGCCCTGTCGCGCCTCATCTTTGGCGTTGCCCAGCGCGGACTCGATGGTCTCGCCCAGCACGAATTGATTGCCGAGAATCCGCATGGCCTGGCGTAGCGCCTGGCGGATGACCCGCTCGCCGCTCTTCGCGATCAACCGCTGGACCATGGCGGCGAGATCGGCCTCGCGGTTCCCGCTCCAATCCAGCACGCGGCCCGTGAGCATCAGGCCCCAGGTCGAGGCATTGACCAGCAGCGAGGCGGACTGGCCGAGATGGCGCGACCAGTTGCCGGAGCCGATAGTGCCGGCGATCAGCCGATCGGCGGTGGCGGCATCGGGGATGCGCAGCAGAGCCTCGGCAAGGCACAGCAACAACACGCCTTCCTCGCTCGACAGGCCATATTCATGGAGGAAGGAGTCGACCCCGCCGCTCTCCCGGCGACCGGCCCGCGCCGCCTTGACCAGGCCGGTGGCGAGGGACGCGATGCGGCCACGCTCCTCCGCGGTGAACGAGGCCTGGGCAATCAGGGTCTCGACCAGCGGCCTTTCTTCGGTGAGAAGCGCCTCGCTGAGGGCCTCCCGGCCGGGCAGCGGGACCGCCAGGCCGTTGTCGCGTTTGGCTTTGCCCATGGCCGAAGTCTACCCCTTGGGGCCTCGTGACTGCTATGGTCCCGGCCCCTTTAGGAACGCACGATGACGCACACCCTCACCACCGCCCGAACGATCGCCGACTTGCGGGACCACGTCGCGTCTTGGCGCAAGGCCGGCCAGACCGTCGCGCTCGTACCCACCATGGGCGCGCTGCATCAAGGCCACCTCTCCTTGGTCGCGCTTGCCAAGAGCAAGGCCGCCCGTGTCGTCGTCTCCATCTTCGTGAACCCCACTCAGTTCGGTCCGCCCGAGGACTACGGTCACTACCCGCGCGACGAACAGGGCGATCTCGCCAAGCTTGCCAAGGCCGGCGCCGATCTCGTCTTTGCGCCGGACAACGCCGAGATGTATCCGGAGGGATTCAAGACCCTGATCAAGATCGGCGATTTGACCGAGGGCCTGTGCGGGGCGTCACGGCCCAATCATTTCGACGGCGTGGCCACGGTGGTCGCCAAGCTCTTGATGCAATGCGCGCCCGACATTGCCGTGTTCGGCGAGAAGGACTACCAGCAGCTTCTGGTCGTCAAGCAGCTTGTCCGCGACCTGAACATTCCGGTCGAGATCGTCGGCGCGCCGATCGTGCGCGAGAAGGACGGCCTCGCGCTATCATCGCGCAACGCCTATCTGTCGCCCGCGCAACGCAAGATCGCGCCTCTGCTCTATGAGACCATCACGGAGGTTGCCGTCGATCTGGCCAAAGGCCGCGGCTGCGACGACGCGGTCGTGGCCGCACGGTTCAAGCTCGATGCCGCCGGGTTCCGGGTCGATTATGTCGCCGTGCGCGATCCGGACACGCTGAAGCCGTTGACGGGCCCGGTGAAGCGGGCGCGGGTGCTCACCGCCGCCTATCTCGGCAAGACGCGGCTGATCGACAACGTGCCGATGCCGCTGCCGCCCTCTACCAATCGATAAGCCGAAGCTCGCGCAAATCCTCGCGCATCCCGCGCGGGATCTCATCATGCTCCTCGGCGAAGCCCCTGGCGTCTGGCGGCGCATCGGCTGCATCGAGATAGCGCCAGCCTTGGAAAGCGCGGCGCGGATGCGGCCGGGTCGCCACCAGTTCGGTCTCGAGCACGATGCCGCAACACGCAGTGCCGTCGTCCTTGAGGTCCGCGCGAAGATCGACCACGCGCTGCCGCACCAGCACGAAGCCTTTGATCACCCAATAGAGGGAACCGCCGTTGAGCAGTTCGGTCCGCCGTCGCGGGGTCTGCAAGGTGCGATGGCACAGCTCGGGCGTTTTCTTCTCCCGCGCCAGACGCTTCAGCCGCTCGTCCTGCCACTCCGCGAGCTCTTTCGGCGTATCGACGCCGACGCAAAGCTTGATCAGATGCACCGTCATTCGACGCTCAGTGGGCCATGAACAAGGGGATGGTCGCCTGCTCCAGCACCGTCAGGGTCACACCGCCAAGAATGAACTCACGCCAGCGGGAGTGATGGAACGCTCCCATTACCATAAGGTCGGCGCCGAGGCTTTTTGCGGTCGACAACAACAACCTGCCGACATCGCCCTCGCCGATTTTGACCCGCAGCGTCTCGGCGACCACGCCGTGCCGGCGCAGATGCGCCATCATATCGTCGGTCGGCGGGGCTTGCTCGTCGTCCTGGCCGCCGGTGACGCCTACCACCAGCACCACGCGCGCCGCCGGCTTGAGGAAGGTCAGTGCGTCGTTGATGGCGCGCGCCGCTTCCGCGCTGCCGTCCCAGGCGGCGACGATGGTGCCGTCAAGCGCCGGCTTTTCAGGGACCGCCGGGACGACGATGACCGGGCGGCCCGAGGCGAACAGGCAGCGCTCGACCAGCGCGTACTGACCGATCAGCGGATCGCCGTCACGCGGCTGGCCGAGAATGGCGAGATCGGCATGACGGGCCGCGCTGGCAAAGTCGTGCGGGAACTCCTCGCTCATGCCCTGCATCAGCCTGGCCTCGGCGCTCACGCCTTCTGCTTTGGCGCAGACTTCGAACGCTTGCAGCGCCTTGGCGCCTTGCACCTTCACGCTCTCCATCACCTCCGACATATCGGCGAAGCCGACATCGGCGCCGTAGAGCGGCAGCAAGGCGCTGGGGGCAAAGGCGACGCCGATCAGGTGGGCGCCATGCTCCTTGGCCAGTGCCACGGTAAACCCAACGCGGGCCTTGGTAACCTCGGCGCTGTCGACATAGACAACGATGTCATTGAGCCCCATCGCCCACCTCGCCTCTACCACCTTAGCTTAGCGCCTTAACCGATCCCCAGCATAAAACAGCGGTTTCCCCGATCACGAGCGGCTTACGGCCGCGTGAGAGGGTAAAGGCCAAGGGTCACAGAGCTTTGAACAGGAGTGACGCAAGTCTCCCAGAATTCAGGGCTATAGCTCCCTTGGCGGCTCTCCGCCACGAAAGCCTAGTACTCATGCACAGGAGAGGAAAATGAAGCTCAATCAGAAGTCCGGTGCTAAGATTGCCATGACCGCTGCCGCCCTGCTCGTCTCGGGCGCGCTGATCGGCAGCGCCATGGCCGCCGAATTCAAGGGACGCTGCTTTGGCGTCAACGGCTGCGCCGGCAAGGGTGCTTGCAAGAGCACCAAGAACGACTGTAAGGGCAAGAATGCCTGTAAGGGCCAGGGCTGGGTTGAGATGCTCCAGGACGAGTGTGCCAATTCAGGCGGCCAGTACCAGAACAGCTAAGCTTTATCCTATAACGGTGGCCGGCCGCGGCGTTCGCGGCCGGCCGGCCCCGCCGCGGCCGGGGGCGCGGCACTTCCGGCGCCTTCAGATCAACCGCCGACTGCTCTCCTCGAAGATGCGGCGCCCTCGGGCGGCACTGCTGTCAACGAGAGTCAGGTACGGCAAGTGGCCGACGAATCGATCCATGCGGAGCCAGGATGACTGAGAGCCGGCGGCAGGTGATCCCGCTTTTCTTCGGTCTGACCAACGCGGGCGTGGCGCTGTCGAGCATCGGACACGTGACCTGGATCATCGTGTCGTCGCTGCTCGTCGGCAAGCCGCTGGGAATCGTCTTGCTGGCGTTCGCCGCCGTGCAGTTCGGCCTGCGCGGCCCGGGCGGATTGCTCTAGCGGCACACGCTGGTCGTCGGCGTCGCGGCGGGCGTCGGCTTCACCGTCGCCCTGTTTTTCGCAACCGCGGCGTTCCCCGGCGGCCGGATCCTCGAGCAGGCCAAGGGCGCTCTCATGAGCTTCGCGGCGGCGCCGCTGGCCCTCGGCCTCGGGCGCACGATCGGGATCCGCCGAAGCCAACCGTAACCGCCCTACATTTCCACTTCCCTACATCCCTACCTCCCTACATCCCTACATCCCTACCTACGATATCCTCGCCCGCGTTCCACTCAACACGAGTCGACTACAGACTCGGTTTGGCGCGATTCTGCTCACTCAGCTACAATGCCCCCGTCTGCCATCGAGGA
>JBBQXL010000093.1:0-7046 GCA_038209695.1 Hyphomicrobiales bacterium
CAGATAGCGCTCAGGATCCTTGGTGAATTTGAGGCGGCAGCCTTCCGAGCAGAAATAGTAAGTATGGCCGCCGAATTGCGCAGTTGGCTTGCCGGCATGCGGGTCCACCATCATCCCGCAGACGGGATCAGTGGCGACATGGGCTTCGGCGCGAGATTTGTTCATGGTTTCAAGACCGTTGTGACGCATGCTGCATATAAGGATTCCTGCTGTCTGACACATCGTCCCCTAGCATGTGAAGGGGGAGATTCGCTCGGGGGAGGTCAACATGCGCTCATTGTTGATAGAGATCGGCTTGGTGCTGGCGGTCGCCGTTGGTCTCGGCGTCGGCTATGTGTTGTGGGGAACCCCGACCGATTGGTATGCGGTCTCGAGTGTTGGCAAGCTCGCGCCCAGCCCCGAAAACTACCTCATCCGCTATGGCCAGGACCTGATCGTCAACACCCCGCGCTATATTGGCAAAAACGCGGCCGATCCGGCCATGCGCTTGGCCGGCAACGACCTGGCCTGCCAGAACTGCCACCTCAATGCCGGACTCCAGCCGTTCGCCGCGCCGTTCATCTCGACCTTCGCCACGTTCCCCATGATGGTCGACGATCAGGTCCTCACCCTTACCGATCGCATCAATGGCTGCATGCGGCGCAGCATGAACGGGACCGACCTGCCGACCGAGGGGAGGGAGATGGAGGCGCTGATCGCTTATTTCAAATTCGTCGGCAAGGGCACGCCGGAGGGCGTGCGCATTGCCGGCATGGGCTTGCGGCCGATCGCGAACCCGACGACGCCGCCCGATGCGCGGCGTGGCGAGGCGGTGTACGCCGAGTTCTGCGCCAGTTGTCACAAGGAGGATGGCCAAGGCGAGCCGCGCCAAAGCCCCGCCGTGGGCTACAACATCCCGCCATTATGGGACGATACCAGCTTCAACGCCGGCGCCGGCATGAACAAGACGGCTTATGCCGCCTCCTATATCCGCGACAACATGCCGTTCGGGATCACCTATCAGGCCCCGGTGCTCACCGTGCAGCAGGCCTGGGACGTGGCGGCCTTTGTCATCTCCAAGCCGCATCCGCCGGCAACGCCGGAAACCGAGTCGATTCTGCACTAGGAGGAGCGGCTCCGCGTCTTGGCCGTGACACGAAGCCGCTCGCGATTGATCGGGTGGACGGAGTCAGGCTGAGGCTCTCGCGGCCCCCTGGGCCCCGGTCACTCGGGCCGTCGCGCGATGCAGCTTCGCCAGCGAGGCGCTATGCAGCAGGATCGACAGCGGCACCAGGTAGACCGGGATCAACACCATCGGGAGCACCGTCATCAACTCACTATTGGGCTTAACCACGATCGGCTGGATGAACGACGGTGCGGTGATGAAGCCGGTCGCAACGGCGACGACGAGATCCAAGATACCGAACGCGTTCCAGGCCCTGACGAGACCCACAGTGTCGCGGGGAGCCCGGGCATAGGCGAGGGCCACGACCGGAGCGAGCAAGCCGACGGCGATGTCGCCTACGCCTGCCGGCCAGGCAAACAGGCCGGGCAGCTTCCCGGTCGCGTAGAGGATGAGGAAGATCGCCCCGAGCGCGCGGTACAGCTGCACGCCGATGAGCCATGGTTGCGGTACGGCGTGGATGATGCGCGCCACCGTCGCGGACCGCCAAATCAGCACGCTGCCGATCAGGATGGGCAGCAGGATGCCGTATTGCACGGTGGGGATGCCGGTTGCGTCGACGTGGTAGGCGCCCCTCGCGGCCAATGCGATCGATAGGGCGAGCCAGCCGATCAGGATTGCCGCCGAGAGGCGAAACACGCGGGTGCGATCGGCTATGGCCGAGGCCGTGTCGGCGAGGGCGCGATTGAGCCCGTATAGGATGGTGGCGACGGCCGCCAGGGTTCCGGCGAAGACGAAATAGGGCAGATAGGCTGGAATGGTTATAATATCTCTCATTGAACGCCTTGCCTGATGAAGCTATAAAGTAGCAAGTCACTTGTCAATAGCTAGTCACTTGAATTCGTCAAGGGCTTGGCTATTTAGCGCTGATGGCAAACTTCTATGGCGGCGAGTGCCCGGTGGCGCGGGCGTTGGACGCGATCGGCGAGAAATGGTCGCTGCTGGTGTTGCGCGACCTGTTCCGCAAGGGGCCGCTGCGTTTTCAGGAGCTCGAGAAGGGTCTCGGCGGCGTGGCGCCGAATACGCTGTCGGCCCGGCTCAAGACCCTGGAGGCACAGGGCGTGATCGCCACGCGCCTCTATGAGAGCCATCCGCCGCGTTACGAGTATTATCTGACGGACAAAGGCAAGGCGCTCGGACCGGTGCTGAAGGCGCTGCATAATTGGGGCGAGCACTATGGATGAGGCTCGTGTTCGAGTTCACAAATCGATTCCGTTGCGGAGCCTAAGCCTTTGAAATCTGACTCTCATCGTTTCTGCGTCGCGCCGATGATGGAGTGGACCGACCGCCACTGCCGCTATTTCCTGCGGCTGATTTCCAAGGGCGCGTTCCTCTATACCGAGATGGTCACGGCCGAGGCAGTGCTGTACGGCAATCGCGAGCGGGTGCTCGGCTTCTCGCCACAAGAGCATCCCGTCGGCCTCCAACTTGGCGGCAGCGATCCCGTCAAGCTCGCCAAGGCCGCGCGCATCGGCGCCGACTATGGTTATGACGAGATCAACCTCAATATCGGTTGTCCGTCCGATCGGGTGCAGTCGGGCCGGTTCGGCGCCTGCCTGATGGCGGAGCCCGATCTCGTAGCGCACTCTGTTGCGGCGATGGGCGAGGCTTCGGGCCTTCCGGTCACGGTCAAGTGCCGCATCGGCATCGACGACCAAGACGCGGAGGAGAGCCTCGACCGGTTCATCGATCGCGTGGCGCAAGCCGGATGTGGGACCTTCATCGTCCACGCCCGCAAAGCTTGGCTCAAGGGTCTGAGCCCCAAGGAGAACCGCGACGTGCCGCCGCTCGATTACGACCGCGTCTACCGGTTGAAGCAGCGCCGACCCGATCTCGAGATCGTGCTCAATGGCGGAATCGGGTCTTTGGCCGAGGTGGATACGCATTTGCCGCAGGTCGAGGGTGTCATGCTCGGCCGCGCGGCCTATGCCGATCCCTATCTCCTCGCTGACGTCGATGGCGTGCTGTTCGGATCGAACGAGACGCCGCCGTCGCGACTCGACGTGCTCGATGGCTTCGTGCCCTATGTCGAGGCCGAGTTGTCGCGCGGCGCGCGCCTGAATCAGATGACGCGGCATATTCTCGGACTGTTCCATGGCCAGCCGCGCGCGCGGGCATTCCGCCGTCATCTCGCCGAGACGGCCCATCTCGAGGGCGCGGGGATTGAGGTGCTTCAGGCCGCGCGGGCCATCGTGGCAGGCGAGGGGCGTTCGTTCGCGGCCGCCGCCGAGTAGGGTCCGGTTGCCCTAACTCATCTCGTCATGCCGGGCACCGTAGGTCATGGATGCGACCCAATCTGTGCCCGGCTATGACGAATCCAAACCAACGCGCGATGCACGACACAAACCACTCAACTCGGCTCGCGCAACGGCTTTCTCCGGTCGGCCAAGGCGATGAGGCCCTGGAGGTCGAGGAAGCGCGCAGTCTGACCGCAATAATCGCGATAGGGCGCGCCGTAGAGCTGCTTGAGCCAGTCCTCTTCGACCAGCGCCATCATGACATAGGCGCCGATCATCACGCAGGAGAGGATGATCGTGAAGATCGAGTTGGCGCCGATGGACAGCCCCACCAGCCCGACGATCGAGGCGGTGTATTGTGGTTGCGGCTGAAGCGATACAGGCCGCCGGTCACCAGGCCGTCGGCGCCGCAATAGGTGTTGCCGAGGCCGAGATTGAAATAGCCGCACACGGTGATGAACAGGCCGATCAGGCCGAGCGGCAGGCCGGGGAGGAAGCGGGTCCAATCGAGCAGGGGGGTCGAGTTCCAGTCGAGCACGGCGGTGACGAAGGTGATCACCATGCCGCCGCGAAACAGACCCCAGAAGGTGAGGCTCTGCCAACTGCCCGGCTCAGGCGTCGGCCAGATGCGGAAGGGCGGCGCGAGCAGGGTGCGCAGCAGCAGAAGATCGAGCGTCACGCCGGCGGTGAGACCTGCGGCGAAAACCAAACTGATGACATCGAAATCGATCATGGCGCGCGGGCAAAGAAGCAGATTCGCTTTGCAAATTTGCGACAGACCGCTGACGGTTCTGTGTCGCTAGCGTCTAGCCCTTCTAGATTTTCTGATTGTACGCGCCGATCTCGGGCTGCTTGGCGAGCTCGGCGTCGATCTCGGCGAAGATTGCCCGCATATTGGCCTCGGAGGTCGGGCTCTCCACCACCACCACCAGCTCGGGCTTGTTGGACGAGGCGCGCACCAATCCCCAGGTGCCGTCGTCGAGCACGATCCTGATGCCGTTAACGGTGATCAGCTCGCGGATCTTCTGTCCGGCGAGCTCTCCGCCATTGGCGGCCACTTTCTCGAAATGCTTCACCACCCGGTCGACGACGTCGTACTTCACCTCGTCGCCGCAATGGGGCGACATGGTCGGCGATTGCCAGGTCATCGGCAGCTCGCGCTTGAGATCGGCCAGCGATTTGCCGGGATTGCGGTCGAGCATGTCGAGCACCGCGAGCGCTGCCACCAGCCCGTCGTCGTAGCCGCGGCCGAGCGGCGGGTTGAAAAAGAAATGCCCGGACTTCTCGAAGCCGACCAGCGCGCCGGTCTCGTGGCTGTAGCGCTTGATGTAGGAATGGCCGGTCTTCCAGAACAGCGTCTTGGCGCCGTGCTGCTTGAGCACCGGATCGGTGAGGAATAGGCCGGTCGACTTCACGTCGGCGACGAACAGCGCGCCGGGATTGCGGGCGGCAATGTCGCGGGCGAGCATCACGCCGACCTTGTCGGCGAAGATCATCTCGCCGTCATTGTCGACCACGCCGCAGCGGTCGCCGTCGCCGTCGAAGGCGAGGCCGAGATCGGCCTTGTGCTCAAGAACGGCATCGCGCGTGGCGTTCAGCATGCCGAGATCTTCGGGATTGGGATTATGGGCGGGGAAAGTGTAGTCGAGATCGCAATTGAGCGGGATGACGGTGACGCCGAGCGCGGCGAGAACTTTTGGCGCGAACGCCCCGGCCGTGCCGTTGCCGCACGAGACCACCACTTTCAGCGGCCGCAGCACTTTGGGCCGGGCCAGCAGATCGGCGATGTAGCGCTCGGCCATGTCAGGCACGAAGATGTAGCGGCCGGCCTCCTCTTGCGGACCGAACTCCGCGTTCAGCACGATGTCCTTCAGCGCCGTCATGTCTTCGGGGGCGAAGGTCAGCGGGCGTTCGAGGCCCATCTTGATGCCGGTCCAGCCATTGTCGTTATGGCTGGCGGTGACCATGGCGACGCCTTCGACCTCGAGCGCGAATTGGGCGAAATAGGCCATGGGTGAGAGGGCCAGGCCGATATCGTGCACCTCGGCGCCGCCGGCGAGCAGCCCGGTGGTCAGCGCCGCTTTGACCGCGGCCGAATAGGAGCGGTAGTCGTGCCCGACCACGATCCGCATCGGCACGCCGCGGCGGCGCATCAGGGTGGCAAGGCCGAGTCCCACCGCCTGCAGCCCGAGCAGGTTGATTTCCTCGGGATAGCGCCAGCGCGCGTCGTATTCGCGAAAGCCGGTCGCCTTGACGAAGGGCAGGCGCTCGAATTCGGCGGTATTGGGAACCAGATCTTGGCGCGGTTTGGGAAGCATGGGGGCCCTTGCATAGGCGATTTTCACCAACTCACCAACAGCCAGTGAGGGCGTAAGTTGCGTTAGCGTCATTGCACCAGGATCAGCTCGTTGCCCTGCATCTGGAAGCTTCTCAGCCGGCTTAAGAAGCTCATGCCGAGCAGATTGGTGCCGAGCGCCCCTCGCTCGGCAACCACGGCCGGCACGTCGCGCACGGTGATGTCCTCGATGCGGACGCGGTCGAGGGTGACGGCCGCCACGCGGGAAATGCCATTTGCGGTTTCAGCCATCCCGGAGAAATCGAGGCTGTGCGGCGAGAGGCCGAGCCGCGCCGCGTCCTCATAGGTCAGCACCACGAGCGTGGCGCCGGTATCGGCCATGAAGGTGGCGGGACGATCGTTGATCGCGGCCTCGAGCACGAAATGGCCGCGCGCGTCGGCCTTGAGCCGGACCTCGCCGCCGAAGCCCGGCGGCTTGATCTCGTGCCGCGCGGCGACCGGGCGCGCAATGTTCGCGCCGGGGCCGAGTACAGTTCTGATGTCTTCGAAATAATAGAACAGCGCGACGGCGGAGAGCGCGACCGCGCCCCACACCAGAGCCTCGTGCAGCACATGTTTGGCGGCCGAACCCATGACACTCGCGCTCCGGACCGGCGGCGCTCCACGCATTTCAACCGCGCAGGGTGAGGAATTCGCCGGAAAACTCATAGGAGCGCAGGCGGCTTAAGAAACTCATACCCAGCAGGCTCTGGCTCAGGGCGCCCGGCTGGGCCACCAAAGCATCGACTTTCTCTCGGTCGAGCGGGCCGATGGCGACCTTATTCAGGCGGATGCGCGCCGCCATGGCCCGGCCATTGGCGGTCAGCACCGGCACCTTGTAGGTCAGCGCCTTGGTGTCGATGCCGGCCTTCGTCGCGTCCTCGGGCGTGAGCACGATGCTGGTGGCGCCGGTATCGACGATCATGGAGACTGGCTTGCCGTTGACTCGCACCTTGGCGGTGAAATGACCGTCGAGCCGCTTTCTGATGCGGACCTCGGTCAACCCGCCGGCGCTCTGCTCGACGGTCATGGCGCTGCCGGGCATAAGCTCGCCAACCACGCGCGCGGCGATCGGCATGAGATCTTCCCGATAGGCGTAGATGGTGACCAGGCCGAGCCCGAGCGCAAGCCAGGTCACCGCGTCGCGCACCATGGCGCCAACCCGCCCGCGATAGGTGCCCAACATGCCGCCGCCGACAAACACCGCCAGCGCCACCAGCAACGCCACATAGCCGAACATGTCGGCGTCGAGCCCGGCGATCATGCCGGACTCGTTGGAGACCAGCAGCATGGCGGCGAGCGCGAGAATGAA
>JBBQXL010000094.1:0-6985 GCA_038209695.1 Hyphomicrobiales bacterium
GCTCTTGGCGGCCAGCGCTTCGGCGCGCTCGGCAAAATTGGGATCGTCGGCGAGGAGGCGCGGATAATGCAGCCGCAACATGCCGGCGCACGAGCCCGACGGCGCCACCACAAAGTCGAAACGCTCGAACGCCGCGACCACCTGGCGCGCGATGGCGGTGGCGTCGCGCCGGTCGCCGGAATTATAAGCCGGCTGGCCGCAGCAGGTCTGCTGGCGCGGCACCTCGACCCTGGCCCCGCCCGCTTCGAGCAGCTTGATCGCGGCGAAGGCGACGCTTGGCCGGAACAGGTCGACGAGGCAGGTGACGAACAGGCCGACAAGCGGGCCTTGCTGGGCGGCGGGCGTGGAGGTCATGGCGCCAGTCGAGCTTTGCACGTTGTGGCGGGAGATGGCAGCCACGATGTAGCATCGGCGGCGCAACTCGAGAAATCCGAATCGACGGCTCATAACCGCACGGGGCAGGGAGAAAGGAAGGAGGGATGCGAGCCAGAGCCTTAGCCATGCTGGCGCTGCTGTTGCTGCTGCCGGCTGGACACGCCTGGGCGGCTGGCGCGCAGCCCGAGACGCTCGTCACCGCGGTCGCCTATGGCACGCATCTGCCTGGGCTCGGCGAACCGGCGTCGCGGCTGGCCAAGCTGATCAAGGAGCGCTCCGGCGGCGCCTTGCGGCTCGATTTGAAGCAGCCGGGAGATGGCACCAAGCCTGACGAGATCCTCGACAAGGTGTCGAGCGGCAGCATCGACGCCGGCTTTGCCACCTCGAGCTTCTGGGCGGCCAAGCTTCCCGCCGCGGCGCTGTTTTCAGGCTTCCCGTTCGGCCCCGATGCCACGGCCTATCTCGATTGGTTCGAGGACGGCAACGGCCGCAAGCTATACCAGGAGATGTACGACCACGCCGATCTGAAGGTCCATGTCATGCCGTGCGCCTTCGGCGGCGCCGAGACCGGCGGCTGGTTCGCCAAGGAGATCAAGACCAAGGCCGACATCGAAGGTTTGCGCATGCGCATCTTCGGGCTGGGCGGCCGGGTCATGTCGCGGCTCGGCGCCACCACGGTGCTGGTGCCGGGCGGCGATGTCGCCGCCGCGTTCGACAAGGGCACGATCGATGCAGCCGAGCTTTATCCTCCGGCCGTCGACGAGCGCCAGGGCCTCAAGGACAAGATCAAGCTCATTTATGTGCCGGGCTGGCACCAGCCCGAAACGGTGCTCGAGCTGCTGGTCAACAAGGATCGCTGGGACGGGTTGTCGGATTACCAGCGCGGCCTGATCAAGGGGGCCTGCCTGGCCACGCTGCGATCGACCTTGACCGACAGCACCCGGCTCCAAGCCGACGCCCTGGCCAACCTCGCCAAAGCAGGAGTCCGCGTCGAGCCTTGGCCCGACGAGGTGCTCGCGTCCTTCCGCGCGGCCTGGACCGACATCGCCAAGGAAGAGGGCGACCGGGATTATTTCTTCAAGGAAGTCCTCGACGACCTCGACAAATTCCGCGCCAAGGCGAAAGGCGCGGCCGCGCCTAAGCCCTCGACCGAGCCGGATGCCTCGGCCGAGGCCAAAGCCGCGCCCTGATTCCGGGGCTACTGCGCCGGAAGCGTCTTCAGATAAGCGATGATATCGGCCCGCTCGGCGGCGTCGGGGACGCCCGTGAAGGCGATCGCCATCGGCGAATCCGGAATCATCGCCTTGGGATCGGTGATCCAGGTGTCGATATGCTCCTCGGTCCAGACATAACCTTCGTCGCCGAGCTTCTTCATGCCGGCTGAATAGGGATAGTCGGCCACGCTGGCCGCTTTCCGTCCGACAATGCCGTTGAGCTCGGGTCCAATCAGCGTCGCGGCGCCCGGGCCGACCTGGTGGCAGATGCCGCATTTGGCGAAGGCCGCCTTGCCTTTGGCGGCATCGCCATCGGCCAAGGCGGGGGCGCTCATGGCGAAGAGCGCGGCGGCGGCAAGTCCATAAGCAAGTCCAGCAAGCTGAAGCGTCCTCATCTCACTCCTCCTTGTACCGTCCGCCAAAGGCCTGCTTCAGCCCAGGTCAGGACGACTGCCCAACGTTCTTCCCCTTTTTATCGCGCCACTTTAGCAGAACGCCCGAAACCCGGCGCCTGCGACATCCTAACTCGGTGAATGTCGCAAACTCGCGCCGGGAAGGGCGCCAACGGCGCCCCGAGCCGGGTATATTGCCCGCCAACCCTTTGCGTGCGAAAGACAAGGGCCGGTCTCCTTCAAAACCACCGCTCGACGTGCTCGGAGCTTAGGATGTCGCAGCTTTCCATGCCCAGCCCGGATCTCGCGATCCTTCAGCGCCGCGCCGACATTCTGCGGCAGCTGAAAAAGCTCGCGCCCGGCGCGACCCTGATCACCGACCAGGAAGGCCGCCGCACCTTCGAGACCGATGCGCTCACCGCCTATCGCTGCCTGCCGATGGCGGTGGTGCTGCCGGAATCGACCGAGGAGGTGAGCGCCATCCTGCGCTTCTGCCACGAGAACCACATCAAGGTCGTGCCGCGTGGGGCCGGCACGTCGCTGGCCGGCGGCGCCTTGCCGCTCGAGGACGCCATCGTGCTGTGCCTCACCCGCATGAGCAAAGTTCTGTCGCTCGACCTGGTGAACCGCGTCGCCCGGGTCGAGGCCGGCATCACCAATAGCGCCATCACCGAGGCGGGTGCCGGCGGGGGCTTCTTCTACGCGCCGGACCCATCGAGCCAGATCGCCTGCACCGTCGGCGGCAATGTCGCCACCAATTCGGGCGGCGCCCATTGCCTGAAATACGGCGTCACCACCAATAATGTGCTCGGCGTCCGCATGGTGCTGATGAACGGCGAGATCGTCGATATCGGCGGACCGAGCTTAGACGCGCCCGGCTACGACTTCCTGGCGCTGATCGTCGGCTCGGAGGGCCAGCTCGGCGTCGTCACCGAAGTCACCGTGCGCCTCATCAAGGCGGCCGAAGGCGCGCGCCCGATGCTGCTCGGCTTCGACTCCAACGAGACCGCGGGCGCCTGCGTCGCCGCCATCATCGCCGCCGGCATCATCCCCGTGGCGCTCGAATTCATGGACCGGCCCGCCATCCATGTCTGCGAGCATTTCGTCAGCGCCGGTTATCCGCTCGACGTCGAGGCGCTGCTGATCGTCGAGGTGCAGGGCTCCGAGGACGAGATCGACACGCTGCTCGAGAAAATCGCCGAGATCGCCGCCGACTTTCACCCCCTGGTGATGCGCCGCAGCCAGAGCGCGGAGGAGAGCGCCAAGATCTGGAAGGGGCGCAAGGCCGCGTTCGGCGCCATCGGCCAGTTGTCCGATTATTACTGCATGGACGGCGTCATCCCGCTGTCCAAGCTGCCCAAGGCGCTCGACGAGATCGGCTGGATCTGCCGGCGCTACCGCTTCGACGTGGCCAACATCTTCCACGCCGGCGACGGCAATCTGCACCCGCTCATTCTTTACAACGCCAACGACCCGCTCCAGCTCGAGCGGGTCGAGCTATGCGGCGCGGAAATCCTGAAGCTGTGCATCGAGCTCGGCGGCTGCCTGACCGGCGAGCATGGCGTCGGCATCGAGAAGCGCGAGTTGATGCGCCTGCAATATACCGACGCCGACCTCGAACAGCAGATGCGGGTCAAGGCGGCGTTCGACCCGGACTGGCTGCTCAACCCCGGCAAGGTGTTCCCGCTGGAAGCGCGAGGCGCCCAGTGACCGGCCATATGCGCGTCGGCTTCCATGCTCCCGATACCGTGGAGGAGCTTGCCTATCTGGTCGCCGAGGCCGCCGATACCCGCACGCCGCTCGAGGTGATGGGGCGCGGCACCAAGCGCGAGGTCGGCCGGCTGGTGCAGCATGGCGCGGTGCTGAGCACCGAGAATCTGGTCGGCGTGCCGATCTACGAGCCGAGCGAACTGGTGGTGGTGGCGATGGCCGGGACGCCCCTTGCCCAGATCGAGCAGCTGCTGGCCGAAAACGAACAGGAATTGCCGTTCGAGCCAGTCGATCTCGGCCCAGTGCTCGGCTTCGGCCCGGGCCAGGCCACTGTCGGCGGCATGATCGCCGCCAATCTGTCCGGCAGCCGCCGCATCCTGTCCGGCGCCGCCCGCGACCATGTGCTCGGCGTGCAAGCGGTCAACGGCCGTGGCGACACGATCCGCTCCGGCGGCCGGGTGATGAAGAACGTCACCGGTTACGATCTCGCCAGGGGCCTAGCCGGCTCGTGGGGCACGCTGGCGGTCATGACCGAGATCGCGCTGAAAGTGCTGCCGGCCCAGCGCGAGGTCCGCACCGTATTGTGTTTCGGCCTGGCCGATCTGAACGGGGTCGAGGCCCTGTGCCTGGCGCTCGGCACGCCGTTCGAGGTCTCCGGCACCGTGCATCTCCATGCCGGGCTGGCCGAGCGCTTCTCCGATCAGGAGATCGCCAATGCCGGCGCCTCGGTCACCGCCATCAGGGTCGAGAATTTCCCGGCCTCCGCCCGCTACCGCTCCAGCCGGCTGAAGCAGATGCTCCAGGCTTACGCCCCGGCGCTCGAGCTCGACACCCTGCGCAGCCGCATCTTCTGGAACGAGGTCAGGGGCTTGGCGATGTTCGAGAAGTCTGGCCGCCCGCTCTGGCGCATCTCCACGCTGCCCTCGACCGCGCCCAAGCTGGTCGCCAGCCTGGCCCGCAAGATCGATGTCCGCGTGCTCTACGACTGGTCCGGCGGCCTGATCTGGCTGGAAACGCCGCCCATCTCCGACGCCGGCGCGGTCGAGATCCGCCGCACCCTTGCCGAATTCGGGGGCCATGCCACACTGATCCGGGCCGAGAGCCAGGCCCGGGCCGGCATCGACGTGTTTCAGCCGCTCGATCCGCCGCTGATGGCGCTGACGGCCGCGCTCAAGCAAGCCTTCGATCCGGTCGGGATTCTCAATCCCGGCCGCATGTATGCAGGGATTTAGGCGAGAACCATGCAGACCAATTTCAACAGCGTCCAGCTGGCCGACCCGACCATCGCCCGCGCCGACGCGATTCTGCGCCGCTGCGTCCATTGCGGGCTGTGCACCGCGACCTGCCCGACCTATGTGCTGACCGGCGACGAGCGCGACAGCCCGCGCGGCCGCATCTATTTCATGAAGCAGATGTTCGAGGAGCGCGAGGTCACGCCGTCGATGACCCATCACATCGACCGCTGCCTCTCCTGCTTCTCCTGCATGACCACCTGTCCGAGCGGCGTCGACTACATGCATCTGGTCGATCTCGCCCGCACCCGCATCGAGGCCAAGGGCCACCGCACCTCCTCGCAGCGCAGCTTGCGCTGGATCTTGAGCAAGGTGCTGCCCAATCCGCGCCGCTTCCGCCTTGCTCTGCTGCTCGGCTGGCTCGCCCGGCCATTCCGCGGGCTGCTGGCGCGCGCCGGGTTCAAGCACCAGGCCGCCGCGTTGGAGCTGGTGCCGGCCAGCTTGCCCAAGGGTAACCCGACCCGGCCGAAATCGGCGATCGGCAGGAATCCCAAGGCCAAGCGCGTGGCGCTGATGCTCGGCTGCGTGCAGGAGGTGCTGGCGCCGTCGATCAGCCGCGCCGCGATCAGGCTGCTCAGGCGGCACGGCGTCGACGTCGTCGTGGTCAAGGACGAGACGTGCTGCGGCGCGCTGGTGCATTCCCTGGGCAAGGAAGAGGAGGCGCGCGACTACGCCCGCCGCAATATCGACGCCTGGACCGCCGTCATTCGCGAGAAGCCGCTCGACGCCATCGTCGTCACCACTTCGGGCTGCGGCACCATGGTCAAGGATTACGGCAATCTGCTCGCCCGCGACCGCGGCTATGCCGAGCGCGCCGCCTATATTGCCGGCCTGGCCCGCGACATCACCGAGTTCATCGACTCGATCGGCCTCAATCCGCCGATGATGTGGACCGGCTTGCGGATCGCCTATCACGCTGCCTGCTCGCTCCAGCACGGCCAGAAGCTTGACGCTCTGCCGCTCTCGCTGCTGGAGCAGGCCGGCTACAACATCCTCCAGATCCCGGAGGGCCATCTCTGCTGCGGCTCGGCCGGCGCCTATAATCTGCTCGAGCCTGACCTGGCCGGCCAGCTTCGCGACCGCAAGCTCGCCAATATCGCCAAGGTCGAGCCCGAGCTGATCGTCACCGCCAATATCGGCTGCATGATGCAACTCAAGACCGGCACGTCCGCCCCGTTCGTCCACACCATCGAGATGCTCGATTGGGCGACCGGCGGGCCGCCGCCCGAGGCGCTCGGGCCGCTCAAGAATTCGGGCCATCCGATCGAGGCCTTGGTCGAGCTGGCCAAACAGACCGCCCTGGTCGAATAACCAGAGAAGGACTCCTCTCCCCGCTGGGGAGAGGGGGCCCGCGTTGCTTGCTGGGCCTGGGGCGATGGGCTAGAAGCGGGCGGCCGGAGCCGTTTGACCTAGCCGCCAATCCCATGACCAAAAAGACCGAGCCCTCATCCCCCGAGGCCCGCCTGCCGAAGGGGCTTTTCGACATTTCCGCCGGCGAAATCCGCGCCAGCGAGGAGATGCTCGCCACGATTCGGCGCGTGTTCGAATCCTACGGCTTCGAGCCGCTCGACACCCCGGCCATCGAATATTCCGACGCGCTCGGCAAGTTCCTGCCCGACCAGGACCGTCCCAACGAGGGCGTGTTCTCGTTCCAGGACGATGACGAGCAATGGCTGTCGCTGCGCTACGATTTGACCGCGCCGCTCGCCCGCTACGTGGCGGAGAATTACCAGGGCCTGCCCAAGCCGTTCCGCCGCTACCAGTCGGGCCCGGTCTGGCGCAACGAGAAGCCGGGGCCGGGCCGCTTCCGCCAATTCACCCAGTTCGATGCCGATACGGTGGGGGCGGCATCGGTCGCCGCCGACGCCGAGCTGTGCATGCTTGCCGCCGATACCCTGGAGGCGCTTGGTGTCCCGCGTGGGCAATACGTGGTGAAGTTGAATTCCCGGAAGGTGCTCGACGGCGTCTTGGAAGCGATCGGACTTAGTCGAGAGGGCAATGC
>JBBQXL010000095.1:0-6857 GCA_038209695.1 Hyphomicrobiales bacterium
TCTTCTTCTCAAGGCACGGACCGTGCAGTCGGAAGAGACGCGTCTCCACCTCCAAGATGCCCACCAGCGCGTCATCTCGGTGGCAACGGTGCAACAACAGCTGCACGCCTCTGGGCTAAACGAGAAGATCGAGATCGGGCCCTATTTAACTAAGCTGTGCGCCAGTCTTGCAGCATCAATGATCGGCGAACGCCGGCCGGTCTCGATCGAGGCGAAAGCGAGCTCCGGCGGTGCGACTTCCAGCGAAGCCGTGAGCCTCGGGTTGATAGTGACCGAGCTCGTGATCAATGCTTTAAAGCATGCCTTTCCAGAGGGCGAAGAGGGCAAAATCCGGGTCAGCTACGAATTGCAAGGTTCCGGTTGGCGTCTTTCGGTTGCCGACAATGGTTCAGGGCCCAAGGAAGCGGACGGCGAGCCCACACACACCGGACTCGGCACGAGCATCGTCGAGGCATTGGCGCATCAGCTCAAGGCAACGGTCGAGAAGTCGAGCGGACTGGAGGGCACCATGGTCTCAATTATTGCCCCAGCAGTCAGCTAGAAGCCGGATTGCAAATGGCGGTATGTCCGCTATGGGTCAAAAGCAGACATGGAGTACTTCCGATTGCCGAATTGATCGAGCCCACTCTTACTTCAAAGGGAAGTGGTATTCCGCCATTTGGCAGGTGCGGGCCTGAGTACCAAAACGATAACGAAATCAACGATGATGTTCTGAAGTCTGGTGCGGTCGAGAGGAATCGAACCTCCACGGGCTAAGCCCACAGCGACCTCAACGCTGCGCGTCTACCAATTCCGCCACGACCGCTAAGTCTTGGCCCCGCAAAGTCGACAGAGGCCAAGCATCAAACCAGGAATTCCGAGGCTTTCTAGCCCCCCGATATGGCTATAGGCTGCCCCATCGGCAAGCACCAGCAGGGCTCGCTGCCTTAGCAAACCCTATAGCGCGGTGCAAGGTGCGGCCTAGGATATCTGAGCCCACGGTATATCGAGGCGTCCATGGCCATTGCCGCCGTCAGCCGAGCGCCTTATCCGGCGCCCCAGATCGAATGGCTGGCGAGCGCCGCACCCGTGCCTTACGCCGAGGCCGTCGCCGCCATGGATGACCGCGTCGCGGCCATCGCCAAAGGCGAGGCCCAAGACTGCGTGTGGCTGCTGGAGCACCCCTCGATCTACACCGCCGGCACCAGCGCCGATCCGAGCGAGATGCTGACGCCCGGCCGGTTCCCGGTTTTCAACACCGGACGCGGCGGGCGCTTCACCTATCACGGCCCGGGTCAGCGCGTAGCCTATGTCTTGCTCGATCTTGCCGCGCGCGGCCGCGACGTCAGGGCATTCGTCACGACGCTCGAAGACTGGCTGATCGCGACCCTCGCGGTGCTCGGCATCGCCGGCGCGCGTCAGCCCGGCCAGATCGGCATTTTCGTCGCCGGCGCAAAAATTGCCAGCATCGGCGTGCGCGTGCGGCGCTGGGTCAGCTTGCACGGCATAAGCTTGAACGTCGATCCCGAGCTTGAGCATTTTTCCGGCATCGTGCCGTGCGGACTGAAAGATGTACCGGTAACGAGCCTCGCCGCCCTCGGCGCCGAGACCGACATGGCCAAGGTCGATCGGACCCTGCGCGCCGCATTCGAGGAAATATTTGGCGCGGAAGCCATCAGCGCCACCGGTCCGTCGCCATCACCTTGAAGCCCGGAGGCGGAGCGCCGCCTTCGCCGATAATTGTCACGACGGTCACCTTGGCATCGGGCGGTCCATCCTTGCAGCGCGCGAGCATCGCCTCGACTTGCGCCGGCGGCCCAGAGAACACGGCCTGGACGCTGCCGTCATCCGCGTTGCGGACCCAGCCATCGAGGCCCAGCGACTGCGCGGTGTCATGGGTCCAGGCGCGGTAATAGACGCCCTGCACCCGGCCTTCGATCCTGACCGTGACGGTGCGCGTTGCTTGCTGGTCGGTGCGAGCCATGCTTGCGGCCAGCCTAGCGCCGGGGCTTAGACGAACTCAAGGATCACGGCGTCGACATTGAGGCTGTCGCCCGGCTTGGCCAGAATCTTCGACACCTTGGCGTCGCGCTCGGCCTTGAGCACATTCTCCATCTTCATCGCCTCGACCACGCACAGCGAATCGCCCGCCGCGACCTCCTGGCCCTCGGTCACCGCGAGCGAAACCACCAGCCCCGGCATCGGGCAGAGCAGGAATTTGGACATGTCGGGCTTCATCTTCTCAGGCATCTGCGCCATCAGCGCCGTCTCGCGCTCGGTGAACACCCGCGTATGTGCTTCGACCCCTTGATAGGTGAGCTTCGCGCCGTTCAGGATCGGCCGCACCTGCACCGCCACCTGTTTCCCGTCGACCGTACCTTCCCAAACCGGCTCGCCGAACCACCACGACGAGCTAAGCTCGATCCGGCGCTGCTTTCCGCCCTTGCCCGTGCCGCCGAGCGTCACCGTTATGGGATTGTCGATCCCCGCGACGGTGACTTTCACTCGCTCCTTGCCGAGCTCAACGATGCGCGTCTCGGCGAAGCGCACCCTCTCGCCATGCATCTGCTGGGTGATGGCACGCCGCCGCTGATTGCTGAGGTGATCGATCGAGGCCGCGACCGCGACCAACACGTCACGGATCACGCCCTCGGGGCGCGGCGGGCTAAAGCCATCGGGAAACTCCTCGGCGATGAACTTGGTCGAGAGGCGCCCCTCCTTCCACCGCTCGTTACGCATCAACACCGCGAGGAATGGGATGTTGTGGCGGAAGCCGTCAATGGCGAATGCGTCGAGCGCGTTGCCCATCGCCTCGATGGCCGTGAGCCGCTTCGGCGCATAGGTGACCAGCTTGGCGATCATCGGATCGTAATAGACCGAGATCTCCCCGCCCTCCTCCACGCCGGAGTCGAGCCTGGTGGTCACCCCGCCCTCGGTGCCGAGCTTGGGTGGGCGGTAGCGCACCAGCCGCCCGGTCGAAGGCAGGAAATTCCGCTCGGGGTCCTCGGCATAGATGCGCACCTCGATGGCCGACCCCTTGAGCTTCACGTCCTTCTGCTTGAGTGCAAGCTTCTCCCCGGCGGCGGATTTCAGCATCTCCTCGACCAGGTCGAGCCCAGTGACGAGCTCGGTGACCGGATGCTCCACCTGGAGCCGCGTGTTCATCTCCAGGAAATAGAAATTGCGCTTGGTATCGACGATGAACTCGACCGTGCCGGCCGTGTCGTAGCCGACCGCCTTGGACAGCGAGACCGCCTGGGCGCCCATCGCCTCGCGCGTTTTGGCGTCGAGGAACGGGCTCGGCGCCTCTTCAACCACTTTCTGGTTGCGGCGCTGGATCGAGCATTCGCGCTCGCCGAGATGGATGACGTTGCCGTGCTTGTCGCCAAGCACCTGAATTTCGATGTGCCGCGGCTCCTCGATATATTTCTCGATGAACACGCGGTCGTCGCCGAAGCTCGACTTGGCCTCGCTCTTCGACGAGGCGAAGCCTTCGGCTACCTCTTTCGAGCCATAGGCGATGCGCATGCCCTTGCCGCCGCCGCCGGCCGAAGCCTTGATCATGACCGGATAGCCGATCTCATCGGCGATCTTGACCGCCTCCTTGGCGTCCTTGATCACGCCGAGATGGCCGGGGACGGTCGACACCTTGGCCTTGGCGGCGAGCTTCTTCGACTCGATCTTGTCGCCCATCGCCTCGATGGCCCGGATGTTGGGCCCGACAAAGGTAATGCCGGCTTCTTCGAGCGCGCGCGCGAACGCCGCGTTTTCCGACAGGAAGCCGTAGCCTGGATGGATCGCATCCGCCCCGGTCGCCTTGGCGGCGGCGATGATCTTGCCGATGTCGAGATAGGACTGGGAGGCTTGCGCCGGGCCGATCAGAACGGCCTCATCGGCCATGTAGACATGCAGCGCGTCGCGGTCGGCCTCGGAATAGACCGCCACGGTCTTGATCCCGAGCCGCTTCGCGGTCCGGATGATGCGGCAGGCGATCTCGCCCCGATTAGCGATGAGAAGCTTGGCGAACATTCAGGTCGTGGCCCCCTACTCCATCAGGCTTTCTAGAGGCTCGCTGGTGGGGAGTAAACTAGATGAAGCGCCGTGGAAAGGAAGCCCTACTCCGCCGCAGGCGGATAGCGCTTGCGCCGGCCCCGCCGCTTGACCGTCCGGCGCTCATGCCCTGCCCCCGAAGAGGCCACGGCGGCTGAGCTGGGGGCAGGCGCTTCCGGCTTGAGGCGGCTTTCCGCCGGGTCTTCGGCCTTGGCCGGGTACAGCATCCCGGCATCGGCGGCAGCCTCGGCCTCAGCAAGTGTCTCGTGCGCCGGCTCGGCCGGAACCTGCGCGGCTTCAGCCTGAGCTCTCGCTCTCTGGTGGTCCCGGGCGAGGAAGGTATAGACCGCCGGCGTCACGAACAAAGTGAACAGCGTGCCGATGGTCATGCCGGCGGCGATGACCAGGCCGATGGCGAAGCGCGCGGCGGCGCCCGCGCCGGCGGCGATCAGCAGCGGCACCATGGCCATGACCGTAGCCGCTGTGGTCATCAGGATAGGCCTGAGCCGGATTGCCGCCGCCTCCTCGATCGCCGCGCGGCGGCCATAGCCCTGCTCCTCCTGGAGCTTGTTGGCGAAGTCCACCATCAGGATGCCGTGCTTGGAGATCAGCCCGATCAGGCACACCAGCCCGATCTGGGTGTAGATGTTGATGGTGCCGAGGCCGGCATTGAGCGGCAGCAGCGCGCCGAAGATCGAGGTCGGCAGCGCGATCAGGATGATCAGCGGATCGCGGAAGCTCTCATATTGAGCGGCGAGCACGAGATAGATGATCACCAGCGCGAACACGAAGGTATAGACCAGCGTGCTGCCCTCTTGCACGAATTGCCGGCTCTCGCCCTGGAAGTCGTAGGTGAAGCCTTCGGGGAAGCTCTCCGCGGCCTTGTTCTTGAGAAAATCGATGGCCTCGCCCACCGTGCGTCCCGGGAACGGCACCGCGGACAGCGTTGCCGAGTTGAGCTGCTGGAAATTGGTGAGCGAATTCGGCTGCACCACCCTGGTCACCGTCGCCACGTTGGACAGCGGCACCAGCGCGCCTTCCTTGGTGCGGATCTGATAGCGGGTGAGCCAATCCTCGTTCAGGCGAAATTGGCGCGGCACCTGGGGGATGACCTGATAGCTCCGCCCATAGAGATCGAACAGGTTGATGTAGTTGCCGCCCAGCAAAGTGGCGAGCGAGTTGCCGATATCGGCCATGGTCACGCCGAGGCTGTTGGCCTTGTCGTGGTCGATATGAAACTCGATCTGCGGCGTCTCGAAGCGGAGGTCGGAGTCGGAGAAGATGAACATCCCGCTCTCTTTGGCCGATTTCTCCACGTCAGCGACCACATCGGCGAGTTGCCTGAAATCATGCGTGGTGGTGATGACGAATTGAACCGGCGGCCCGCCGGTCGATCCCGGCAACGCCGGCGGCGAGAACGAGATCGCCTGCGCCGTCGCCAAGCTCGAGATGCGCGGCGACAAATCCTGTAACACCTGCTTCTGGTTGCGATCGCGCTCGCCCCAGGGCTTCAACAGAATGCCGGAGAAGCCCTGATGCACGTTGCCCATCCCGTTGATGGTGAAGACGTGCTCCTTCTCCGGCACGGTGCTGTAGGCGTCATAAAGCTGCTGAGTGGCGTCCTCGAGGTAGTCGAGATTGGCGTATTGCGGCGCCTTGACCAGGGTGAACAGGATGCCCTGATCCTCCTCGGGCGCGAGCTCGCGCTGGGTCGTCATATACATGAGGCCGGTGGCAGCCATGACGCCGACCAGCATCAGGATGGTGACGGGACGGTAGTTGAGCGTGCCGTGCAGACGCCGCTGATAGCGTCGCTTGAGGCCCTCGAACCGGCGGTCGAGCCAATCGGTCAGCCACCCACCGCCCCCGGCAGACTTACTCCTGAGCAGCTTCGAGCACATCATCGGCGACAGTGTCAGAGCGATCAGCCCCGACACGATCACGGCGCCGGCCAGGGTGAACGCGAACTCGCGGAACAAGGCGCCGGTCAGCCCCGACACGAAGCCGATCGGCGCGAACACCGCGGCCAGCGTGATGGTCATGGCGATGATCGGATAGACGATCTCGCGGGCGCCGAGCAGCGCCGCCTCGAGCGGCTTTTTACCTTCCTCGATATGCCGGTAGATGTTCTCCACCACCACGATGGCATCGTCGACCACCAGCCCGATGGCGAGCACCAGCGCCAGCAGCGTCATCAGATTGATCGAGTAGCCGAGTGCCAGCAGCGCGCCGAGCACGCCGATCAGCGACAGCGGAATGGTGACGATGGGAATGATGGTCGAGCGCAGATTGCCGAGGAACAGAAAGATGACCAGGATGACGATCAGCGCCGCCTCGCCCAGGGTCTTCATCACCTCCCACAGCGAGGCCCTGATGAAGTTCGTGGCGTCATAGGCGATAGCCGCCTCAAGGCCCGGGGGCAGATCCTTTTGAATTTCCGGGAACGCCTTGCGCACATCGGTGATCACCGTCAGCGGGTTGGCGGTCGGCGTGGCATAGACGCCGATGAACACCGCCTTCAGCCCGTCGAACACCGACGATGACTCGGCGCTTTGCGGCCCGAGCTCGATCTCGGCCACATCGCTCAAGCGGACCAGCGCATCGCCGCGGCCCATGACCACCAGCCGCCCGAAGGCCGCGGGGTCGTCGAGCGAGGTCTTGGCGTCGATATTGGTCTGCACGAAGTCGCCCTTCACCTGCCCCGGAGCCGAGGTGAAGTTGTTGGCGGCCAGCGCCGCGCGCACATCGAGCGGCGTGACGCCGAGCGAAGCCATGCGGTCCGGATCGAGCCAGATGCGCATGGCGAAGATCTGGCCGCCAAGCATCTG
>JBBQXL010000096.1:0-6750 GCA_038209695.1 Hyphomicrobiales bacterium
GCCGACGGGCTGATCGGCCATGGCGGCATCGTGGTGTTCGACGACAGCGTCGACATGGCCAAACAGGCGCGCTTCGCCATGGAGTTCTGCGCCATCGAATCGTGCGGTAAGTGCACGCCATGCCGGATCGGCTCGGCTCGCGGCGTCGAGCTGGTCGACAAGATCGTGGCCGGCGAGGACGCGGCCGAAAATCTGATCGTGCTCGAAGATCTCTGCAACACCATGAAATTCGGATCGCTGTGCGCGCTCGGGGGCTTCACCCCCTACCCCGTCATGAGCGCGCTGACCCATTTTCCCGAGGATTTCGGCGCAAAGAAGCGCCTCGACGCTGCTGAATGAGGACCACGACATGGCGATGACCCAGGACATCGACTACGGGACCCCGGCCTCAAAGGCCGTGAAGGAGGTCACGCTGACCATCGACGGGGTCGAGGTTAGAGTGCCCGAGGGCACCTCGATCATGCGCGCGGCGATAGAGATCGGCACCCAGATCCCCAAATTGTGCGCCACCGATATGATCGAGGCGTTCGGCTCGTGCCGGCTGTGCCTGGTCGAGATCCAGGGCCGCAACGGCACCCCCGCCTCGTGCACCACGCCGGTGGCCGACGGCATGGTGGTGAAGACCCAGACCGACCGGCTGAAGCAGCTGCGCAAGGGTGTGATGGAACTCTATATTTCCGAGCATCCGCTCGACTGCCTGATCTGTTCGGCCAATGGCGATTGCGAGCTGCAGGACATGGCCGGCGCGGTCGGCCTGCGCGAGGTGCGCTACGGCTATGACGGCGCCCGCCACCCCAATCCCGGTATCGACTCCTCGAATCCCTATTTCACCTTCGAACCGTCTAAATGCATCGTGTGCTCGCGCTGCGTGCGCGCCTGCGAGGAAGTGCAAGGCACATTCGCGCTGACCATCGCCGGGCGCGGCTTCGACTCGGTGGTGTCGCCGTCGCAGCAGCAGCCGTTCCTGGATTCGGAATGCGTGTCATGCGGCGCGTGCGTGCAGGCCTGCCCCACCGCCACCCTCAACGAAAAGACCGTGATCGAGATCGGCACGCCGGACAAAGCCGTTGTCACCACCTGCGCCTATTGCGGCGTGGGCTGTGCCTTCAGGGCCGAGATGCGCGGCGATGAGCTGGTGCGCATGGTGCCCTGGAAGGACGGCAAGGCCAATCGCGGCCGTTCCTGCGTCAAGGGCCGGTTCGCGTTCGGCTATGCCACCCACCGGGATCGCATCCTGAAGCCGATGATCCGCGCCAAGATCATCGATCCGTGGCGGGAGGTGTCGTGGGACGAGGCGATTCACTACGCGGCGTCCGAGTTCAAGCGCATCCAGGCGAAATACGGTCCGGCCTCGGTCGGCGGCATCACCTCCTCGCGCTGCACCAATGAGGAAACCTTCCTGGTGCAGAAGCTGGTGCGCGCCGGCTTCGGCAACAACAATGTCGACACCTGCGCCCGGGTGTGCCACTCGCCGACCGGCTACGGACTCAAGACCACATTCGGCACCTCGGCCGGCACCCAGGATTTCGACTCGGTCGAGCAATCCGACGATGATCATCGGCGCCAATCCGACCGACGGCCACCCGGTATTCGCCTCGCGCATGAAGAAGGGCCTGCGCGACGGCGCCAAGCTTATCATCATCGACCCGCGCCGCATCGACCTGGTGCGCACGCCGCATATCGAAGCGGACTACCACCTGCCGCTCAAGCCCGGCACCAATGTCGCCGTGGTCACCGCGCTGGCCCATGTCATCGTCACCGAGGGCCTGGTGAACGAGACATTCGTGCGCGAACGTTGCGATTGGGACGAGTTCCAGGACTGGGCGGCGTTCGTGGCCGATCCGCGCCACAGCCCGGAGGAAGTGGAGAAGATCTCGGGCGTCCCGGCCGAGTCGATCCGGGGCGCGGCGCGGCTCTACGCCACCGGCGGCAACGGCGCGATCTATTACGGCCTCGGCGTCACCGAGCACAGCCAGGGCTCAACCACGGTGATCGCCATCGCCAATCTGGCCATGGCCACCGGCAATATCGGCCGCAAGGGGGTGGGCGTGAATCCGTTGCGCGGTCAGAACAACGTGCAGGGCTCGTGCGACATGGGCTCGTTCCCGCACGAAGTGTCAGGTTATCGCCACGTTTCGGACGACGCCACCCGCGCCATGTTCGAGGCGCTGTGGGGCCGGCCGCTCGATGCCGAGCCGGGCCTGCGCATCCCCAATATGATCGATGCCGCGATCGACGGCTCGTTCAAGGGCATCTACATCCAGGGCGAGGACATTCTCCAGTCCGACCCCGACACCCAGCATATGGCGGCGGGCCTGGGCGCCATGGAATGCGTGGTGGTGCAGGATCTGTTCCTGGTCGAAACCGCCAACTATGCGCACGTGTTCCTGCCGGGGTCGACCTTTCTGGAGAAGAACGGCACCTTCACCAATGCCGAACGCCGGATCCAGATGGTGCGCAAAGTGATGGCGCCGCGCAACGGCTACGAGGACTGGCAGATCACCGAGATGCTGTCCAACGCGCTCGGTTTCCCGATGCACTACAACCACCCGTCCGAGATCATGGACGAGATCGCGGCGCTGACGCCGACCTTCGCCGACGTCTCCTACGCCAAGCTCGATGAGCTCGGCTCGGTGCAGTGGCCATGCAATGCGGCCGCGCCCGAGGGCACGCCGATCATGCATATCGACGGCTTCGTGCACGGCAAGGGCAAGTTCGTCATCACCGAGTATGTGGCGACCGACGAGAAGACCGGCCCGCGCTTCCCGCTGCTGCTCACCACTGGGCGCATCCTGTCGCAATACAATGTCGGCGCGCAGACGCGGCGTACCGCCAATGTCGTCTGGCACCCGGAGGACGTGCTCGAGATCCATCCGCACGACGCCGAGCAGCGTGGCGTGCGCGACGGCGATTGGGTGAAGATCGCCAGCCGCGCCGGCGCGACCACGCTGCGCGCCAAGATCACCGAGCGCGTGGCGCCGGGCGTGGTCTACACCACCTTCCACCACCCCAGCACCCAGGTGAACGTGGTGACCACCGAGTTCTCCGACTGGGCCACCAACTGCCCTGAATACAAAGTGACGGCGGTGCAGATCATGCCGTCTAACGGGCCGTCGGAGTGGCAGCAGGAGTACGAGGGACTTTCGAAGGCGGCGCGGCGCATCGCCGAGCCCCTGGTCGCGCCGGAGTAGGCGCGCCATGTCGCCCGACCGCCTCGTCTATATGGCGAACCAGATCGGCAAGTTCTTCGAGGTCCAGCGCGCGGACGAGGTCGTTCCTGGAATCGCCAATCATATCAAGAAGTTCTGGGACCCGCGGATGCGCAAGGCGATCTTCGCCTATCTCGATTCAGGCGGGGACGGATTAGATCCGCCGGTCAAGGAAGCGATCCTGCTATTGAAGGCGCATGCCGGCAATGCCGGGCTCTCGACTGAGACCAGCTTCCAGGGCACCTAGCCCATTACGGCTTGATGGCCACGCCCCAGGGCAGCCGTCCGACCGGCACCGACTTTTCCGCCTTCAGGCTATCGACGTCGATCACGGTCAAATCGTTGGTGAGGCCGTTGGCGACAAAATATTTCTTGCCGTCGGGGCTCATCTCGCCATGCCAGGGGCGCTGGCCGACCAGGATGTACTGCATAACTTCCTTGGTCTTGGTGTCGATGACGGCCACGCGATTGGATGGCCCGAGCGCGACGAACACGATCTCGCCGTTCCGCGCGAAATCCATGCCGACCGGCTGCAACTGCTCGGGACGCACGCCGGGGACCTCAAAGGTGATCTTCTTGGTCACCTTCCAGGTCTTGGGATCGATCACCGAGATGGTACCGCCCACTTCCGAGGATACCCATAGCTCCTTGCCGTCGGGCGTGAACTTGGCTTCGCGCGGCCGGCTATCCACCAGCACGTTGGCGATCAGCTTGTTGCTGGTGTTGTCGATGACGTGGGCCATGCTGGTCGATTCAGACGTGGCGACGGTGATCTTGCCGTCAGGGCTCACGCCCATGCCCTCGGGCTCGACGCCGACTGGAACCTCGGCGAGGATGTCGCCGCTCTTGATGTCCATGATGGTGACGAGGCTGTCGTCCTCATTGGCGATATAGATGACCTTGCCAGAAGGATCGATGGCCATCAGCTCGGGGTCGGGCCCGGATTCGAGTTGGCGGGAGACTTCGAGCGTGTTGCTGTCGATGACATCCATGATGTCGCCATCGCCGGCCGCTACGAACACTTCCTTGCCGTCCGGGCTCACTACGATGCCGCGCGGACGCCGCGCAACCTTGATGGTCTTGACCGTTTCCAGCGTGTCGGCGTTGAGCACGGTGACGGTGTTGTCCTTCTCGTTGGTGACGAAGATCAGCGGGGCGGCGAAGGACGGGGTGGCGAAGGCGAGAAGCGCCGCGGCGGAGGCTGCGGTCAGGAGAATGCGAATCATGGGTCTACCTTTGTCGATGATCATTTGAACTTGCACTTGGTCTCGGGCGCATCGAAGCCGAGCGTGTCGGTGACGTTGGTCGGATGCAGGAAGCCTTCCTGCGGAGAAACCGAGACCGGAACCCGGGTGCCGCCGCCAAGGATGATCGGCTGTCGCAGCTGGTGGTCCCAGGGGCGGAAGCTCATGGCTTGGCCCTTGAAGCCTTCGAGCTTGAACTGGTCGGAGAGGAGATAGGCCTTGACCTCAGGCGGCGTGGACGTGCCCGAGCGCATGATGCCATCGGTCAGCGCACGGCCGCCGAGCCAGGCAGTGTAGTCGCGCTCGACCGGCTTGCGCTTGGCGAGCTTCGGCAGGCCGTTCTGGAAATGCATGGCGCCGAACTCGGTATAGGACGGGTCCCAGGCAAGGGCCTGGAGCCCTTGCGTTCCGACTATCGGGTCCGGCTTGTAGGTGCGGTACATCAGGTAGTCGCCGAAGCCTTCATCGCTGTTGGCGACCCAGATCACATCGTGATCGGGCGCGCTCTCGGTCTCCATGGGGATTTGCGCCTGCACCTGCTGGTAGCCCGAATCGGTGTTCCGGGCGCCGGGGGGCAGGTCATAGACTTTCTCGCCGACGACCTTGCCGCCGAACCGCGCGGCCGAGCGCTTGATCATCTCGACATATTCCTTGTCGGCCGCCGTCGTGCCGCTGACCACGAACCAGCGCGGCCATTTCTTCCACACGAGATATTGGGCCAAAGCATCGGCGCGCATGGCGTAGTCGGGAATGATGTGGAACACGTTCGAGCGGCACAACTCCTGCCGCAGAGAGTCCTCCTCGGAGCGAATATTGACGATGATCGAGTTTTTGGCCTCGGCTAGATCGGCTACGGCGATGAGGTCTTTGGGTTCGAGGTCGGCGATGATGAAGGCGTCGCCTTTCGCCAGGATCTCCTTGGCCTTAGCCACCACGTCGGCGTCTTCAGGCACAATGGCTTCAATGAGCGTGAAGGCATAGCCGACAAACTTGCCCGCCTGATTGGCCTCCTTGATGATCAACCGCGCGCCCTGAATGCCTTTGTCGGTTACGATCTTCTCGGAATAGGAAAGCGGCAGCGGCTCCTCATATTCCTTGCCGAGATAGACGATCGGGACCGTGGCCTTGATGGGAACGCTGAAATCGGCGGTGTCTGTTTTCGAGGATGCACCGGCGGCGCCGGCTGGACCTGATGAGTCTTGAGTGTCGGCGGCTGGAGCCGGAGCCTGCTCGGCGGCAGGTGGAGCAGCCGGAGGCTCGGGATCGGCCGCCCATGCGGCGGTGAGACCGAGCGAGACGAGAAGACCGAGCGCCGCGAGGCCGGCGACCGGCCTCAAGCTTCGACGCACTCTACCGACTAAAGGACTCCACATAGGCGAAAGCTTGCTCCTGGCGAGGCTGTCAAACCGGGATGGACGAGCGAGACGCGGGATAAAGAGGATTCAGCGCGCCTATTTTTCAGACCTGACCTCGCTTGGCAATGCGCACTGCACAATATGGCAAAGCACATCCACACGGCGAAGGCGCCAACCTGTTGGTTATATGGGGTATCAGGAATCCGCCTGCCAGGTCGCGGGAATCTTTCTGCCACGCGCCTCCGCCAAAGGAAAAGCCGCCAAGCCCGGCTAAGGCTTGGCGGCTTACAGAAAATTAATGCAGATGGCCGGCCGGGCCGCTGAGCACTATTGCAGCGGGGGCTTGCCAACCGAGCTCGGGTTAACCGAGCGGATGAAGGCGATGATCTTCCACAGCTGATCGCTGGTCTTGAGGATGCCCCCGAATGGCGGCATCGGTCCGACCACGACCTCTTGCTTGACACGATGATAGCCCTGCTTCTTCAGCTCATCCGAGCCGAGCGCAACCAGCCGGAACAAAGTGTCATCGTCGGGCCCATAGACCCAGGTGTCGTTGGTGAGCGGCGGACACATGCCCCCGCCACCGCCGCCGCCGTGACAACCATTGCAGCCGGCTGAGAGGTAGGTCTTGTGTCCCTCCTCGGCGATATCGGCGATCTTGTCGTTATACGGATTGTGCAGGCCGCCTTTGGGCGTGGCCTTGATGAGATCGAGCGGAGGCGTCTCGTCGCCCGCCTTGCAGCAATCGCCGCCGGCAGCAGCCTCGCCGCCCGCGGCCGAATCCTCGGCCTGCTCCATCGGCTCCTCCGCCGCACAGGCCTTCCAGGCGAACGCACCCATGCCGGCGATTATCACGATCGTAAAAAGTCCGGTGATGATTTTGCGCACTGCTCCGTTTCCTTACCCTAGTTGCGTTTTTGGTTTTCGATGAGTTCAGTCGAT
>JBBQXL010000097.1:0-6715 GCA_038209695.1 Hyphomicrobiales bacterium
CGAAGCGCATGGATCGTGCCGAACGTCCCCTAGCGCTCACCCTTGGCGATCCGGCCGGGATCGGGCCCGACATCGCGCTTGCGGCCTGGTTGGCGCAGCGCCATGAGCCTATCCCGGCTTTCATGCTGCTCGGCGACGTCAACGTCCTGGAAGAACGCGCGGAGGCTCTTGGTCTCCGTGTGCCGATCGCCACGATCGGCGAAGCACAGGCGGCCGAAGAACGCTTCGCCGAAGAACTCCCGGTGCTGTCGATTCCGGTCGGGTGCGCCGTGGTTGCCGGGCGGCCCGACGCGGCGGCCGCGCCTGCCGTCCAGACGTCGATCGAGCGCGCCGTGAGCCTCGTGCAGCAAGGCGTGGCGCGCGCCGTGGTGACCAACCCGATTTCCAAGGCAGTGCTTTATGGCGCTGGCTTCACCTTCCCCGGTCACACCGAATATCTCGCCGCTCTCGCCTCAGCCAAGGGAGAGTCCTTGCATCCGGTGATGATGCTCGCCAGCCCTGAGCTCAAAGTCGTGCCGGTCACAATCCATGTCCCCCTGAAGGAGGTCGCTTCCCTTCTCACCAAAGCTTTGGTGCTCGCCACCATCGAGATCACGGCGCGCGATCTTGGCCGTTATTTCGGCATGACGCACCCGCGTCTCGCCGTCTCCGGTCTCAATCCGCATGCCGGTGAAGATGGAGGGCTGGGCCGCGAAGAGATCGACATCATCGCCCCGGCGATCGAAACCGCCCGGGCCAAGGGCCTCGATGTCACTGGGCCGCATCCCGCCGACACCATGTTCCACGCCGGCGCCCGCGCGACCTACGACGCCGCCATCTGCATGTATCACGACCAGGCGCTGGTGCCGTTCAAGACGCTCGCCTTCGAGGAGGGCGTCAACGTCACCCTCGGGCTGCCCTTCGTGCGCACCTCGCCTGACCACGGCACCGCCTTCTCTCTTGCCGGCACCGGCAAGGCCAGCCCGCGCAGCCTGATCGAAGCGCTGCGCCTGGCCGCCGCCATGAGCGAAATGGTCGAGGCGCGCGCGTGAGCTCGCCGGACGGCCTGCCCCCGCTCCGCGAGGTGATCCGCGCATTGGGGCTTTCGGCCAAGAAAAGCCTCGGCCAGAACTTCCTGCTCGATCTCAACCTGACCAGGCGTATCGCCCGCGAAGCGGGCCCGCTCGAGGGCGTAACCGTGGTCGAGGTCGGCCCAGGCCCCGGCGGCCTCACCCGCGCGCTGCTGATCGAAGGCGCCGGCCGCGTGGTCGCCATCGAGAAAGACGAGCGCTGCCTGCCGGCGCTCGCCGCTATCGCCGCGCTCTATCCGGCACGGCTCGAGATCGTTGCCGCGGATGCCAAAGCGGTCGACTACGGCGCTCTCGGTCTCGCCTCCCCCGCTCGCGTCGTCGCCAATCTGCCTTACAGCGTGGCGACCCCTCTCCTGATCGGCTGGCTGAAGACCGAGCCCTGGCCGCCTTGGTTCGACCGGCTGGTGCTAATGTTCCAGCGCGAGGTGGCCGAACGCATCGTCGCCACGCCCGGCGGCAAGGACTATGGGCGCCTTGCCGTGCTGGCGCAGTACCGGACCATCCCGCGCATCCTGTTCACCCTCCCGGCCGAAGCCTTCACGCCACGGCCCAAGGTCGATTCGGCTTTGGTCGAGTTCGTGCCGAGACCGGCGCCCCACCCTCCTTGCGACGTCTCGGTGCTGGAAAAGGTCACGGCCGCCGCGTTCGGCCAACGGCGCAAGATGTTGCGCTCGGCGATGCGGCAGATCACGCCGGACAGTGAGGCATTGTTGGAGTCGCTCGGCATCGATCCTAAGGCGCGAGCCGAGGAGTTGGCGGTCGCCGAGTTCTGCCGCATCGCCAACGCGCTGTCGCCGCAACAACCGGTCGCAGGCTAAAGCTCGGCCAGCAGATCCTGCACAAAATCCTTGAGGCCGGTCAGCCGGGAGCGGCGCTCGCGCTCGGCGGTGAGGATCGCGCACACCGCCGCCAGCGATTGCTCGATGTCGTAATTGACGACCACATAGTCGTAATCTTGCCAGTGCTGGATCTCGTTGCTCGCCCCCAGCATCCGGCGCTTGACGATCTCGGCGGAGTCCTGGGCGCGCTCATTGAGGCGTTGCTCGAGGGCCGCCGCAGTGGGAGGAAGAATAAACACGGTGACTACATCGTCTCTGGCCGTGGCACGCAGCGCCGTCGCCCCTTGCCAATCGACGTCGAACAGTACGTCACGCCCATCAGCCAAGGCCTGCTCCACCGGCTGCCGCGTGGTGCCATAATAATTGTCGAACACCACCGCCCATTCCAGGAACTCGCCGTGATCCCGCATCCGGGTGAACGTGTCGTGGTCGACGAAGTGGTAATCCCGGCCGTCCTTCTCGCCGTTGCGCGGCGGCCGCGTGGTGTGGGAGATCGACATGGCGATGGCCGGCTGTTCCTTGTCGAGCAGGCGCCGCGCCAGCGTGGTCTTGCCCGCGCCTGACGGCGACGACAACACCAGCATGACCCCCCTTCTGGCGATGCCCTCCTTCATCTCTCCTCACTCGATGTTCTGGACCTGCTCGCGCAGCTGGTCGATGACCGTCTTGAGCTCGAGCCCGGTTCGGCTGATTTCGATGTCGGCGGCCTTCGAGCAGATCGTGTTGGCCTCGCGATTGAACTCCTGCGCCAGAAACTCGAATTTGCGCCCGACCGGCTGATCGCTGTCGAGCAGCTCATTTGCCGCCGCCACATGGGCGCGCAGGCGATCGAGTTCCTCTTGGATGTCGGCCTTGGCGGCCAGCAGCAAAGCTTCCTGGTGGAGCCGGTCAGGATCGAGAGTCGAGCCCGGCTCGGTGAGGCGCGCGATCTGCTCCGCGAGACGGGCGCGGATCGCCTCGGGCTGCCGCGCGGCCGCGTTCGTTGTGCGCTCGACCAGGCTGCCGATATCGGCAAGCTGCTTGGCGATCACGGTCTGAAGCCGCTCGCCTTCGCCCTGGCGTGCCCGAACCAGCGCGTTGAGCGCAACGGCGAGACTGGCCATCAGGGCATGGCTGAGCGCGGCTTGCGCCTCTTCGCTGTCCTCCCCTTCAACCGCCTCGACCACGCCCCGCATGCCGAGCAGCGTGTCGAGCCGCGTCCGCTTGAGGCCGGTCACCTCTTGCGCTCGTTCCGCCACGGCCTGAGCCTGGCGGAGCGCGGCCTCATTGAGCCTGATCTCCAACGGCCCGCCTTCGCGCTTGACCCACAGATTGATGGTGCAGTTGCCGCGCGCGAGCTTCTCTTGAGCCAGCGCGCGAGCCTTGATCTCGAGCGCCTCGAAGCCCGACGGTAGACGCAAGCGCACATCGAGAGTGCGGCCGTTGACACTGCGCGCTTCCCAATGCCAGCTGGTTTCCCCATGCATGCCGTCGGCGCGGGCAAAACCGGTCATGCTCTTAAGGGTCATAAGCTCGCCAGCCCGTTCAGGACGTCAAATCGAAGCCATGCCGCTTATAAGCCGAGTCGCGTGGCCGCGGCACGAGAAGGCTCGGGCCTTGGTGAAGAACCGCGGCGAGCGCAGTCTAGCGCATCGGATTGCGCAGCGGCGGCGGTACCGCATCCTCCCCCGCGGCCTCTGCAGGCACGCCGAAGGGATTTGATGGATTGTCGAGGGTATCGGGATCGGCCAAGGCCCCCGCGAACGAAGGCTCAGCGTCCAGGGCGGCGGGCGCGGTTTTGGCCACCGGCGCACCGGCACCTGGCAGCGCCAGGGCGGGAGCTTCGGCCGGTGCCGGCCCGGCGACTGCCGCGACAGCGCCCTCCCCGGCAGCCTCTTGCGCGGCTTTAGCCGCCGCCGCTTCGGCTTCGCGGGCGCGAATCTCGCGCTCAACTCGGCGCCATTTGGCGACGTTTCTATTGTGTTCATCCAAGCTCGGGGCAAAGACGTGGCCGCCGGAGCCGTCGGCAACGAAATAGAGGTCCTTGGTCTTTGCCGGCCTGAGCACCGCCTCGATCGCCGCGCGGCCGGGATTGGCGATCGGGGTCGGCGGCAAACCGTTGATCTTATAAGTATTGTACTGCGTATCGCGATCGAGCTCGTCCTGCTGAATGGGATGGTCGAGCACGCCCTTGCCGCCGACCAGGCCGTAGATGATGGTCGGGTCCGACTGCAACCGCATATTGCGTCTGATCCGGTTCTGGAACACGCTCGCGATCAGCGGGCGCTCGTCGGCCCGCCCGGTTTCTTTCTCCACGATCGAGGCGAGGATCAACGCCTCTTCCGGCGTCGTCACCACGATGCCCTCGTCGCGGGTCTCCCATACTTTGGCGAGGAACTTCGCCTGCGCCAGCCGCATACGGTCGACAATGTCCTGGCGCGTGTCGTGACTTCCAAACCTGTAAGTATCCGGCAGCAGGCTGCCTTCGGGCGGGATCTCGATGATCTCGCCCTTCAGCTCGGGCTGGGCCATCAGCCTCTGCACGATCTGATAGCTGGTCAGCCCTTCGGGCAGCGTCACCTTGTGCTCGATCGACTTGCCTTCGACCAGCGTGTCGAGCACCTGCCGCATGGTGGCGTATTTGCCGAACTCGTATTCGCCCGCCTTTAGGCTGCCCTCCCCCTTCAAATACATAAAATAAAGGATGCTGGTCATGAAGATGCGCCGGTCGGCGATGACGCCGTCGCGCTCCAGCCGCTCGGCGATGGCGCTGGTGCCCTCGCCTTTGGGAATGGCGATCACGGTCGAGGTGGCGAGCGGGCCCGGTTGGTCGAACTGCACCTTGACCCAATAGAACACGCCCACCGACACGCAGGCCAATAAGAAGAAGAAAGTCAGGACCCCATCGAGCATGCGCAAGAAGGGATGGGCGTCGGGCTCGGGTTCATCGCGCTCGGGCGGCTCGGGCGGCCGCATCGGCTCAAGCGCCTCGGCCGGGCTGCGCGGCATCACCGCGAGTTGCCGCCCGGCGGCCGCCTGGATGCGGTCGCCGCTATCGATAGCCGTCGACGGAAGGTCTCTGGTCAAAGACATGGCTAGAAGGCCCCGCGTAGACGATGCCAACCACTTGAAGTCGAAATATGGCGAAAGGGAGGTTCGTAAATATGGCGTCAGGCATCGCAACGGCGCATGATCAGCGAGGCGTTGGTTCCACCGAAGCCGAATGAATTGGACAGCACGGTATCGATGGTTCGGCGCCGCGCCTGGTGCGGCACCAGATCGATGGCAGTCGCCACCGACGGGTTGTCGAGATTAAGCGTCGGCGGCGCCAGATTGTCACGGATCGCCAGCGCCGAGAAGATGGCCTCGACCGCCCCGGCCGCGCCGAGCAGATGGCCGATGGCCGATTTGGTTGAGGACATCGACACCTTCCCCGCAGCGTTGCCGAACAGCCGCTCGACGGCCGACAACTCGATCTCGTCGCCCATCGGCGTCGAAGTGCCGTGGGCATTGATATAGTCGATATCGGCGGGGTCGATGCCGGCCCGCTTCACCGCCGCCACCATGCAGCGATAGGCGCCGTCACCGTCCTCGGCGGGCGCGGTGATATGGAAGGCGTCGCCCGACATGCCATAGCCGATGATCTCGGCATAGATATGGGCGCCGCGCGCCTTGGCGTGCTCAAGCTCTTCGAGCACCACCACGCCGGCCCCCTCGCCCATCACGAAGCCGTCGCGGTCGCGGTCATAGGGACGCGAGGCGCGCTTCGGCTGATCGTTGAAATTGGTCGACAGCGCCCGGCACGCGGCGAAGCCCGCGATCGCCAGCCGGCACACCGGCGACTCGGTGCCGCCGGCCAGCATCACATCGGCATCGCCGAGCGCAACCAGCCGCGAGGCGTCGCCGATGGCGTGCGCGCCGGTCGAGCAGGCGGTGACCACGGCATGGTTCGGCCCCTTGAGGCCGTGCTCGATCGAGACATAGCCCGCGGCGAGATTGATCAGCCGTCCGGGAATGAAGAACGGGCTGACCCGGCGCGGCCCCTTCTCAGCGAACAGCAGCGAGGTTTTTTCGATGCCCTGCAGGCCGCCGATGCCGGAGCCGATCAGTACGCCGGTGCGGATCTGGTCCTCATAGGCGGTCGGCTGCCAGCCGGCGTCTTGCAACGCCTGGGTGGCCGCGCCCATGGCATAGATAATAAAGTCATCGACCTTGCGCTGCTCTTTCGGCTCCATCCACGCGTTTGGATCGAAAGTGCCGTCTGCGCCGTCGCCGCGCGGCACCTGGCACGCGACTTGGCAGGACAGGTCCGAGACATCGAAGCTTTCGACGCGGCGGGCGGCGTTTTGGCCCGAGGTTAGCCGCTCCCACACGAGTTCGTGGCCGCAGCCGAGCGGCGAGACGAGACCCAAACCTGTGATGACGACACGTCGCATCGCGCTTTCGCCTAGTCCTCGCGGGACCCTATGATCGAGCCGTTAGAGGGCTTTCGTTTGTCACACCGGGTGGCGGCTGAGCCCCCGCGCGAAGTGGCGTCAAGCGGCTGTATTCTTCTCCAGGAATTTGATGGCGTCGCCGACCGTGAGGATGGTTTCCGCCGCATCGTCGGGGATCTCGCAGCCAAATTCCTCTTCGAAGGCCATGACCAGTTCGACGGTGTCGAGACTGTCGGCCCCAAGGTCGTCGATGAAGCTGGCGTTCTCGGTGACCTTGTCGGCCTCAACCCCGAGATGCTCCACCACGATCTTCTTTACGCGCTCCGAGATATCGCTCATGTCCGCCTCACCGTCTCCCTTGCCTGTCAGTCCTGAAGCCCTGCACGCCCCC
>JBBQXL010000098.1:0-6622 GCA_038209695.1 Hyphomicrobiales bacterium
CTGCCGGAAATCGTCGAGCTCAATATCGGTCATTATCTCGTGGGCGAGGCGGTCTTCGTCGGCCTGTCGGAGAGCGTTTCGCGCATGCGGGCGGTCATGGACGGCGCGCGCGAAGCCCTGCGGCATAGCGCCACGGAAGCCGAGGTCGGCGGCAGGCGATGATCATCGGCATCGGCAACGACATGATCGACATTAGGCGGGTCGAGCGCACTATCGAGCGCTACGGCGAGCGCTTTCTGGAGCGCGTGTTCACCGAGACCGAACGGGTGAAATCCGACGGCAGGACGATGCGGTCCGCCTCCTATGCCAAGCGCTTCGCCGCCAAGGAGGCCTGCGCCAAGGCGCTCGGCACCGGATTCCGCCAGGGGGTGTTCTGGCGCGACATGGGGGTCGTCAATTTGCCTTCAGGCCGCCCCACCTTGCAGCTAACTGGCGGGGCTGCCCGGGCGCTCGCCCAGCTGACCCCCGACGGACACGAGGTCCGCATCGACCTTTCCATCACCGACGATTTTCCGACTGCCCAGGCAATCGTGATCATCTCAGCCATAAGGGTTTCCCTCCGCGACTGACCGGTTTACCTCTCCTCTCGTGAGGGGCTATAGGGGCGACTAGCCCGTAGCGGGCCGGACTCTCGAGCCGATACCTAAGGAGAAGCTTCCGCATGAGCGTCGAAGCCGAAAACATGGAAGCGAAAGGCGGCGTGAAGGACACGGTCCGCGTCATCATCCATGCGCTGATCCTGGCGCTGGTGGTGCGCGTCTTCTTGTTCCAGCCGTTCAATATCCCGTCCGGCTCGATGATCCCGACCCTGCTGATCGGCGACTATCTGTTCGTGTCGAAATACAGCTACGGCTACAGCCGATATTCCTTCCCGTTCGGCTTCGACCTGTTCTCGGGGCGGATCTGGGCCAAGGACCCCGACCGGGGCGACGTGATCGTGTTCAAGCTGCCGCGCGACAACCAGACGGATTATATCAAGCGGGTGATCGGCCTGCCCGGCGACGAGATCCAGATGGTCCATGGCGTGCTGCACATCAACGGCCAGGCGGTGCCCAAGGTCCGGATCGACGACTTCGTCGTGACCGAGCCGTCGGGGCGCGTGCGTCACATGCCGCGCTATCAGGAAACCTTGCCCAACGGCGTGAGCTATCCCGTGCTCGATCTCGTGCAAGACGGCTTCGGCGACAATACCGAGGTCTACAAAGTGCCCGAGGGGCATTTTTTCATGATGGGCGACAACCGCGACAACTCCACCGATAGCCGTTTCCTGTCGGAAGTCGGCTTCGTGCCGTTCGAGAATCTGGTAGGCAAGGCGCAAGTCATCTTCTTTTCCCTCGACGAGAATTCGAGTTTTCTGGAATTCTGGGACTGGCCGACGAGCGTACGCTGGCCCCGTATCTTTCAAATGGTGCACTGAGCCTTGCCCAAGCCGCGCAAAACGGCACTCAAAGATCTCTCCGCCCGGCTGGGGCACGATTTCTCCAATCCGGCATTGCTCAAGCTTGCTTTGACGCATGCCAGCGCCCGCACCAACTCGAGACCCGACGAGGACAATGAGCGTCTCGAATTCCTTGGCGACCGCGTGTTAGGCCTCGCCATCGCCGAGCTGCTGGCCGACACGTTCCCCATGGCGCGCGAAGGCGAGCTGGCGCGGTGGTTCAATCATTTGGTCCGCGCCGAGACCTGCGCCGAGATTGCGCAGGAATGGGACCTGGGCGACTTCATCGTGATGAGCGGCGGCGAAGCGGGCAGCGGCGGGCGGCGCAAGAAGACCATTCTGGCCAATACGTGCGAGGCCGTCCTCGGTGCCATCTTCGTCGATGGCGGCTATGCGGCGGCCAAGGACGTGGTTCGGAAATTCTGGGAGCCCCAGCTCGGCGTGCTCGAGGAGGCCGCGCCGGACGCCAAATCCGTGCTCCAGGAATGGGCGCAGGGCCGCCGGCTGCCGCTGCCGCGCTATCTCGAAGTCGCCCGCGAAGGTCCCGACCACGCGCCGCGCTTCACCTCCGAGGTGCATATCGAGGGCGTGGCGCCGGAGCGCGGCCAGGGATCGAACAAGCGCGAAGCCGAGCAGGCTGCGGCGCTGGCCATGCTCCTGCGCGAAGGGGTGTGGCAGGCGCCCCAAAATGGCTAACGCGAGTCCCAATCGGGACGACCCAACCGCCTCGGGCGAAGGGCCCACAAGATGCGGCTTCGTGGCGCTGATCGGCGCGCCGAACAGCGGCAAGTCGACCCTCACCAATGCGCTGGTCGGCGCCAAGGTCTCGATTGTTACCCACAAGGCCCAAACCACGCGCGGCCCGGTGCGCGGCATTGCCTTGATCGGCGACGCCCAAGTCATCCTGGTCGACACCCCGGGCATCTTCCAACCGAAGCGCCGGCTCGACCGCGCGATGTTCGCGTCGGCTTGGGATCGGGCCGGCGATGCCGACACCGTGGTTCTGGTGATCGACGCTCAGCGTGGTCTCGACAAGACCCTCGATCCTCTGTTCAAGCATCTGCCGGAGGTGAGACGGCCTATCGTCGCCGTCCTCAACAAGATCGACCAGGTGTCCAAGCCCGACCTGCTGCGTCTGGCTACCGAGCTCTCAGCGATTAGAGCCTTCGATCGCGTGTTTATGCTATCCGCGCTGACCGGCGACGGCGTCAACGACCTCAAGGCCTACCTCGCGCAAGCAGTACCGCCTGGACCGTGGCTCTTTCCCGCCGACCAGCTCACCGATGCCTCACTTCGCCAGAGCGCGGCCGAGATCACCCGCGAGAAGCTGTTCATGCGCCTGCACGAGGAGCTTCCTTACACGCTGACGGTCGAGACCGCCGATTGGAAGGAACTTGCCGACGGCAGCATCAGGATCGAGCAGACCATCTATGTCGAGCGCGAAAGCCAGCGCAAGATCGTGCTCGGCGCGAAGGGGCAAACCATCAAGGAGATCGGCTCGGCCGCGCGCGCCGACATCGGTGAGATGGCGGGGGTGAAGGTGCATCTCTTCCTGTTCGTCAAGGTGCGGGAGCACTGGAGCGAGGACCCCGAGCGCTATCGCGAGATGGGCCTCGACTATCCGAAGAGATAGAGCGACCCTGGCTGGTCATGGACTGGAGCGACGAAGGCATCTTTCTGTCGGCCAAGCCGCTGGGCGAGGCGAACGCCGTAGCCGAGCTGTTCACCCTTGGCCATGGGCGTCATCTCGGCCTGGTGCGGGGAGGGCGCTCGCGCCGCCTGCGGCCGCTGCTTCAGCCCGGCAATCTCCTCCGCGTCACCTGGCGGGCGCGTCTGTCGGAGCATCTCGGGGGCTTCAATGTCGAGCTGACCGAGGCGCATGCCGGCCGTATCCTCGATGACAAGCGGGCGCTCGCCGCCGTCGGCTCGCTGGCCGGGCTTGCCCGGCTGCTGCCCGAGCGTGATCCGCATCCGGAGCTGTATGCCGCGACGCTGGACGTGGTGCGCGCCTTCGATCGACCCGAACTGTGGCCGGCGCGCCTGGTGCGCTGGGAGCTTCAGCTGTTGCAGGAGCTCGGCTTCGGACTCGATTTGACTGAGTGTGCGGCAACCGGCGTCGAGACTGAGCTCGTTTATGTGTCGCCGCGCTCGGGCCGCGCCGTGTCGCGCGAAGCCGGCCAGCCCTATGGCAGCAAGTTACTCAGGCTGCCGGCTTTCGTTCTAGATGACGCAGCGTCGGCGGAAGAAGGCGAAATTGCCGCCGGCTTTGCGCTCACCGGGCATTTCCTGGACCGCGACGTGCTGGCGCCGCACGGCCTCGCCATGCCGCAAGCCAGAGACCGCCTGATCGGATTTCTGGCTCGCCCATCCAAGATCCCGGCTTAGAGGATTGTAGGGGCGTTCTCGCTCGGCGCTAAAAAGAAACGGGCCGATCCACTGGATCGGCCCGCCGTATTTCCTAGGCGCTAGATGGTCCTACCACCAGCCCCACCACCAGCGACCGCCGCGCCACCGACGACGGCGACGACGACGACGACGACCCGCCTCAGCGGGCGTGCTGGTCGCCGCGGTTACCGCGGTGGCCAAGGTGGTTACGCCGACGGTCGTGCCGACGGTCGTGCCCACGGCGGCGATGCACCAAAACACCGCAATCGCTACAGCTGCGATGGTCTGAGCCAACAGCTTGCGCGGTGTCAGAAGGCTTTTAATCATTCCGCTCACCCTTCCTTTCTCTCCCCACATCTGCGTTCAGTTAGGCAGCATGCGAGACATTCGGGTGGAGTCCGCCGCGATTCAACACATATTGCGACGGAGTGATTCCCTGTGCTCTTTCCCATGCATTCGAGCCTCGGGAAAGATCTCAGGGATCCTTACCTCGGCATTTCAGGCCCCTCGGGGCGCCGAAGCGCTCCGATAGCACCGACTCAGCATACGCAGGGCCGCCGTTTTTGCCAAGGCCAAGATGCCTGGCACCGGTGAAAATCTCTGACCAAGCGCAATCGGCGCTAACCTCAATCCTCGCCGCCTTGCTTGAGGTCAGCTCCCGTGCCGACCTTGACCATCGTGCCAACATCGCTCACCCACTTCATGAGCGGGTAGAAGACATTGTAATAACGGCTCTTTTTGATCAGCATGTCATGCAGGGCGAGGTAGTCGATGCCGGTCGAGAGGAAGCATTTCATGGCGTCGGCCGGCGCCTCGACAATGGGCTCGCCCTTTATGTTGAACGACGTGTTCAGCAAAACCGGAACGCCGGTGAGCTTTTCGAATTCCTCCAACAGGCGATAGAGCCGCTCGTTCTGCTCGCGGCGAACGGTTTGAACCCGGGCCGTGCCGTCGACATGAACTATAGCGGGAATCTTGTCCTTCCACTCCGGGTTGACGCGCTTCGCCAGCAGCATGAACGGGGATTCTTCGTCGCCCTCGAAAATCTCGCTTGCTCGCTCGGCCAGCACGATCGGCGCGAATGGTCTGAACGCCTGCCGGAACTTGACCCGCGCGTTGAGCGTGTCCTTCATCGCCGGGTTACGAGGGTCGGCGAGGATGCTACGATTGCCGAGCGCGCGCGGCCCGAATTCGGATCGGCCCTGAAACCAGCCGACCACTTTCTCGTCGGCCAGCACCTTGGCGGTCTCGGCGCAGATGTCCTGGCCCGGTCCGTCGAAGATCTCGCGCTCGACTAGCCACCTATCCGCAGCCTTGTCCGCCTGCTCGTCGCTATAGGCGGCGCCGAAAAATGCGTGATCGATGACAAAGTTGCGCGGCTTGTTCTGGATCGCCAGATAGCCGTAATAGGCGCAACCGATGGCGATGCCGTCATCGCCGGCGGCCGGCTGAATCCACACATTGTCGTAGCCCGCTTCCCGCACGATCTTGCCGTTGGCCACGCAGTTCAGGCCGACGCCACCGGCGATGCACAGATTCTTGGCTCCAGTCTGCTCCCTGAGCCAGATGGCGCGCTCGATCAGAACCCGCTCGGTATCGTCTTGCAGTTGCCAGGCGACGTCCTGCCAATGCTGCATAGAGGGGCTGTCGTCCCACTTCCCCTTCGCCTCGATCAGGTAGGGCTGATTGAGTTCGTCCGTCCAATCGGGAATCTCCAGCTCACCATTTTTCAGGCAGACCAGCGTCTTGATCTGTCCGGGGCGCCCGTAAGGAGCGAGGCCCATCACTTCACCGCATTTGTTCCAATCGGCGAAGATGTAGCTCGAGACCCGGCTGTAAATCGCGCCGAGACCTTTCATGTTGTAAAATTCATCGCTGAGGAATCCGCGTTCTGGATTCAACCAGACCTTCTTCAGCGTCTCAAGTTTCGAGCCGGAAAATTTGTAATAGCTCTCCGACTCGCGAGCCAGCGGATTGACATTGTCCGTCAGCTGACCTTTTTCGGCAATGTCCGAGCAGTAGCTGCCGACGCCGTCCACCACCATCACCACGCCTTCATCGAAGGGGCAAGCGGCGAACGCGCTATAAGCGTGCGCAACATGATGCGACAACGTTACGACCTTGTTCGACTTCGACCGATAGAGCGGGGTTTTTGCCGCTTGCATCCGCTCCTTGAGCGGCATGTCGGGCATCGACACCAAGCGGACCTCTATGTCCTCGATCGGCAGCACGTAGCAATTGCGCACGACGAGTTCGACGTCGTCTAAGGTAATGCCCTCGGCGGTCAGGCAATAGTCGATCACTTCCTGGTAGAAGCCGGCGTCGTGCTTCTTGCGCGTGACGCGCTCCTTGGCGATGGCATAGGCGATCTCGCCGTCACGCAGCAGGCAGGCGCTGACATCGTGGTCGTAGGCGTTGATCCCAAGAATATAGCTATGGCTCTTCGACACTGATTTCTCTCAAGGAATGGGGGGATGGGGTTATCGGGAGACTGGCAATCGCGGCATGGGCTGGCACCTACGCTACGGATTCTGACTGTGACTGGCGCCCCCGGCATAACCGGCGGAAAGATCAGTCCTGCTTATAGCCGATACGGGGACTGTCGCAACCAACCGACAGCTGCCTTGAGCGCGCCCAGCCGATGCGCTAAGCGCGATACATGGGAAAGAGGATTCCGCCGCCCGATTCGCAAGGACCGATCGAGCCGGTCAATTTGCGCGAGGCGCTGGAAGAGCGCTACCTCGCCTATGCGCTCTCCACCATCATGCACCGGGCGCTGCCGGACGTGCGCGACGGCCT
>JBBQXL010000099.1:0-6565 GCA_038209695.1 Hyphomicrobiales bacterium
GGCGGCGATCGCCTCCTCGGTCTCGCGCCGCAGCTTGTCGGCGGCGGCGAGATCGGCCGAGATATGGGCGGCGCGGGTCTCGATCACGGCGCCGATGCGCGGCAGCGCGATCCACACCATCAGCAGATAGAGCACGCCGAAGGTGACGAGCAGCCAAATCAGCTGCGGCGCCCAATCGAGCGGATTGAGTTGCGGCATGGTCGCGTCCTTTATGCGGAGCGTGAGTGGCTCAGCCTAGAACACGAACAGGATGATGAGCGCAACCACGAGACCGAACAGGCCCGTGGCTTCGGCGAGCGCAAAGCCGAGCAGCAAGTTGGCGAACTGCGACGGTGCGGCCGAAGGGTTGCGAAGCGCCCCTTGCAGATAATTGCCGAAGATGGTGCCGATGCCGACGCCGGCGCCGACCAGCGCGATCGAGGCCAGTCCCGCGCCGATCAATTTTGCTGCTGAAGGATCCATGTCTCTCTCCCTTACGAACGATTGAGTTGAAAACTAGTGATGCATATGGATGGCGTCGTTCAGATAGATGCAGGTCAGAATGGCGAACACATAGGCTTGCAGGAACGCCACCAGAATTTCGAGTCCCGTAAAGGCCACCATGAAGGCGAGCGGCGCCCAACCGCCGAGAAATCCGAGCGCTACGACGAAAGCGCCGAACACTTTCAGCATGGTGTGCCCCGCCATCATATTGGCGAACAGCCGGACCGACAGCGACAGCGGGCGGGTGAGATAGGAGATCACCTCGATCACTACCAGCAGCGGCAGCATGACGATCGGCACGCCGTCGGGTACGAAGAATTTGAGGAACTTGGCGCCGTGCTTGATGAAGCCGATCGCCGTCACGCCGAGAAAGATGAAGGCAGCCAGCGCGAAGGTGACGATGATGTGGCTGGTGACGGTGAACGAATAGGGCACCATGCCGAGCATGTTGAGCGTGAGCACGAACATGAACAGCGTGAACACGAACGGGAAATATTTCATGCCCGCGGTGCCGACATTGTCGCGCACCATATTGGCGATGAACTCGTAGGAGATTTCGGCGACCGATTGGAGCCGGGACGGCACCAGCGCGCGGCTGCGCATGGCGTAAACCGTGAACAGGGCGATGATCGAGGCCGCAATCACCATGAACAGCGCCGAGTTGGTGAAGGACGCATCCAAGCCGAACAGCTCGAACGGAATGAGCCGCTTGATCTCGAACTGGTGCATGGGATTGGGCAGGCCGCCGTCGTGGGCGCCGCCATGTCCCGCCTCTTCCGCCGCCAATGCTGCTGCGATCACCGTGCAACGCCCCTAATCATCGTCGTCGTCCACCACGCTCGGCAGGTCCTTGACCGATTCTGCGTCCGCCTGCATGCGCTTAGCGGTTCGCATCACGTTGACGATTCCGGCCGCCGAACCCAATCCAAAAAACACCACCATCAGCACGGGCGCGGTGCCGAGAAAGCGGTCGAGCGCCCAGCCGATAAAACCACCTACCGCGACTCCCGCCACCAGCTCGACGCCAAGCCTGAGCGCCTGGCTGAGCGCGGCCCCCTGGCTCTGCGGCGCGAGCACGGGAGCCTTGTGATGCCGGGCCTGGGCCCCCGCGAGCTCATGGCCAAGAGCGTCGAGCCGCTGCCGAATAGTGTCGGCGTCGCGGCCGCTCGTCTTGCGACCGGACTGGTTTTCGGCTCCGGCCATTGGCACTGCTCAATTCCGGGAGAGCCCTAAAGGACCGGCTGGTCCTCAAGCTTGGCGGGCACTTTAGTTTGGGATTCCGGTCTGTCAAGGAAGTCCGGGGGCTCTAAAGCCCCTGGATTCAGGCCCTTTGGCTAGCTTGCGTCGCGCAGGCGCTCGGCCTGCTCGAGATCGACCGAAACCAGCTGGCTTATGCCGCGCTCGGCCATGGTCACGCCGAACAGCCGGCTCATGCGCGACATGGTGAGCGGATGATGGGTGATGATGAGGAACCGCGTATCGGTCTCCTTCGCCATCTCCTCCATTAGCAGGCAGAAACGCTCGACATTGGCGTCGTCCAGCGGCGCGTCGACCTCGTCCAGCACGCAGATCGGCGAGGGATTGGTCAGGAACACGGCGAAGATCAGCGCCATGGCGGTCAGCGCCTTCTCGCCGCCCGACAGCAGCGTGAGCGATTGCGGCCGCTTGCCCGGCGGGCAGGCGAAGATCTCCAGCCCCGATTCGAGCGGATCGTCGGAATCGACCAGCCTGAGCTCGGCCGAGCCGCCGCCGAACAGCGTCTTGAACAGCCGTCCGAAATGTCCGTTGACCGCCTCGAAGGCTTCCAGCAGGCGCTTGCGGCCTTCGCGGTTCAGATTGGAGATGCCTTGGCGGAGCCGCAGGATCGCCTCCTCGACATCGGCCTTCTCGCGCTCCATCTCTTCGAGCTGCGCGGCCAGCGTGGCCTCTTCTTCCTCGGCCCTGAGATTGACCCCGCCCAGCCGCTCGCGGTCGCCCTTGAGCTTGAGCAGCCGCGCCTCGACCTCTTCCACCGGAGGAATGGCGGCGCCCGACTTCAGCCCGGCCAGGTCGAGGCAAGCTTCCGGCGCGCAATCGAGCTGATCGCGGATGGCGCGGGCCACTTCGCCCCGCCGCTCGCGCGCCGATTCGAGTCGTGCCTCGCTCCGGGCGCGGGCTTCGCGCGCTTCCGCCAGCCGCTCCTGCACCTCGCGCAACGCCTTCTCGCGGGCCTTGAGGGCGGTCTCGGCCAGCGCCAAATCGTCGGCGGCCTTGGCGCGCTCACGCTCGGCGGTGGCGATGGCGTCGAACAGTTTGGTGCGGCGCTGTTCGATCTCGGCGGGGAGGTTGGCGAGCGCGGCAAGGTCGGCGCGGGTCTCTTCTTCGCGCGCGCGCAGAGTGAGGATCTGCTCACGCGCATTGGCGATGCGCTTCCGCCACAATTCTTCTTCGGCACCGATCGCCTCGATCCGCTCCTGGCGCAATTGCACCTCGCGCTCGAAGCCTTCAAGAGTCGCGTCGGCCCGGGCCGCGGCCTGACGGCTCTGTGCCGCGTTGGCTTGGGCCGCTTCGAGCGCGGCTTCCAGGCCGGCCAGCGAGGCCACTTCAAGCAAGGCGGTGTCGACCCGCGCGCCATTGGTCTTGGCCTCGTCCGCGGCCGCCCTGGTACGCATCAGCGCTTCGACCAGCGCGCCGAGCGCCTTGCTGCCCAATTGCGCCTCGTGCTCAGCGGCGGCGATGGTGTCGCGGGTGCGGTCGAGTTCGGCATGCGCCGCCTTGGCCTCCTGACGCAGCGCCTTGGTCTTGAGTTGAGCGGTCTCGGCCTTGGCCGTCGCTGCTTGTAGCTCGGCCTCGGCATCGGCTGCATGGGCCTGCGCTGTTCCAACTTCGATCTTGAGCGCCTGCAGGCGGCGCCGCTCGACCAGGCGCGCCCCGGCGGCGCTCGCCGTGCCGGCCTGAATGCTATAACCGTCCCACCGCCACAGATCGCCGTCGGTCGATACCAGCCGCTGACCCGGCGCGAGCATGGCCTGAAGCTCGCGGCCGCGCCCGGCCTCGACCACGCCGATCTGGCCCAGCCTGCGGTGCAGCGCCTTAGGCGCCGTGACGAATAGGCTGTGCGGGGTTGCCTCGTCGGGCAAGGCCGGATCGTCTTGTTCGGCCGTCACGCGCCAATGGGACGGCGCGGTCTCGTCGCTGGCGGCATCGAGATCGTCGCCGAGCGCCGCGCCCAGCGCCTGCTCGTAGCCGGCCGCGACCTTGATCTCCTCGACGATCGGCGACCAATCATGGGCAGGGGCGAGCAGCTTGGTCAAAGTGGCGAGTTCGGTGTCGACCTCCTGGTGCACCAGCTTGGCCGAAGCCGCCAGCGCGCGGGCCTTGGCCTCGTCGAACCGCGTCTTCTCCTCGTCGGCCTCCGCCGCCTGAAGCTCGGTCTCGGCCGCTTCCACCGCGGCGAACAGCTCGGCCAGCCCGGCTTGCAGGCCGGCGAGCTTGCCGTCAGTGCCGCTCTCGACCTCGTGCTTGGCCAATTGCTCTTCCAGGTCCGCCGCCTGGGCGTCAAGCTTGGCGATACGAGTCTCAAGCTCGGCCTTTTCGCCGCTGAGCCTGCCGCGCTCGGCGCGGGCCTCGGCCAGCATGGTGGTTGCCTCGCGCAAAGCGAGTTCCGCGGCGTCGAGTGTCGTCTTCGCCCTGGCAGCGGCATCGCGCAATTGAGGCTGCTGATGATCTCCGGAACTGGCCGCCTGAAGGCGCCGGCCCTCTTCACCCAACCCGCGCAGCATGCCCTCGGCCTCGGCGATATGTTCCTCCTCGCGGGCGAGATCGCGCGAGGCCTGCGCCAGCCGCGTCTCGAGCTCGGCCTGGCGGGCCTTGGCGCGCGCTTCCTCGCGTTCGAGCGCGTCGCGCTCCACGCTCAAGCGGTGCAGCACCGCCGCACGCGCCGCTTCCTCGTCGCGCAGCGGCTGGAGCTGCTCGGCGGCCTCGGCCCGTTGGCGGAGCGCTTCGCCCTCGGCCTTGGTCTCCTGCGCCACGGCGGCAAGAGCCTCCTGGAACGAAGCCTCCTCGTGGTCGACATGGGCGCAGGCGCCGACCCAATGAAGATGGTGCTGCAGCGCCTCCATCTCGCGAATCTTGCCGGAGATCTCGCGATAGCGCTGGGCCTGGCGGGCCTGCCGCTTCATGGCCTGCAATTGCGATGACAGCTGCCCGATCAGATCGGCCAGCCGCGCCAAATTGGCCTCGGTGGCGTTGAGACGAAGCTCGGCCTCGTGGCGGCGGCTGTGCAGGCCGGCGATGCCAGCGGCATCTTCCAGCACGCGGCGGCGTTCCTGGGGCGCGGCATTGACGATCTCGCCGATGCGCCCCTGGCGCACCAGCGCCGGCGATCGCGCTCCGGTGGCCGCATCCTCGAACAGCAGCCTGATGTCGCGGGCGCGCGCGTCCTTGCCGTTGACCTTGTAGGCCGAACCGGCCTCGCGCTCGATCCGCCGCGTCACTTCGAGCGTGTCGCTGTCGTTGAACTCGGCCGGCGCGGTCCGCGCGCTGTTGTCGATGAACAGCGTGACCTCGGCCAGGTTGCGCGCGGGCCGGGCCTCGGAGCCGGCGAAGATCACATCCTCCATGGCGGTGCCGCGCATGCTCTTATACGAGGTCTCGCCCATGGCCCAGCGCAGCGCCTCGAGCAGGTTCGACTTGCCGCAACCATTGGGGCCGACCACGCCGGTCAGTCCGGGCTCGACCAGGAGCTCGGTGGGCTCGACGAACGACTTGAAGCCGAGAAGGCGAAGACGGGTGATCTTCACGCTGGAGATGCCTCTTTAATTGGAATGCCTACGCCGGACCGGACGCGCCGACTGGCCCGCCATAAATCATGACGATTGCGGCGGCGGGGCTTGCTCGATCAGGGCCTTGATCTCATCGAAGGTGACCTCACCTTGCGCTTTGCGGCCATTGATGAAGAAGGTCGGCGTGCCGATCACGCCAAATTGCCGCCCCCGCTGCTTAACCTCCGTCAAGCCGTCGATAATGGTTTGATTCGATAGGCATTTGTCAAACGTCTCGCGGCTCATCCCGCTCGATTTGGCGACCGCATAAATAGCGTCGGGCCGAACCTCCTGGCTCACCCATTCCGGCTGCCGGGTCAGGAACTGGTTGAGCAGGAAGAAATATTTGTCTTCCGGGGCGCAGCGATTGACGATCGCCGCGTTGCCGGCGGTATGCCCGATGGGGAATTCGCGCACGATATAGCGCACTTTGCCGGTGTCGATGAATTCCTTCTTCACGCGCGGGAACAGGCTCTTCTGGAAATGCGCGCAATGCGGACAGGTGAGCGACACATATTCGATCACGGTGACCGGGGCGGTCGCCTTGCCGAGCACGCGCTCGCCAAGCGGCCCCGGCGCCATCAGCTCGGCTTGCGGCGGGACGTAGGTCGCCTTGTCGATCGGCGGCGTGGGGCCGCCCGCGCCACCGCCGCATCCCGACAGGGCGACGGCGGCGGCAATCAGGATCGACGCTGTGGCCGCGCGGAAGAGCATCGCCTCGCTACCTATTGGCCCGGCGTCCCTTCCGGCTGGCTGGGCGCTGGCGTGTCGCCGGCCGGGCTGGCTGTTCCATGCGCCGCGGGCGTTCCGCCGCCGAGCGCGGTCTCGAAATCCTGGAGCGTGTGCTCGCCGGTCAGCCGCTTGCCGTTGACGAAGAAGGACGGTGTGGAATCGACGCCGAACTCCTCATTGCCGCGCGTGCGGGTCGCGACGATCTTCTTGAATAGCTCCTTGTCGGCAAGGCACTCGTCGAACTTCTCCTTGGAGAAGCCGGCCTGCTTGGCGATCAGCAGCAATTTGTCCTTGCCCTCGGCGCCGGGCAGCGCCCAGGTCTGCTGCGTCTCGAACAGAGCGTCGACCATCGGGTAGTAACGGTCAGGCCCGGCGCAGCGCGCCAGCATGAAGGCCGCCACCGCCAACCCGTCCAAGGGGAATTCGCGCAAGATCAGCCGCGCTTGGCCGGTGTCGATATATTTCTTTTGCAGCTCCGGCAGCACCACCTTTTGGAACTGGGCGCAATGGGGACAGGTCATCGACGCATATTCGACGATGGTGTTCGG
>JBBQXL010000100.1:0-6464 GCA_038209695.1 Hyphomicrobiales bacterium
AGCGACCCGGCGTACCTGCTATCTCGCCCCCGGTGATGGATAATTCCGTTCTTGGCCAAGATCGGCTGCAACAGCCAACCCACAGCAATAGACACATCCCAGCTATTTGAGCGGGGCGCCGCAAGAGTTCGGCCCTTTTGCGTGATGGGCCGCTGACAGCTCTCAGGCGGTCATGGACGTCGCCGCCAGAGCGCATCGAGGCTCCACGGCCCCCCGCCGGCAAAGGCGAGATAGAGGAACACGAAGCAATAGAGGATAGCCGCGTCCCCCATATTTATGACCGGGAAGGGGCTGCGTGGCGCGTGCGCCATCCAGTAGGCGAAGGCCATCTCGCCTGACAGGATGACGGCCACCGGCCGTGTGAACAAGCCGACGATGAGGAACGCCCCCCCGACCAACTCCAACGCTCCGGCGATCCAGGACAAGGACAGGACTTCCGGCGAATGATCCGATGGCGGAAATCCGAGCAGCTTCGTGGTGCCATGTTCGAAGAACAACAGCGCGGCGACGATGCGCAGGATACTGAGGACGCGCGGCGCCCAGACGGTCTCAAGATCATCGATAGTAATGGAGTGCAGTGCTCCCTCGTGGCGTCTGTATGGCCCAGCCCCTGCACTTTAGCTCACCGCGAGGGCAACCGACAGCACACAGTGTCGTCCGCAAGAGATGTCGTGATAGGGCCTAAGCCCGCGCGGTTTTCAGCGCGGCCTGGGCGGGCTCCTCGACGGCGCCATACATCGACAGCATCGGCTCGTCGGTGAGGATCACCTCGTCGTACTCGCCGAAGCCATTGAAACGATTCCCCAACACCCGGCCATAGGCGCCGATCTGGCCGATCTCGATATAGTCGCCCTCGCGAACGCAAGCCGGCAGCACGAACGGTCCCGGCAGATAATCGGAGCTGTCGCAGGTCGGCCCATAGAGCGCAAAGTCGGCCACCGGCTTGGTGCGGCGGCGCGAGGTGGCGATCAATCGCGCCGGGAAGCGGAAGCCGGAATAGGCCGCATCGAACAACGTGCCGAACGCCCCGTCATTGACATAGAGCGCATTGCCGCGGCGCGCGTCGACCCGCACGATCACCGACTCGGCCTCGGCCACCAATGCCCGGCCGGGCTCGCATAGCAACTCGCAGGAATGCTTCACCGCCAGCTCGTCGGCGGCCCGTACGATCTCTTCCATGAAGCTCGACAGCTCCGGCGGGTCGGAATGGGGATAGCGGCTCGGGAAGCCGCCGCCGATATCGACGGCATCGACCATGACGCCCGACTCGACGATCAGTTGGCCGATCTGCTGCAGCGCCTCGCCGAACGCGGCCGGCACCACCGCCTGCGATCCCACATGGAAGGTGATGCCGAGCCGCCGCGCGATCTGCCGCGCCCTCAGCAGAAGCTGCGGCGCCTCCTCGCGCGACACGCCGAACTTGCCCTCGAGCGGGATCAGGCTGTGGGTGTTGGGACAAGCGACGCGTAGGAACAGCGTCAGATCCTCCGCTCCGCCGGTCTCCTCGACGATCTTGTCGAGCTCCTCGTCGCTATCGAAGGCAAAGCTCCTGACCCCGAACGCGCGATAGGCGCGCACGATCGCGCCGCGCGACTTGACCGGATTCATGAAATAGAGCTCGGCGTCAGTGATCGGCGCCATGCGCTCGATCTCGACCAGCGAGGCCACATCGAACGAGCGGATGCCGGCCTCGACCAGCGCCTCGATGATTTTGGGCGTGTCGTTGGCTTTCGCGGCGTAGAGCACGCGGCCGGGGAAATTGGCGAGGAACCAAGTTGCCGCGCGGCGCGCGGCATGCGGCCTCAAGGCTACGACTGGCCGCTCCGGGCGGCGATGACGCAGAAGCTCCGCGGCAGAAGTGAAAACGTCCATCCCATGTCTACTCCCACACGAGATTGCCGATGTCAGTGCTGCCCTCGAGCAAAACCGCCTCCGAGCCGAGTGGTCCCGTATGCAATCCGAGACCCCTTGTAAAGCGGTTTTTAGTCCGGCCCCGACGCCGCGCTGCGGGCGCTGGTCAGCACGCTGGTGGCGGCGCCGGAATAGACCGGGTGCTGGAGCACGCCGAAGGTCTTCCGCGCCGCCAGATCGACGAACGCGGCGGTAAAGGCATAGATCTCGGCGCTGTCGACCTCGCCGTCGCCATTGCCGACCGGAGCAAGATCGGCGCTGCCGGCCAGTCCCTCGATCACATAGCGGGTGAACAGGCCGATATCGTAGGTCACGTCGATCAGCGTGCGCTGGCCGCGGTCGGCGGCGGCGAGCACGGTGAGCTTCGGCACCGGCGCCCGCGGCAGAGCGGTGATCTTCATCTCCGGCAGGTTGGGCGGCAGGACATAGGCGCCATGGTCCTCTCCGTACTCGGCCTCGAGCAGCACCAGCACCGACTTGGCGTCGAGCCGGGCGAGATTGGCGTAGAGCGTCGACAGCTTGTAGCCGCCGCTCTCCTCGCGATAAGACTCGGTATCGACCGGCAGGAGATAGGTCTCGCTCTGCGCGCCGTCGGTCGCGCCGTGCCCCGAATAATAGATCAGCACCCTGGCGTTGGGCTGAGTCTGGACCAGACGGGCCAGCTCGCCCTCGAAGCCCGGCTCGGCGCCGAACACCCGTTCGAGATCGGCTTTCTTGGCGTCCCTGACGTCGATGATGTTGTCGGGCCGATAACCGAGATGCTCGGTGAGGAAGGAATAGACCGCGTCGGCGTCATTATAAGAGGTCACGCTGCGCGGCAGCTTCTGGTAGCTGCGGTTGCCGATGATGACGGCGACCGCCTCGGGATCTTCGAGCGCCGGCGGCAGGGCCCGATAGAGCTCGCGGACCCGCATATAGGACCGCAGGCCGTCGGTGGCCCCCTCCCCGTATTTCGCTAGCTGGTGCGGCGGTGTCGCGCAGATCTCGACATTCCCGGCGCGCTCGATGCGCCGCACGTCCTCGAGCGCGAGATGACCGTCGATCGGCACGCAGGCGCGGCACCACACTACGCCACTGCTGATTTGCAACTCGTCGAGCTGAGTCTGGGCGAGCCCCTTGGGCGCCGGCACGCAAGCGCGCTCGCATTGCTCGGCCGCGACGCCGACCCCATGGGCGCGGCGCAGAAGGGCGATGAGATCCGGCGACAGGCAATCGAGATCGACGCGGGCTCTCGGCTCAACCGGCGGCTCCGGCGCGCTGTCGGCGTCAGGCGTCGCCAGCGCCGCCGTCTCGGCATCGGGCTCGGCCGCGTCCGACGCCTCGTCGCCTTCCGGCTGATAGAGCGGGTCGGCCAGGATTGCCGCCCGAGCGGTTTCTTCCGCCTTCTGCTGGCACAGCACCGCGAGCTTTTCCTGGACCGGCGCGTCGAGCAGGTTGCTGTAACCGGCGAGATCGTGGTCGTGCTTGAAGTGCCAATAGGCCGTCCAAGTCTCCTTGCCGCGCTTGCCGTCGACCGCACCTTTATAATAGCCGAGCTCGGCCAGGCACTTTTGCGACCGCGCAATGGCTTCGACCTGCTCCGGCGTCGGTGGGGCCTCTGCCGGAGGCGGCGGCACCGCATTGGGATCTCTGACCGCGGTGACCGGGCCCTCGGTGACGCAAGCCCCCCGCTCCCGCTTGAGCCCGGTGGCGCAGATGCAAGCGCCGCGCTTGGCCGACCAGCGCTCGTCCTCGCCGCACGCGGCCGCCGCCGCTTCATCGCGCATGCGGATGGGCCGTGTCTCAGGGTGCGACTGGGTCTTGGGCAAAACCACGGGCCACGCGACTTGCGCCGTCTTGGCCTGCCGCTCGCGCCAAGGCTCGGCGTGCGACGCCCAGGACAGGGCGACCAAGCCTGAAACGACCACAACGAGCCCTAACACCAGGCCCTGTACGATTCCCAATCTCGCCGCCATGGGATCCCTCAACGCTCCGCCGCGAGCGCGTTACGCCACCGGAACCCATCCTAGCATCCCCTGCACCGCGGGAGCAAAGGCCGGCACGCGCAGGGCGCCAAAATCTGCGTCAGTGATCCTTGGCGCCGCCGAGCTTAGCCTCGTTGCCCTCGGGCTCGCGGTCACTTTTCGATTTCGCCACGGCGTCGGGACGCGGCGGCAGAGACTTGATATAGGCTGCGATGGCTTTGCGATCCTCCGGCGTGAGCTTCGCCATGTTTTCCTGCACCGGCGCCATGCTTTCGCCGATCACGTCAAAGTCGGGCGTATTTCCGGTCTCGAGCAGATAGGCGATGTCCTCTTCGCTCCAATCGCCGATACCATCCCTGCTCGGGGTGATGTTGGGGACGGTGCCTTTGTCGGCCGGATTTGGCGCACCGGCGAAGTCCTTGTCCTTGGCCAGGCCGCCGATGATGTTGCGCGAGGTATGGCACTCCGCGCAATGGCCCGCGCCCCTGACCAGATAGTCGCCGCGGTTGAGCTCGGCGCTCGCCTTCGGGTCGGGCACGAAGCTCTGGCCGTCGACATAGAGGCGATGCCACAGGCCGAGACCGCGGCGAATGTTAAACGGGAAACGCAATTCGTGCGGCGCCACCTCGCTCTTCACCGCCGGCAGGCTGTCGAGATAGGCCTTGAGGTCAATGAGGTCCTCGTAGCTCATGCGCTGATAGGAATCGAACGGAAAGGCCGGATAGAGATAGGACCCGTCGGGCGCGATGCCCCGCTTCATGGCGGTGACGAAATCGAGCGTGGTCCAATTGCCGATCCCGCTCTCTTTATCCGTCGAGATATTGGGCACATGGAACGTGCCGAACGGTGTGCTGAGGCAGCGCCCGCCCGCCAGCCTCTCCTTGTCCTTGGTGTTGAGGTCGTCGCAGCTCTTGACCGGCACGGCATGGCATTCCGCGCAGCCGCCGGCGGTGAACATATATTTGCCGTTGGCGATATCGGGGCTGTGCGTAGGCAGCGCCGACGCCGGCACCGTGACCGGCATGGTCAGCAGATAGAGCGCAAGCGCGCCCGCGACCGCAGTGACGAGCAGCGCCAGCAATGTTTTGCCCAAACATCCCTCCCCTGATCCGGGCAGCGGCTCACGGCATCGGAATGGCGCGTCCCTCATGCAGAATGTCGAAGCCGCGCTGCACCGCCGGGCGCGCCGCGATCGCCAGATACCAGCGCTTCACATTCGGATGGTCGGCAAAGTCGACCGTCTGCCACGCGAAGCGCGAGATCCACGGCCAGATGGCGATATCGGCGATCGAATAATCGCCGGCGACATAGTCGAGTTCGGCCAACCGCCGGTCGAGCACCCGCCACAGCCGTTTCGCCTCTGTGGCGTAACGCTCCTCGGCATAGGCGCTCTTGCCCGGATTGAACTTCACGAAATGGTGGACCTGGCCGAGAAACGGGCCAGGGCCGCCCATCTGCCACATCAGCCACTCGACCACGCGCCACTTCACCGGAAAGTCCTGCGGCCAAAGCTTGCCGGTTTTCTCGGCGAGGTACATCAGGATGGCACCCGACTCCATCAGATGGAGGCCGGTGTCGGTGTCGACGATGGCGGGGATCTTGTTGTTGGGAGCGATCTTGAGGAAGGCCGGGGCGAACTGCTCGTCCTTGGTGATGTCGATGGGGTGGGCGCGGTATGGCAGCCCAACCTCTTCGAGCATGATCGACACCTTCTGCCCGTTCGGCGTGGTCCAGGTGTAAAACTCGATCATGGTGCCCCCTTCCGTCTCTTCGCAGCGCAACGACGCATGCCCGTGAAACGTTGCGCTGTCAAAGGCGCGCGCAAGCCAGTTCGCAGTTGCGGAAAATTTGATTCACTAAGTGTTCATCCCTCGGCCTTCCTGTCGCCCGAAACCGGACGCGCCCGCGCCACAGGGCGGTGTTATCCGTTTTGCATGCGCGCCGCCCATCAATGCGGGCGCCTAGGGAGACTTCGATGCTCAATTGTGCCCATCTCGACGATCAACGGAAGGGCGCCGCTTCGTCCCGATCGGCTTTCAGCCGCTACGCCATCTACTACACGCCGCAACCCGGCACCGCGCTCGCGGCCTTCGGCCGCTCGTGGTTCGGCCGGGCCAATGATGGCGTCACCTTGCAGGCTTTTTCCGACGCAGGGCTCTCCGGCACCAGCTTCGCCAAGCTCGCGGTCGCGCCCGGCCGCTACACCGGCTTGCACGCGCAGTTCAGGACCCCGTTCGCGCCGCGCGACGGCATCGGGCTCGATGCCGTTAAGACCAGGCTGATCAACTTCGCCGCCCGCCGCAAGCCGATCGAGACCGGTCCCTTGACCCTGTCGCGCTCCGGCCGCTCGCTGGTGCTGCGCCCGGTCCAGGCGACGCCGGCGCTGGACTGGCTCGCCGCCCAATGCGTCGCGACGTTTGAGGATTTCGCCGCGCCGCCGAGCGATACCGAGCGCGAGGAATTTGCCGGCCCCCAGCTAAGCGACTATCAGCGCCTGCTGCTGGAGAGCTTCGGCGATCCTTATGTGCTGAGCGAGTACCGCTTTTCGATCACCCTGACCGGCCCGCTCGACGCCGCTCATCTCGAACG
>JBBQXL010000101.1:0-6429 GCA_038209695.1 Hyphomicrobiales bacterium
CGATGCCGAGACTTTGAAATGCTGGGGCCTTTCGAACTATGCCGTCGTGCCGCCTGCCATCGACACTGCCAGACTCGAACAGAGCTCTCTCCCTCTCGCCGACGAGATGACTCTGCTGATGGCGTCGGCGCCTTGGGCCGAAAATCAGTTCGACCTTAAGGGAGTCGATGCCCTGCTCGACGCGGCGGTCCAGCTTCCCAAATTGAGACTCATCCTGCTGTGGCGCGGACTTTTGCTGAAAGAACTACTCCAGCGTGTCGAGCGCCGCGGCATCCGTGATCGAGTCGAGATCGTCCCAGAGCGTGCGGACGTCAACGCATATCTCATGCGAGCGCACGCCACTGTTCTGACGGCGAAGCGCGGCGACATTGTCAAATCATACCCACATTCGCTATTGGAATCTCTCGTTGCGGGAAAGCCCGTGATCCTTTCCGATGCACTACCCATGGCCGACTATGTGCGACAGCACGGATGCGGCGTCGTGGTTGGGGAAGTGAGCGAGCGAACGCTATTTCAGGCTATCGAGGATTTGCGGATGCGTTACGATGCATTTGCGCAACGGACGAGGGCAATCGACGCCCGCATGTTTTCTCAGAAGGCCATGATTGAGAGCTATCGCGAGATCTATAGGCTCAAGCGCGGAACAACATCCTGCGGTCAATGCTAGTAGTCGACTTCTCCTATCGATTGCGAATTTGAAATTGACCTGAACACATGGATGCGACCTCTAGGCCTGCTCTTCAGCGGGTTCCAAACCATCATTCGCGCGACCTCACATGTCGATTTCACGCGCGACCGCTGAACCTTCGTTCGTCTCTGTAGCGCTGCGGGCAGCCCCCGCAACCCAGCCCACATGCCTTTCAACGCGGCACGCCGATATGACCGCGCCGTCGGCCGCGCCAGCGACAGTGCAATTCCTGCGGTCTGCATTCCGAAAATGGGCGCAACGAGTGGCCACGGCGCATTCTTGGCAAAAAGCCAGATACGATTGCGGTAGCTGTGAAAAACACTGAACTCGCTCAAATACCCGGTGATGGCGGACCCTGCATGCAGTACCTCTGCGCGGCGAACCTGGACGCAGCGCCCTCCTCTCAGTCTCAAACGAAAGCCCAAATCCACATCCTCGAGATAGCAAAAGAAACTCTCGTCGAAGCCCCCTTCACCCTCGAAGGACTCCCTTGCGTACAAGGCGGCCGCGGCACAAGGGGAAAACACTTCACAATCGACTGTCGGCAGCTCACGAACCGTACGCCCATTCCCGCTTCGCCATGCACTCCCAAACGCCGAAAGGACATCGCCAAACCCATCAACGATCTCTGAATTATCCATGGCGAGCTGGGTCGAACCAAACATGGTCGCCCATTTGTGCCGCTCGGTTGCGGCGCGAAGCTCCTCTAGCCAATCAGGTCTCGGTTTCGTGTCGGGGTTGAGCATGGCAATCCATGGCGCCGTGCTCCCCTTGGCTCCGAGATTGGATCCAGCGGCAAAGCCGATATTGTCACCCGCATGCCGAATGTGAAAACGATCGTCTGGTAGCTGTAAGCCGGAAATCGGCTGAACCGTGGATGCGTTGTCGACGATCACCGTCTCGAAATCAGGCATGGTTTGGAATGCCAGCGCATCGAGGCAAGCTTGCAGTGTCGGGCCTGCGTTATAGTTGACGATGACGATGCGAACCCAGGGACTCTCGGCCATCATGGCTTCACCGCGGGGGTGCTCTTTTTCGAAGCTTGGAGTTCGATTGCAAGGCGGCTAAAACCCCATAAGCTGCTTGCCCTATCCTTACAAGCGGGACCCGCGGAGCAGACGTGACGAGCGTGAACCTTGCTCTTGCCGAAGCGCAGGCTCCACGGCGGAGGTTTTTGGGCCGCGTCGCCGCGCTTGTCGACCGCGCGATCCAGCAGGTCGTGCTGCTCCTGTTCTATTATGTTCCCGTGTCGCTCGCCTTCCTGCGGCCGTCCTATCGTCACAGCGACATCCGCCAGGTGCATGCTGGCTCGGTCCAATTTCAGACTGGCCGATACGCCATCTACGTTCTTTGGCAGCCGGCCGGCACAATCCCCTGGTACGTTCGCAATATGCTCGAGGCACTGAGGGAGCAAGAGGTCAACACTATCGCCGTCGTCAATCACGAGCTCAGCGCCGAGCAGCTTAGCGTTCTGCAGAGCCTCTGCGCCGAGGTGCTGGTGCGCGGCAACAAGGGCTCCGATTTCGGGGCCTACAAGGACGCGGTGCTCACGCTCACGCGCGAGAACAAGGGCATTTCCCGTCTGCTCCTCCTCAATGACAGCGTCTATGTGTTTCCGCAGGGACTAAAGGAGCTCATCGCGGAACTGCTTTCGGACGATTGCCCCGTGGTGGCCGCCTATGAATGCTGGGAAAGGCTTTATCACTTTCAAAGCTTCTGCATTAGCTTATCAGGCTCGGTCCTGTACCACCCTCGCATCGAGGAGTTTTGGCAGCGATACCGACCCATCGCGATTCGAAGGTGGCGCATCGATCACGGCGAGGTCGCATTGTCTGCGGCGCTGCGGCAGGTGTCTCCGAATTTTAGAGTCATTTACGACATCAACCAGCTGCTCGACGTGGTCACTGCGGGAGATGACTGGGCTTCGATCCTGAGATATCGGGAGTTTGTTCCCCGACCATTGCGTCGCCAGTTTCCTCACGACGAGGTACTGAAAGTGTTAAGGGACGCGGAGCCCCATGAACGCGAACTCTTGCTCCGCCGACTGAAGGAGGGACTGTCGGATCTGCTGATGCTCCGAGCGCAGGCTCATACTGGGGCTTTCTTCTTTCCGAAGTTTTTGGGTTCGCCATTTTTGAAGCGAGATATCGTTTTTCGTGAACTGTACACGCTCTATGAGGTCGAGCGGATGCTGAAGGATCTCGGGCTCGAGGAATACAGCCGGTCGGTCACCGACGACATACGTCAACGGGGATCAGCGGCGCATTTGAGAGGGCTCGCGCAGCGAAAATATCGCCTGCGCTTAATCTGATCACTTGATCAAGGATCCTGTATGCGCATTCTCGTAACGGGTGCCACCGGCCAAATCGGATCGGCAACGGCCAAGCGGCTAAGTTCGTGCGCCTCAGTGATCGCGACAGATCGACGAACTCTTGATCTCTCGGCACCAGACGCAATCGCCGCAACCCTGGACAAGATCGCACCCGAACTCGTTATCAATGCTGCCGCCTATACAGCTGTCGACCGGAGCGAGCAGGAGCCCGCCCTCGCTCAGAGCATAAATGCACTTGGACCAGGCGCAATGGCGCAGTGGTGTGCAAACCACGACGTACCCTTGATTCATTTCTCGACTGACTACGTATTCGATGGACATGGCACTCGTCCCTGGTCGGAAGAGGATCCACCCCGGCCGCTTTCGGCTTATGGCATCAGCAAGTTCGCGGGCGAGGAGCAAATACGAGCGGCCGATGGATGCTTTCTCATTGTCCGGACGTCCTGGATCTATGCCGCGCGGGGAACAAACTTCCTACGCAAGATTGCCGCCCTTGCGAAGTCGAACCAAGAGCTGCGCATTGTTGCCGATCAAATTGGCGCACCAACTTCGGCTCCACTCGTTGCGGATGTGATTTGGAACATGCTTGAACCTGGCCTTCCTGTGTTTCGGGCGAAGGCGGCCCAATCCAGTGGCCTTGTGCATTTAACCGCGTCTGGCGAGACCAGCTGGTATGATTTCTCCGGGCAAATCGTGGATGGCTTGAGGTCACGCGGCGTTTCTCTGGCCGTAGAGCGCATCTTGCCGATCCGAACGGAGGAATTTCCGCTTCCAGCGCCGAGACCGCTGAATTCACGTTTAAATCTCGCGCGATTGGCCACCGTCTTTGGCGTAACGCCCCTCGATTGGCAGGAGGCCCTAAAGCCTGAGCTGGATATTCTAGCTCACGAGCTCATAGAATAATTCAACAGAACCTCGAGGCCAGTCAGCCGTATCAATGCTCTGGCTTCGCACTTGGCCAAATTGCTCTAATAAAGTCGTACCCGCAATCGTGCAGGCCTTTACTGTGCTGACCGGAGAGCGGGCAAGGCGAACAGAGCTCGCCGCCGCGGGACGAGCGTACTTTTGCTGGATAGGCTGGCACGCGACCTCTCCGCGTGATTTGGGCAAATGCTGCGGGCACGCGAACCAACGTCAGTGTCGTTTCCGGATCGCACCAAACAAAGTTGAATAGGCGCGCGGTAATTCGCTAAGGTTGTGCCCGCGCTCGTCGCGGGAGTAAGAAACTCAGTGGACAGGTAGTGTGACCAAAGAGTCCATAAGAGCCCCCGCCCAAAGCGGTGCAGTTCAGGTGCTTGCCTTGACCAAATATGGTCGTTTGGGAGCAAGCAGCCGTTGCCGCTTCTTGAACTACATCCCCCACCTACGCGAACGCAACATCGTGGTGACGGAGGCTCCCCTCCTAAGCGATAGCTACGTCCGGCAGCGGCTTGCCGAAGCTCCCATCGACTATGTCGACATCGCCCGTTCCTATACCAAGAGGATGGCCGATATAGCCGGCGCCTCTCGCTTCGACGTTCCCTGGATCGAGGCAGAGCTGTTGCCGCGGTGGCCTGCTTCTCTTGAAAGATTGTTGCGCATGCTTGGTCGGCGATACGTCGTCGATTTGGACGACGCGATCTTCCATAGCTATGACTGCCACCCCAGCCCCACGGTTCGCAAGGTATTGGGTCGTAAGATCGATTTGGTTTTCCAGCGAGCTGAAGCCGTGGTGGCAGGAAACGAGTACCTGGCCGAGCGGGCACGCCAGGCCGGCGCACGCCGCGTCATATTGGTGCCAACTGCCGTCGACCACCGTGCCTACGCCAAACACAACGCTCCACCGCACGATAAGCTCACGTTCGGCTGGATAGGATCCTCCGCCACCGCACAATACTTGCAGACCATCGACACCGAGCTCGATGAGCTGTGCAATTCTCTTCCCGCCAGGTTGCATTTAATCGGCCTCGATCGGCATAGCTTCACCGCTTCCGACGTCGTCCTTACCAGGTGGAGTGAGGATACCGAGATTGAAGAGCTCGCCGCCTGCGATATCGGTCTTGCGCCGCTGTCAGACGGCCCTTGGGAGCGTGGCAAATGCGGTCTTAAGGCGATCCAGTACATGGCTTCAGGAATTCCGGTCCTCGCGGCCGACGTCGGCGTGTTGCCCACCATCGTGAAACATGGCGAGACGGGATTCATCTATCGCGACGGCGCCGAGTTCGCCCGTTATGCCCGCCAGCTCGCAGGCGATCCGGAACTGCGGCGGCGCATGGGAGCAGCGGGTCGGGAGCGCGTCGCCGGGTGCTACTCGATCCATGGCTGGATCGACACCATCGCCGACGTGCTAACCGGCGCTGCCTCAAAATCGGGATCGTAACCCGGAGCCTAGACCGGGCTGACGTCCCGACTCTTGGCCGCGGCCTCGCGACGCCTCTTGTGCGGTTGAGCGGTGGGCGGTGGCAGCGTCCGGCCAATGCCGTAATAAACGAACCCTGCCTCTTCGGCTAACGCCTCGGGATAAATGTTGCGCAAATCAACCAGTACATTGCCGGTCATGATCTGGCGCACGCGCTTCAAATCGAGCGCTCGAAACTCGTTCCACTCGGTCAATACCACCAGCACGTCTGCGCCTTCGGCCACTGCCAACGCGCTCTCGCACCAATCGACGCCGGCAAGCAGCTCTTGCGCTTTGGGACCGCCTTGTGGGTCGTAAGCGCGGATGCGTGCGCCCCTTGCCTGCAGCATGGGGAAGATCACGAGGCTGGGAGACTCGCGCATGTCGTCGGTGTTGGGCTTGAAGGTCACGCCGAGCACCCCAACCGTCTTGTCGCGCACGCTGCCTCCGACCGCAGCTTCGATGCGTCCGGCCATGGCGATCTTGCGCTCGGTATTGATCTTCTCCACCTGCTCCACCAGCGACAGCGGAGATTTGGCCTCCCGCGCCGTGCGGATTAGAGCCGTCACGTCTTTGGGGAAACAAGAGCCGCCATAACCGGGCCCGGCGTGCAGGAACTTCGGACCTATCCGGCCGTCGGCCCCGATCGCGGTCGCTACCTCTTGAACGTCGGCTTCCACCGCCTCGCACAAATCGGCGATCTCGTTGATGAACGTCACCTTCATGGCCAAAAACGCATTGGCGGCATATTTGGCCAGCTCGGCCGATTCCGGGCTCACGAACACAATTGGCGCGTTGCGCAAGGCGAGCGGCTGGTAAAGGCGCCGCATAACGTCCCGGCCGCGCTCTTCTTCGCATCCGATCAGCACCCGGTCGGGATGGGTAAAGTCCCGGATGGCGGAGCCCTCACGCAGGAATTCAGGATTGGAGCAGACCACGACGTCGAGATCCGGCCTGAGCTCTCGCAGCTGCCGCTTGATATCGCGACTGGTGCCTACCGGAACCGTGGATTTGGTGGCGATGATGGTCGAG
>JBBQXL010000102.1:0-6416 GCA_038209695.1 Hyphomicrobiales bacterium
GACCCGAGCCCCTGAGGAGCCCCACATCGACGCCCAGCTCCCTGGCCAGCCTGCGCGCCAGCGGCGAGGCGAAGATGCGGACGTGACCGTTCGTGGCCGAGCCTGCGTCGGTAGCTCCGCTGGTGGCACGCGCTCCTGCTCCCGCTTGCGGCGATGGCGTGGAGGGGGCCGCCGCGAATCTGGCCTGCTGCCCCACCGAACCAGCGGCAGCCGTAGCGGCGTGCGCCGGCGCCGCGGTCGCCGCCCGAGCCCCGTCTCCTCTCTGGGGAGAGGGTTGGGGTGGGGGCGCCTTCGCTGCGGGAGCCTTGGGAACTGCAGCCGCCCCGGCGCTCTCGCCCTCGGCCAGCAGGGTGGCGATGGGCGTGTTGACCTTCACTCCCTCGGTGCCCTCCGCCACCAGGATCCGGCCGAGCTTGCCGTCGTCGGAGGCTTCCACCTCCATGGTGGCCTTGTCGGTCTCTATTTCCGCGATGATGTCGCCGGCCTTGATGGTCTGGCCTTCCTTGACCAGCCACTTGGCGAGCTTGCCCTCCTCCATGGTGGGCGACAGCGCGGGCATCAGAATCTCGGTTGACATCAATCTTTGGGAAGCGGGCTCGGCTTAGGCCGTGACGTCGGTGTAAAGCTCGGATGGATCGGGCTCGGGATCGTTTTGGGCGAACTCGGCGGCTTCGTTGACGCGAGTGCGCACCTCGCGGTCGATCTCCTTGAGGTCGTCCTCGCTGGCGCGGCCCTGGTCGAGCAGGCGCTTGCGCAACAGCTCGATCGGGTCGCGATGCTCGCGCATGTCCTGAACCTCCTCGCGGGTACGGTATTTGGCGGGATCGGACATTGAGTGACCGCGATAGCGATAGGTCAGCATTTCGAGAATCTTCGGCCCATCGCCACGCCGCGCGCCCGCCACCGCCCGGTCGCCGGCGAATTTGACGGCGGCCACGTCCATGCCGTCGACCTGCTCGCCGGGAATGCCGAACACCGAGCCGCGAAGGTAGAGCTCCTCGGCCAGCGCGCTGCCGCGCTCGACCGCGGTGCCCATGGCGTAATGATTGTTCTCGATCACGTAGATCACCGGCAGCTTGCCGAGCGAGGCCATATTGAAGCTCTCATAGACCTGGCCCTGATTGGCCGCCCCCTCGCCGAAATATGTCAGGCAGACGCGATCGTTGCCGCGATATTTGTTGGCGAAGGCAAGCCCGGTGCCGAGCGGCGCCGGCGCGCCGACGATGCCGTGGCCGCCATAGAAGTTCTTCTCGACCGAGAACATGTGCATCGAGCCGCCTTTGCCTTTGGCATAGCCGTGGCGGCGGCCGGTCAGTTCGGCCATCACCCGCTTCGGCTCCATGCCGGCGGCGAGCATGTGACCGTGATCGCGATAGGCGGTGATGACCTGGTCGCCGTCGGCGATCGCCATCTGCATGCCGGTCACGACCGCTTCCTGGCCGATATAGAGATGGCAGAAGCCGCCGATATAGCCCATGCCGTAAAGCTGCCCGGCCTTTTCCTCGAAGCGGCGGATCAGCAGCATCAGGCGATAGGCGGACAGCTCCTGCTCTAGGGTAAGGCTCGGGCGGCGCGGCACATTGGCTGCGTCCCCATCGCCGAGCCAGAGATTGGCGGCGCCGGGCGTGAGGCTTGGGGTCACTGCGGTCGGCTCCTCGAACGCGATCCTCGGATTCGCTTCCAAGGCTAGCACGAGGCGGAACGGAGCTGAAAGCTCAGCGCTTCGGCGTGGAGGCCGTAGTCTCGGGCACCGGCTGCCGGCGCTTCATCATGATGAGATCGTCGGGATGGGCGAGGTTGAGGATGGCGCGGGCCCGCTCGTCCAGCATGTCGGGGTCGAGGCTCTCGGGCCGCAGCAGCGCCACGTCGCGCTCGAGCCGTCCCCTCACCTCACTGAGCCCGGCCAGCTCGCCTTCGAGCGCTTCCTTGCGGCGCTCTAGGTCGGCGCGCGCCTTCAGACCGTGGTCGCCGATCTGGAGGTTATAGCCGAAATAGCCGGCCGCGCCGCAGGCCAGCAGCGGAAATATGAAAGCCGTGAGCCGCATGGTTCCCCCGAAGCCGGCTAGAATCGCCCGCGCGGGGTTAAGCTGCGGTTACCGTCCGCGCTTCAGCACTGCACGCCCGGCATAGCGGGCCCTGTCGCCGAGCTCCTCCTCGATGCGGATGAGCTGGTTATATTTGGCCACCCGGTCGGATCGCGCAAGAGAGCCGATCTTGATCTGCCCGCATTGGGTGGCGACGGCGAGGTCGGCGATGGTGGCGTCCTCGGTCTCGCCGGAGCGGTGGGACATCACCGCGGCATAGCCCGCCTCTTGCGCCATGCGCACGGCAGCGAGCGTCTCGGTCAGCGTGCCGATCTGGTTGACCTTGACCAGGATGGCATTGGCGATGTGCTGATCGATGCCTCGCTTCAGGCGCGTGACGTTGGTCACGAACAGATCGTCGCCGACCAGCTGGCAGCGATCGCCAAGCGCCTTGGTCATGACGGCCCAGCCGTCCCAATCGTCCTCGCTCATGCCGTCCTCGATGGAGAAGATCGGGTAGTTGGCGAGCAGCTCGGCATAATAGGCGACTATCTGCTCGGAGGTCAGACTGCGCTTCTCGCCTTTGAGGAAGTAGCGGCCCTCGCCATAGAGCTCGGTGGCGGCCACGTCGAGCGCGAGATAGACATCGTCGCCTGGGCTGAAGCCCGCGGTCCTGATCGCGGCGATGACGAAGTCGAGCGCCTCACGGGTCGAGGGCAGATTGGGAGCGAAGCCGCCCTCGTCGCCGACATTGGTGTTTTGGCCCGCGCCTTTCAGCGCATGCTTGAGCGCATGGAAGATTTCCGCGCCCATGCGCACCGCTTCGGTTATGCTCGCGGCGCCGACCGGCACGATCATGAATTCCTGGAAGTCGATCGGATTGTCGGCATGCATGCCGCCATTGACGATGTTCATCATCGGCACCGGCAGCAGCGTCGCCTCCCTCCCGCCGACATAGCGGTAAAGCGGCAGGCCTTGCTACGATGCAGCCGCCTTGGCCGCGGCGAGCGACACGCCGAGAATGGCATTGGCCCCGAGCCGCTTCTTGTTCTCGGTGCCGTCGAGATCGCGCAAGCGCTGATCGAGCCCGCTTTGATCGGTGGCGTCGAAGCCATGGAGCGCGGCGCGGATCTCGCCGTTGACCGCCGCGACCGCCTTCTTCACGCCCTTGCCGCCATAGCGGGCGCCGCCATCCCGAAGCTCGTGCGCCTCATGCGCGCCGGTCGAGGCGCCCGACGGCACCGCGGCGCGGCCATGATGGCCGTCGTCCAGCACCACATCGACCTCGACGGTCGGGTTGCCGCGGCTGTCCAGAATTTCCCGGCCGATGATGGTTGAGATGGCGGTCATGGTGAGCCTTGCGAGGGTGAGTTGAGCTTGCGGGAGACCGTGCCGCGTGACAGGCTTCGCGCCCGCGTTTTATCTGGTTGGGGAGCGAGCGCAAGGAGGTTTCCGTGGCGGAGATGGCCAAATATCGCGGCGGTTGCCATTGCGGCGCGGTGCGCTACGAGGTCGAGTCCACTCTCGAACCTGTCATGTCATGCAACTGCTCGATCTGCCAGAAGCGCGGCGCCCTGTTGACGTTTGTGCCGGCTGCGCAATTCACTCTGCTGTCGGGTGAAAGCGAGCTGACCGACTATCAGTTCAACAAGAAGGTCGTGCACCACTTGTTCTGCAGCCATTGCGGCGTCGGCTCGTTCGCCCGGGGCAAGAGACCCGACGGCGCGGAGATGATCGCGGTGAATGTTCGCTGCCTTGACGACGTCGATCCTGCCGCGCTCAGCCCAATGCCGTTCGACGGCAAGAGCCTATGACGGCGAAGGCGCCAGGCGCGCTGGTGCTGTTTTCCGGCGGGCAGGATTCGACCGTGTGCCTGGCCTGGGCGTTCGACCGCTACGACCGCGTCGAGACGGTTGGCTTCGACTACGGCCAGCGGCACAGCATCGAATTGGAGTGTAGGCAGCGCGTGCGCGAGGAGATGGCGCGCCGCTTTCCCGACTGGGCGGCGCGGCTCGGACGCGACCACGTCATCGACCTAACGAGCTTCGGCGCCATCGGCGACACCGCGCTCACCTCCGGCGCCGAGATCGAAATGCTCGACTCTGGCCTGCCTTCGACCTTCGTGCCCGGACGCAATCTCGTGTTCTTCACCTATGCGGCCGCGCTCGGTTACCGGCGCGGGCTGACCGCGCTGGTCGGCGGCATGTGCGAGACGGATTTCTCCGGCTATCCCGATTGCCGCGATGCGACATTGCGGGCGATGGAGCAGGCGATCAGGCTCGGCACCGAGATCCCTTTCACCATAGAGACGCCGCTGATGTGGCTGACCAAGGCCGACACCTGGGCGCTGGCCGAGCAGCTCGGCGGCGATGCCCTGGTCAGTCTCATCGTCGAGGAGACCCACACCTGCTATCGCGGGGAGCGCGGGGTGCGGCACGATTGGGGCTATGGCTGCGGCGCCTGCCCGGCCTGCGAGCTGCGCGCCAAGGGCTTTGACGCGTGGCAGGCTTCGCGCGCCGCAGCTTCCCAGCGCCAAAGCGGTTAACTGCGGTGTGAGATCCTCTCCGCCCCGAGCTTCCGGATGGCTACAAACTGCCGCAGCGTCAACATATCCGCCAAACCCTGATATTCTCCGCCCGCCAAAAGGGGAAATGCTCAATGACACCAATGCAAAAACGTAAATTCGGCAAAATCGCCGTCGGACTGTTCGCACTGAGTTTAGTTGCTGTTGTCGGCCTGCCATGGGTGGCCCATGCGGTCGACGAGGCCTCCGATCCAGCCATGGCGTCTGCTGAAGGTGAAGCCGCATCGGGGGATGCCTGCTGCAAGGCGGGCGACCAGACCCCGCCGGAAGAGCTGGTAAAGCTGGTGCCTCCGGGGGGGCTGCATAGTCCTTACCCAGATTACGCCAAGATGGCGAAGGACGACCCGGATCTCGTCAAGCAGTTCCGTCTGCCGGGCTGCAACGAGTGTCACGGCGGTGGCGGCGGTGGCGGCATGTGCCCGGCGCTCAGTCAAGGCATCTGGTTCTGGGGCAACACCGACGACGTGCTGTTCAGGCTGGTGACGCTGGGCTCGGCGCAACTGGAGAAATCGGGCTTCACGCGTTACCAATATGGCAGCGTGCACGCGCCGATGCCGCCGATGGCTGTCTCCATCAAGACTGCCGACCATCTATGGAAGATCATCGCTTTCATTCGCTCGCTCAATCCGCCCGGGACGAACCCTCCGGAAAAGGTGATTCCCGGAAGATATGCAGCTCCCGGGGAGCCCAAACCGTAACGGCGATAGAAGGCAACTCGGCCCTAAGCTGATATGCTCGGTGGCATGTCGGCCGATGGGAGAGGCTCGATGACGCCAAACCGAACACGCAACATCGGCAACATCACGATCAGCACGATCGTGATGTTGCTGTTTGCCGTGAGCGTTGTCGGAATCGGCGGCGTTCTCCGCGTAGCTCGCGCCGCCGACGATTCCATCTGCTGCAAGGCCGGCGATGAGACGCCGCCGCTTGAGTTGGTGAAGAAGGTCCGGTTGGACAGCTGCATAGTCCCTATCCGGATTACGCCAAGCTGGCCAAGGACGACCCGGATCTGGTCAAGCAGTTCCGTCTGCCTGGCTGCAACGAGTGTCACGGCGGCACCGGCGGCGGCGGCATCTTCCCGGCCCTGACTCAAGGCGTCTGGTTCTGGGGTAATACCGACGACGTGTTGTTCAGGCTGGTGACGCTGGGCTCGGTGGATCTGGAAAAGGAAGGCTACACGCGCTTGGGCTGGGGCACCGTGCACGCCCCGATGCCGCCGATGGGGACCACCATCAAGACCTCCGACCATCTGTGGAAGATCATCGCCTTCATCCGCTCGATCAATCCGCCCGGCACCAATCCTCCGGAAAAGGTGTTGCCGAAGGAATTGCCCAAGCCTTGATCCGGCCAGGCGACGAGAGCGCAGTGCGCTATCCCCACCTAATCCCCGCGCGCCAAACCTCGCTTACACTTTGCCCACCTCGTCCTTCTGAAGGGGCGTTTCGCGAGGCGTCGTGAGGCGGGATGAGGCGCGGTGTCCCCGCGGGTCTGGCGTCGCTGTCAGGCACTCGGGGCGGCGCCGGGCTCCCCCCGGGTCCACTACGAGGCCCTGCCAGGAGCTGGCTGACGACTCGCCGCCTACTCCAAACGCTATCTGGCCCGTTAGACGTGGTCCAGGCCGGGCAGCGGGGTCAGGTGCAGCGAAAGCGGGGCCGGCCACCGCGAGTACCGTTATGGCGCGCCGCGAGGCGCCTGCCGTGTCCGGCAACGGATGCGGAGCTTCAAGTTTGCGTCTCTCGGCGCGCCACCCCCTCATAAGCCGGACGCAAACGCGCCGCGGCAATGCAGTTGGCATGTCTTGCTTCTCA
>JBBQXL010000103.1:0-6401 GCA_038209695.1 Hyphomicrobiales bacterium
GCCGAACGCATCGAGCGAGTCGTCGTAGCCGAGCGCTTTCTTCATGGTCGTGGCTGCGAAGAAGCAGCCGACGCCGGCCGCGGCCCCGATCCACAACGACCCGACGGGGTCGACGAAGCCCGAAGCCGGGGTGATGGCCACGAGTCCGGCCACGGCGCCCGATATGATGCCGAGCACGCTCGGCTTCTTGTGCACCAGCCATTCGGCGAACATCCACGCCAATGCCGCGGTTGCCGTGGCGATCTGCGTCACGGTCATGGCCATGCCGGCGCGGCCGTCTGCCGCCAACTCTGAACCGGCGTTGAAGCCGAACCAGCCGACCCACAGAAGCGAAGCGCCGATCACGGCGTAGACCAGATTGTACGGCGACATGTTCTCCTGGCCGTAGCCGTAGCGTTTGCCGAGATAGATGGCGCAGACGAGGCCCGCAACACCGGCGTTGATATGCACGACCGTGCCACCGGCAAAGTCGAGCACGCCGAGGCTGCCGAGGAAGCCGCCGCCCCACACCCAATGCGCGATCGGGGCGTAGACGAGGATCTGCCAGAGGACCATAAACAGCACCAAAGCCGAGAATTTCATGCGGTCCGCGAAGGCGCCGCAAATGAGTGCCGGGGTGATGATGGCGAAGGTCATCTGGAAGCACATGAACACCGATTCGGGGATCGTGCCCTTCAGGGTACCGACGTCCATGCCTTTCAGCATGAACCGGGACATGCCGCCGATATAGGCGTTCATGCTTCCGCCGTCGGTGAAGGCGAGCGAATAGGCGATCACCATCCACACCACGGTGACGAGGCAGGTCGTGGCGAAGCTTTGCATCACCGTGGTGAGCACGTTCTTCTTGCGGACCATGCCGCCGTAGAAGAGCGCGAGGCCGGGGATGGTCATCATCAGTACGAGGGCCGTCGATGTGAGCATCCAGGCCGTATCGCCCGCGCTCAGCTCCGGCGCAGGCGGCGCCGCGGCAGCCGCGCCGGCGGCGTCCGTCGCCTCCTGGGCGAGAGCCGGGTCGAATTTGGCGATCAGCAGCGCAACCAGCGCTACGACCGCGGCACAAAGATATTTGGCGAAAGTCACCATCTTCTTCTCTCCCCTCTAGAGCGCTGATTCGTTCGTTTCGCCGGTGCGAATGCGCACCGTCTGCTCGACGGGAACGACGAAGATCTTGCCGTCGCCGATCTGTCCGGTCTTCGCCGCGGCGACGATTGCGTCGACCGCTTTGTCGACCAGCTTGGCAGGCACCACGACCTCGATCTTGATCTTCGGTAGGAAGTTCACGGCGTATTCGGCGCCGCGATAGATCTCAGTGTGACCCTTTTGTCTCCCGTAACCTTTGACTTCGGTCACGGTCATGCCTTGCAGCCCCAGCTCGGTGAGGGCTTGGCGCACCTCATCGAGCTTGAATGGCTTGATGATTGCCATCACCAGCTTCATGTCTCTAACCCCTCCATGTTTGGCGGCTGACAGGCTCTTGAGCCGGACCCTTCCAGCCGTGCGAACCTGAAAGCAGGAGTCAAGCCCCGTGCCAACTTGGCGAAAAAGGGGCAAGTGCTTGGGCCCAGTGACTCTTTTTCGGGCGGGGGCGGGTTGGTTCGACCAGGGAGAGGTCCCTGCTAGCGTAAAATCTAGGCAAAAACACGCTGTTGCTCAGGATTTAGGCATCTTTTCGGGCATTGCGCTCTCGCACCAGCCCTTCTTGTGCCGTGGAGGCCACCAATTCGCCGTCTCTGGTGAAAAGAGTGCCGCGGCAAAAAGCCCGGCCGCCGCCTGAGCTGGGGCTGTCCTGGACATAAAGCAGCCAATCGTCGGCCCTAAAGCTGCGATGGAACCAGATGGCGTGATCGAGGCTCGCCAGCATCAGCCGCGGGTCGAACACGAAGCGGCCGTGCGCGATCAGCGCCGTATCGAGCAGCGTGAAGTCCGACGCATAGGCCAGCACGCATTGGTGCAGCGCCAAATCGTCGCCAAGCTTGCCTGTGGCCCGGATCCAGACCTGCTGCGATGGAGCGCGGTTCTCCGGCGAGAGATATCGGGTGAGGTCGACCGGCCTGATCTCGATCGGCCGCTCCCGTTCCCAATAGGCTTTGACCTGGGGCGGCACGCGGTCGATGAGCGACGCCTTGAGCTCGGCCTCGCTCGGCAGCGATTCCGGCGCGGGCACCTCCGGCATCGCGATCTGATGGTCCAGCCCCTCTTCCGGCCGATGGAAGGACGCGGCCATGGAGAAGATCGCCTGGCCGTGCTGGATCGCCACCACGCGGCGGGTGGAGAAGCTGCCGCCGTCGCGGATGCGGTCGACCTCATAAATGATGGGCACCGCGGGGTCGCCTGCGCGCAGGAAATAGGCGTGAAGGGAATGCGCCAAGCGGCCGTTCACCGTGCGATGCGCCGCGACCAGCGCTTGGCCGATCACCTGGCCGCCGAACACCCGCTGCCAGCCGACTTGCGGACTCAAGCCCCGGAACAGATTGGCCTCGAGCGTCTCGAGGTCGAGAATGGACAGCAGCGTTTCCAGTGCGCGGCTCATGCGCGAGACCCTTGGTAGCGGATGCCCGCCCCTTTAGCAGGTTCACGCGCCAGGCGGAACGTGGCATTGCTGAGCCATGGCGCGAGGCAAGGCAAAGGCCCGGGATCGGCTCGACGTGGTGATTGCCGGCGGCGGATTGGTCGGGCGCACGCTGGCGCTCGCGCTGGTCAAGCTGGCGCCGCAAGGTTTCCGCATCGCCCTGATCGATGCCGAACCGGCTCAGGCCAAGGACGGCGGCGCGGACGCCCGCGCACTCGCCCTATCGGCGGCGACCAAGAATCTGTTCGCGGCGCTCGATCTGTGGCCGCTGCTGGCGCCCAAGGCCCAGACCATTGACACGATCGAGATTACCGACAGCGCGTTGAACGCGGCCTTGCGGCCCCATTTCCTCGGCTTTGACGATGAGCTTAAGGCGGACCGCGCCGGCGCCGTCATGGTCGAGCATGGCGAGTTACAGCGCGTGCTCGCCGATGCCGTGGCCGACGAGCCCGCCATCGCGATGCATTCGCCGGACAGCGTGACCGCGTTCGACACCGACGCCTTTGGCGTCGCGGTGAAACTCGCCGGCGGGAAAACCATCGAGGCCAGCCTCCTCGTCGCCGCCGACGGCAAGCGCTCGCGGCTCCGCGAGCGCGCCGGCATCAAATGCGTCGGCTGGTCCTATCCGCAAATGGGCATCGTCACCACCGTGGCCCACGCCAGGCCCCATCATGGCAAGGCGGTGCAGCACTTCCTCCCGTCCGGGCCGTTCGCCATCCTGCCCCTAACCGGCAACCGCTCCTCCATCGTGTGGACCGAGGAGAATGAACGCGCGGAGGCCATCATGGCGGCTGATGAGGATGGCTTCCTCGACGAGTTGACCAAACGCTTCGGCTTGCGCCTCGGCGAGATCTCGCTGGCCGGCCCGCGCCAATCGTTTTCGCTCGACATGCAGATCGCCCGCTCCTTCGTGGCCGATCGCTTGGCGCTGATCGGCGACGCAGCGCATGTGGTGCATCCCTTGGCCGGGCAGGGGCTCAATATCGGCATGCGCGATGTGGCGGCGCTGGCCGAGACCGTGGTCGAGGCCGCGCGGCTGGGTCTGGATATCGGTGCGCCGCAGCAACTCGAGCGCTATGAGCGCTGGCGGCGGTTCGACAGCGCCTTTTCGGCCGCGGTGATGGACGGACTGAACCGCCTGTTCTCCAATGACAGCGCGCCGTTGCGCGCGTTGCGCGACCTCGGGCTCGGCCTGGTCGACCGCGCACCACCGCTCAAGCGATTTTTGGCGCGCGAGGCGGGAGGCGGAACCGGCACCGTGCCGTCGCTGCTGACCGGCGAGAGGTTCTAGCTCGCGTCGAGCTTGCGCGCTTCCTCCGGCAACATGATGGGAATGCCGTCGCGGATCGGGAAGGCGAGACCGGCCGCGCGGCTGATCAGCTCCTGGCACTCGGCGTCGTAGTCGAGCGAGGTCTTGGTCAGGGGACAGACCAGGATCTCCAACAACTTTGGATCGAGGCGGCGCTCGCCGCTGCGTTCGGTTGCGTTGATCACCGATGTGTCTCCTTATGCGTCATTGCAGCGACGTTCCGGAGCCGTCGTCGCGCGCCGCCAGCTCCATCTCGGCGAGCGCCACCAGCGCCTCGGCGCGCATGCGCAAGTCTGGCGCCTCGAGCAGCGCTTGCTTCTCTTCGGGCCCATAAGGGCTGAGAATTGATAGCATATTCACCAGCCGCTCGTTGCTGGCGTTGTTGATGCGATCCCAATCGGCGTGGAGATTGTTGGCGACGAGATAGCTTCTGAGCGTCGCGATCAGGCGCGGGCGGTCGACATCCTCCTCGCCGTGGCCGCCAACGAAATCCTTGGCATAGGGTTTGAACTCCACCTGGCCCATCCGGAACGGCATGTCTCCGGCGATATCTGCCACGACCGCGAACCGTGCGAGCCCGGCCAGCGTGATGACCACGTGGCCGTCCTCGCTCTCGGTGAAGGACGAGATCCGTCCGGCGCAGCCGACCCGCCTGAGTGGGAAATTCTTACCCGCCGGGGATTCGCCCTCTCCCGCCTCGGGCGCCGGCTGCACCACCCCGATCAGGCGGTCGCCCGCCAGCGCGTGATCCACCAGCGCGAGATAGCGCGGTTCGAACACGTTGAGGGTCAGCGAGGCGCGCGGCAGGAGAATGGCGCCACGCAGAGGAAACAGCGGCAACGCCTCGGGCATGTCAGCGACATTGCGATAGCGGTCAGTCACCCCCAACAGATGTGCTCCTTGGCCTCACGCGAATAACAGCGATGAGAGCCTTTGCCGGCCCGCGATGGTGGCGGGGTCGCCTGCGCCCCAGGCATCGAACAATTGCACGAGTTGCTTGCGTGCGGCGTCGTCGTTCCAGGCGCGGTTCTTGGCGACCAGCGTCAGCAACTCCTCCAGAGCGCCGCTGCGGTCGCCTTTGGCATTCAGCGCGAGAGCGAGATCGAAGCGCAACTGAGGATCGGTGGGAGCGGCGGCGAGCTTAGCGCGGAGCGATTCGATATCGTTCGGGCTCGGCGCCTTGCGTTGAAGCTCGAGCGCCGCCCGGGCGCTTGCCACCGGCGCACTTTCGGCCTTGGCCGGGGGCACCAGCGCTAGCGTCTGCTCGGCACGGGTCAGGTCGCCGGTCTTGATGTAGCACTTGGCCAGGCCGGCGAGCGCTTGCGCGTTCTCGCGGTCGTCTTGCAGCACCTCCCCGAACATCTGCGCCGCGGTGTTGACGTCGCCGGCGGCCAGCGCGGCCTCGGCGGCCTCGAGATCGGCGGCGGCGTCATTGGCGGTCTCACCCACCAGGCGCGCGATAAAGGCGTTGACCCGGGACTCGGGCAACACGCCCATGAAACCGTCGACCGGTCGTCCGTCCTGAAAGCCGAACACCGCCGGGATCGACTGCACGCCCATCTGGCCGGGAATTTGCGGATGATCGTCGATATTGAGTTTGACCAGTCGGACCGCGCCCTTGGCGGCCCGCACGGCCTTTTCCAGGATCGGCGTGAGCTGGCGGCACGGGCCGCACCACGGCGCCCAGAAATCAACCAGCACCGGGACCTCGCGCGAGGCCTCGACCACGTCGCGCATGAAGTCGGCGGTGGTGGTGTTCTTGATCAGCTCGGCGGCGGGGCTGCCTGCACCGCCGTCCGTGAGAATGGGTGTATCTACGCTCATGCTCCTTGCCCGCCGGGCACCCCATGACGCAACGTTGGGGCGCCGAACTCTTCACTACGTTGCCCTGGAAGATGGGCCGTGGGGTGCCATTTGGCAACCGGCCCCGACAGCGTCAAGCGGCCTCAGCCTAGGGGGAGGATGAGGGGCTTGTGGCCGCAGGCGGCAATGAAGCGGATGAGGTCCTGCGTGGCGAGCCGCGTGGTGGCGGTGTTCTCCAGGGGATGGCAGTTGACCTCGGCGAAGCCGATCAGCGCCTGGTCCACCACCACGGCGACCTCCGCCGCCGAATCGTTGATCAGCGCCAGCGGCGTGACCGAAGCCGGGCGGCACGCCGAGCACGGCTTCGAGCAGTGCCGCCTTGCCGAAGCTGAACCGTCCGGCTCCGAGCCAGTTGGCCAGCGCCTTGAGATTGACCCTCGTATCGTCCTTGGCCACCACCAGGACTAGCCGGTCGTTTTTGCCGGTGAGGAACAGGTTCTTGGTGTGGGCCCCGGGAAGGCTGTGGCGCAGGGTTCTCGATTGCTCGACCGTGAACACCGGCTCATGCTCGACCGTGATCGAGGCGGGCGAACAGTGCGTTGCGGTCGGCGGCCATGGCTTGGTTTAGCGCCTTCCAGCGGGGCTGTGGACAAGTGGCCGGTGATCAACTAGATCGTAGGGCCCGAACGCGGGTTGGAGTCGCGGGTGTAGCTCAGGGGT
>JBBQXL010000104.1:0-6395 GCA_038209695.1 Hyphomicrobiales bacterium
GGCAGGTGCCGAGGGGTGGCCACGGCAATTGACTTATCGGCTTTGCCTTCTATATTGCGCCGCTCAAGGTTTCCAGCGGCTCACCCGCGCTCAGGCGCCGGTCCTTCAAGCCAAGAATTCGGACGGATAATGGACATGTTCGCGGTCATTCGCACGGGCGGCAAGCAATATCGCGTGGCGCCAAACGACATCATCGAGGTGGAGAAGATCGCCGGGCAGCCCGGCGATCTTATCGAACTCGCCGAGGTGCTTCTGCTTGGGGGCGATAAAGGCCCGCAGACGGGCAGCCCCACCATTAGCGGGGCGCTGGTCGCCGCCGAGGTGCTCGAGCAAAAGCGCGCCGACAAGATCATCGTGTTCAAGAAAAAGCGGCGCTCGACCTACCGCCGCAAGAACGGCCATCGTCAGGAGCTGACCGCGCTCCGCATCACCGAGATTTTGACCGACGGCAAGAAGCCCTCCAAAGCGGCGCCGAAGCCTGAGGCCAAGAAGGCCGAGCAGGCTCCCAAGGCGAAGACCGAGGCAAAGCCTGCCGCCAAGAAGGCCGAAGCGAAACCAGCGGCCAAGAAGCCGGCGGCCAGGGCCGCGGCGAAGAAGACTCCCGCCAGGAAGCCTGTGGCCAAGCCGAAGAAGACGTAAGGAACAGAGCTATGGCACATAAGAAAGCGGGCGGCTCATCGCGCAACGGCCGCGACTCGGCCGGACGGCGGCTCGGGGTCAAGAAGTCGGGCGGCCAGAGCGTGCTTGCCGGCAATATCATCATCCGCCAGCGCGGCACCAAATGGCACCCGGGCGACGGCGTCGGCATGGGCAAGGACCATACCCTGTTCGCGCTTCGCGAGGGTGAGGTCGAGTTTGCGACCAAGCAAAAGGGCCGCGTCTACGTCTCGGTGAAGACGAACTAGGCTCGTCCGTCTCGCGCGCGCCGTTAGGCGCGTGTAGCGTCCTCCCGGTGACCATCAGGACTCCCAGACTTGTGCTGCGCGCGCCGCTTCTCGCGGACGCTCCGCGCATCAGCCTGCTTGCCGGCGATTTCGACGTGGCAAGCATGACCGGCACGATTCCGCATCCCTACAGCGAACGGCAGGCGGCGGTGTGGCTCGCCAGCGCGCTTGCCGGCGAGGAAGGCGTGGTGTTCACCATTGCGCGGTCGGGCGCGGTGATCGGCTGCACCGGCTATCGTGCTTTCGGCGAAGATCACGCCGAGCTCGGCTATTGGATCGGCAAGCCCTATTGGGGCATGGGCTATGCTACCGAGGCCGTGCGCGCGCTGATCCTCCATGCCTTCGAGACCGGCGGCTTCGCCTATCTCACGGTCGGGCATTTCAGCGACAATCCGGCCTCGGCCCGGATCATCGCCAAGTTTGGGTTTGCCCCGGTGGGAACGGAGATGCGGGATTGCGCCGCGCGCGGGGCACGAGCGCATTGCCTGACCTACCGGCTGGATCGGGCCGCGGCGCTGGCCGGATTCTACCAGACCTGATCCGGCGGCGGCTGAGTGCGAGGCGCCAAGTCTGCTCCCCGCTAGTGTATTGGAAAGAAGCCGGTGGTAAGCCCTTCCTATGCAGTTTCTCGACCAAGCCAAGGTTTATGTGCGCTCGGGTGACGGCGGCAACGGCGCCGTCGGCTTCCGCCGGGAGAAGTTCATCGAGTTCGGTGGACCCGATGGCGGCGATGGGGGCAGAGGCGGCGACGTGATCGTGGAGTGCGTGGCCAATCTCAACACGCTGCTCGATTACCGCTACAAGCAGCATTTCAAGGCCAAGAAGGGCGGGCACGGCAAAGGCCAGAACCGCACCGGCGCCAAGGGCGACGATGTGGTGCTGAAACTGCCGCCCGGCACGCAGATCTTCGATGACGACGGCGAGACTCTGATCGCCGATCTGACCAAGCCCGGCGACCGTATTGTGCTGCTCAAGGGCGGCAATGGCGGGTTCGGCAACGCGCGCTTCAAGTCGTCGACCAACCAGGCGCCCCGTCACGCCAACCCCGGCCAGCCGGGCGAGGAGCTGAATATCTGGCTGAGGCTCAAGCTCATCGCCGATGCCGGTATCATCGGGCTGCCCAATGCCGGCAAGTCGACCTTCCTCGCCGCGGTCAGCGCCGCCAAGCCCAAGATCGCCGACTATCCGTTCACCACGCTCCACCCCAATCTCGGCATGGTGCGGACCCCCGGCACCGATTTCGTGCTCGCCGACATCCCCGGGCTGATCGAAGGCGCGCATGAAGGGGCCGGCATCGGCGACCGCTTCTTGGGTCATGTCGAGCGCACCGCCGTCCTCCTGCATCTGGTCGATGCGACGCTGGACAATCCAGCCGAGGCCTATGCCATCGTCCGCGGCGAGGTAGAGGCCTATGGCGCCGGGCTCGAGCACAAGCCCGAGATCGTGGCGCTGTCCAAGGCCGACGCCGTGCCCAAGGACGAGATGAAGAAGAAGCTGCGCGCGGTGAAAAAGGCCGCCGGATCTTCGCCGTTCGTCGTCTCTGCCGCGAGCGGCGAGGGCGTCCCCGAGCTGCTGCGTGCCATTGCGGCGGAGGTGAGAGAACTGCGTGGCAAAGTCAAAGATGGTGCTGCGGCCCCGATGGCGTCAGCGCGGGGGTGGCGTCCATGAGAGCGGAATGGACGGGCGCCAGGCGCATCGTCATCAAGATCGGCTCTTCGCTGTTGGTCGACATGACGGCCGGGACCTTGCGGCAAGCGTGGCTGGAGGCGCTGGCTGACGACATTGCCGCGCTCCGCAAAGAGGGAAGAGAGATCATCGTGGTCTCGTCCGGCGCCATTGCGCTTGGCCGCAACGCCCTCAAGCTGCCCAAAGGCGCGCTCAAACTCGAGGACAGCCAGGCGGCCGCCGCGGTCGGGCAGATCGATCTTGCGCATGCTTACGAAGAAGCCTTCCGCGCCCGCGCTTTGGTCGCGGCGCAGGTGTTGCTGACGCTCGGCGACACCGAGGAACGCCGGCGCTATCTCAACGCACGCAGCACCATCACCACATTGTTGAAGCTCGGCGCCATCCCGGTGGTCAACGAGAACGATACGGTAGCCACTAGCGAAATTCGCTACGGCGACAACGATCGGCTGGCGGCGCGCGTCGCCTCGATGATGAGCGCCGATTGCCTGGTGCTGCTGTCCGATGTCGATGGTTTCTACACCGCCCCGCCGCGATCGGGCATTGAGGCAAGCCGGCTCGACGTGGTGACCGACATCACCCCGGAGATCGAGGCGATGGCCGGCGATGTCGGCTCCGAGCTGTCGCGTGGCGGCATGGTGACAAAGATCGAGGCGGCCAAGATCGCAGTCTCAGGCGGCACGCATATGGTCATCGCCCTGGGCAAGGTGATGAATCCGCTGCAAGCCCTCGCCACACAAGGAACCGGGACCTGGTTCCTGGCGCGGCAAGACCCGGTGACGGCGCGCAAGCGCTGGATCGCGGGCACGCTCGAACCCAAGGGTGCCGTGATCGTCGACAACGGCGCGGCCCAGGCGCTCGGCTCAGGCAAGAGCCTATTGCCGGCCGGCGTCACACGGGTCGAGGGGCGGTTCGAGCGCGGCGATGCGGTGTTCATCAGGACCACCGAAGGCATCGAGATCGGCCGGGGGCTGACCGCCTATGGCCATGACGAGGCCAAGGCCATTATCGGCCGCAAGAGCAGTGAAATCGCGGAGATTCTCGGCTACCTTGGCCGCCCTGAATTGATCCACCGCGACGACATGGTGCTGCAACGGAAGACTTGATGTGAGCGCGATTGCCGACAAACCGGAAGCAAGCCTAGAGCCGATGATGCTCTATATGGGGCGCCGTGCGCGTGAGGCGGCTGCCGCGCTGGCGCTGGCCTCGACGGAAGCGAAGAACGCTGCGCTCCACGCCATGGCCGAGCGGATCGAGGCCGATGCCGGCAAGATCCTTGCGGCCAACGCCCAGGATGTCGAGGTCGCGCGCGCCAGAGGACGCGATGCCGCCTTCATCGACCGGCTCGCGCTCAATGAGGCCCGCGTCGCGGCGATGGCCAAAGGCTTGCGCGAGATCGCCGCTCTTGACGATCCGATCGGCCAGGTGATGGCACGCTGGACAAGGCCGAACGGCCTGGAGATTTCCCGCGTGCGCGTGCCGATCGGCGTGATCGGCATCATCTATGAGTCGCGGCCCAATGTGACGGCCGACGCCGCCGGGCTGTGCGTAAAGTCCGGCAATGCCGCGATCCTGCGCAGCGGGTCGGGGAGCTTCCTCACCTCGCTGGTTATCGCCAATAGCTTGAGCGCGGCGCTGGTCGCGGCCGGCTTGCCGGAGGCCGCGATCCAGCTCGTGCCCACGGTCGATCGTTCGGCGGTCGGCTTCATGCTCGGCGGCCTTGGCGGCGCCGTGGACGTGATCGTGCCGCGCGGCGGCAAAGGCCTGGTCGGGCGCGTACAGGCCGAAGCGCGGCTGCCGGTGTTCGCCCATCTCGAAGGCGTCTGTCATGTCTATGTGCATGCCGGCGCCGATCTCGACATGGCCAAAAAAATCGTGCTCAACGCCAAGATGCGGCGCACCGGGATTTGCGGCGCGGCCGAGACGCTGCTGGTTGATCGGGCGGCTTCGTCCACCCATCTGGTGCCGTTGGTCGAGACGCTCATCGAAGCGGGTTGCGAGGTGAGAGGCGACCCCGACACGCAGCGCGCCGACGGCCGAGTCAAGCCGGCGACCGAGGAGGATTGGCCCAAGGAATATCTCGACGCCATCATCGCGGTGAAATTGGTCGATGGTATCGACGAAGCGATCGAGCACATCGCGCAGTACGGTTCGCAGCATACCGACGCCATCGTGACCGAGGATCATGCCGCGGCCGAGGCGTTCCTCGCCCGCGTCGACAGCGCCATTGTGCTGCATAATGCCTCGACCCAGTTCGCCGACGGGGGCGAGTTCGGCATGGGGGCCGAGATCGGCATCGCCACCGGTCACTTCCACGCGCGCGGACCGGTCGGCGTGGAGCAGCTCACCATCTACAAATATGCCGTGCGCGGGCAGGGGCAGACCCGCCCGTGAGCCGGTCGGGAGCCGGCAAGGGCAGGGGCGATAGATCGCGCGAGCTCACGCGGCTGCCGATGGCGGCGCCCAGCATGAGCATCGGGCTTCTCGGCGGCTCGTTCAATCCGCCGCACAAGGCCCATCGCGACATCAGCCTGACCGCGCTCAAGCGCCTCGGCCTCGACCAGGTCTGGTGGCTGGTCGCCCCCGGCAACCCGCTGAAGGACCCGTCCAAGCTTGCGAGCCTGGAAGACCGAGTCGCGGCCGCCAGGAAAATAGCGAACAGCCCGCGCATCGAAGTCACCGGCTTCGCTGGCAAATCGGCCTACACTATCGATCTCATCAGCGAGCTCATGCGCCGCTTTCCGGGGGTCAATTTCGTCTGGCTGATGGGGGCCGACAATCTGGCCCAATTCCATCGCTGGCGGTCCTTCGACAAGATTTTCGGGCTAGTGCCCATCGCCGTGCTCGACCGCCCGGGCTTCCGGCTGAAGGCCCGCGCGGGCCTGGCGGCTCAGCGCTTCGCCCCATATCGCGTCGACGAATCAGATGCGGGGGGACTGGCGCGGCTCGATCCGCCGGCCTGGACGATCCTCAGCCACCGATTGTCAGGCCTGTCCTCGACCGCGCTGCGGGCCAAGAAAGTGAATAAGAAGAAGGCGAAGGGCGGGGACCAGAAGGGCAAGAAAAAGCCGAAGCGACACTAGCTATTGAAATTTTGGCGCCGGCCATACTATGTTTATGGGGCGAAGCGGCAACCAATAGGCTCCGCCCCGCGTTTTTGGTTCGGAGCAAGCTGCTTCCCCAGGGAGCAATGGCAGAAGGACGTTCACCACAACATGCGCTCAGCTAGAGAGGGTGCCGACCACGGCACACCTCCTAACGGGTTCGCGTCAATTGGCGCGCATCCGAATCGTCTCCTCAATGTCGTGCTCGACACGCTCGACGCCTCAAAGGCCGAGCAGGTCGCGGTCATCGACCTGAGAGGCAAGACCTCGATAGGCGACCAGATGGTCGTCGCTTCGGGGCGTTCGCAACGGCATGTCGGGGCCGTCGCCGACCACCTCCTCAGAAAGCTGAAAGAAGAAGGCCTTGGCCGCGCCCGCGTCGAAGGTATGCCCCAATGCGATTGGGTGCTGATCGACGCCGGCGATCTCATCGTCCATATCTTTCGGCCCGAGGTTCGTGACTTCTACAACCTCGAGAAGATGTGGTCAGCCGACCGGCCCGTGGAGCGGCTGGTGATCTGATCGAGGGTTGCCCCGCCTGAAGGCGAGCTAGAATGCGGCTCCTGATCGCTGCCGTCGGCAAGCTCAAGCAGGGGCCAGAGCGCGAACTGTTCGCGCATTATTTCGGTCGCGCCGAAACTGCCGGCCGAAAGCTCCATCTGTC
>JBBQXL010000105.1:0-5880 GCA_038209695.1 Hyphomicrobiales bacterium
AAGGTGATCCAATGTATCAAGGAGAAATACCATGCTCAAAGCGCCCATCGTAGCCGCCTTTATCGCCGTAACAGCCCTTTCCGCGACCTCTGCTGGCAGCCAGGACCTGTGCAACGACGCCCATATGCAGCAGATGGATGAAATGATTGCCAAGATGACCGACGCCGAGAAGCAGAAAGAGGCGACAATGCATCTCGACATGTCGAAGGCTGAAATGAAGAAAGGAAACACGGCGGAGTGCATGAAGCACATGGAGGAGGCCCATCAAGCGATGGGAATGTAACTCTCGCCGCTTCGGGACCTGTCCTTTCCGAAAATTCCATCCAGCCTGGATTCGCATCGTAAGGCAGAATCCTCGCATCATTGAGCGCAAATTCTAGATTCTACCAAAAGAGCGAGTGCGGGGGTCGTGATGGCCTGGAGCGCAGACAATGCGCGCCAATCCTCCAACATCCAGACATCAGGACAGGGGCGCCATAGATCGCTTGATAATTCCAAATTCTCAGCCTGGCAAAATCGCTTATAACTCGACCAAATAGGTCTTGCCGAAGCCCGAAGTGTAGTCGACCAGTGCGATAGCCACGGGTTCAATCTCGTAGATTACGAGCTGTTTTGGATCCTCTGGGACATACCGCTTCGATTGCGGAAGGGTCCGAAACAGGCGCAAGGACAATTCTTCAGTCTTCTGTTTCTCGTCGACTCTTGTGGCAATGCCGGACAGGGATAAGCCACGAAGCTTATAAAAATTCTGCTCTTCGCTGGCGATCGCCACAGAGACTTTGTTGTTCAGTTTGATGTTGCCAGCTTTTTGCGACGCTGCGTCGGTTGCAAAATACAGGGTGAGCTCATCATGGATATAGTTGACTGTCGTGGCCTGCGGATAACCATCAGGGCGAATTGTCGCAAGCGTCATGGTATGATGGCGCTGCAAGACTTCGAAGATTTTTGACCTGAGCGCCTCATCCATTCGTGTTCTCTGCGGGGGGGCGTGACCAGCAATGAGAGTAGGCGGACGACTGATCCTCATCCGAATTCGGCCGTGTGTAGACCGCGGTTCAGCGGGCGTAGTCGGAAAGCATCACATCGTCGGGCTCGCGACTCTTTGATGTGCATCAAACCGTCCATTTTGGCACTCAACGGACATGGACAGCGTACTCTGACTACGTCTGCTGTTGGGGGTTAAGCAGCGTCCACGTATGACCCCTAGCAGACATGCGCTCTGGACGCGCCCGGAGGTTTCCCCCAATAGAGGTTGACGCGGATCAAGGTCCATACGGCGACGGTGTGATAGCCTAAATTGGTATACTGGTAGCGCCCCCCCAACTGCCTGGTGAAACGGAGGCGTCATGATCAACCGAAAGCTCGCGGATATCGTCAAGGATCAGAAGCTGCTGGCTCTCGCGGAACACGCGACGGTGCAGGAAGCCTGCCGCTGCATGTGGGAGTGCAGGGCGGGGTCGGTGCTGGTGGTTAACCACCAACAGTGCTTGACCGGAATCTTTACCGGCCGCGACGCGGTGCGGGCACTTGCCGAGGGCAAGAACGCCGAGGTGACCCCGCTGGCGCAAGTGATGACGTCCAATCCAATTACGATTGCCGCTGATAGTCGCACAATCGACGCATTGCGTGTGATGAGCAATCGTGGCTTTCGTCACCTTCCGGTCGTGGAGGATGGAAAGATCTGGGGCGTCGTCTCGCGGAGTGATTTCATGGGGATGGAGATCGATCAGCTGGACGACGAAACTCACCTGGAGGAATGCCTCCGCTGACTAAGGACGTGAACTCATAAAACGCAACCATAGCCGAATGGAAGCGACTCCCTTGTCGTGGGGAGGGATATCTTGAACGTCCTGATTGTTTATGGAACGTCCGACGGGCTCGGAGAGTCAGCCAAAACGCGGGTCACAGTTAAAATTTTGCCGAGCAGAACAGGCTGCTCGACCGGCACTCATGCTCACAGGCAGGACCGACTACTGACAGGCCTGGCGGTTGCGAGCCTGGGGATTTGGGCTTACACCTGGAATTTCAGGAATGGATGATTACGGCGGATTCGCTCCTCCGCTACCATCGATCCCGCGCGCCAAGGCACCGGCGCGGCGGCCTTAATTTCCTCTCCGGAATGACCATAATGATGCCGATGTCACATGATCCCGGCAGCGGAGCGAGCGTCAGAGCGCTCAGCGGAGCGTTGGTCGGCCTGTTGCTGCTGTGGTGCGGCTGGCCCAGCCACGCGGTCTCGGCCAAGGACGTTCTCACCCAGGGCCGGATCCAAGCCACCTACGAGGTCGATTTGGTGAACTTCAATTTGGGCAAGTTTCGCCTCAGCGCCAAGTTCAAGGGGTCGGCTTATGAGATGCAGGGCGACGGTAAGTTCTCGCTCTTTCTCGGCCGGGTGTACAAATCGTCGGGCACTGCGACCAGCACCGGCACCCTCACCAAGGTTGGGCTTGAATCGTCAAGCTTCACCGTGAGCTTCGAGGGCGCGGACAACAAGGAGAAGCGGCGCTTGAGCTTTGCCGACGGCGACGTCAGCGAGGTGTCCATCGTCCCGCCCAAGAAGGGCATCGGCCGGAATCGGGTGCCGGTGACCAAAGATCAGCTCGAGGATGTGCTCGATCCGCTGAGCGCGGCGTTCCTGCACGCCCGCGGCGACGATGCCGTGTGCGACGGCACCCTGCGGGTGTTCGATGGCCGCCTACGATTCGACCTGGTCCTCACGCCGAAGCGCGCCGAGCGCCTTCCCGGTGAAGCGCCGCCAGGACTTTCCGGTCCCGTTGCGGTGTGCAATGTGAAGTTTGTGCCGATCGGCGGCTATAAGCCTGACAACGCCGCCATCAAATATTTGTCGCAGACCGATCAGATCGAAGCCTGGCTGGTTCGGCTGCCGCAGACCACGCTGTACGTGCCCTATTGGATTGGGGTGCCGACTCCTCTCGGCCGCGGCGGGGCGACGCTCACGCAGATCGAGATAAAGCTGAAGCCCTGATTGCCGCCAACGCTCAGGTCAGCGTCGCGAGGCCGTCTTGGCAGGCGGCAAGGGTGGTGCCGCGATAGCGGGCCCGCGCGCGCGGCCTTGCTCCAACAACTGAGTGGCGCCAAGCGACTCGAGAAAGCGCGTGCTCCAAACCGTGCTGCCGTTGCGGGCCAGCGTCGCCAGCATGGCGCTATGGCGTGCGCGGCGCTCGGACAGCGGCATGTTCAGCGCGCGGGAGATCGCCGCCGCCACCGATTCTGGATCGTAGGGATTGACCAGCAGCGCCTCCTGGCATTCGGCCGCCGCGCCGGCAAAGCGGGAGAGGATGAGGACGCCAGGATCGTCCGGATCTTGCGCGGCGACATATTCCTTGGCCACCAGGTTCATGCCGTCGCGGAGCGGGGTCACCAGGGCCGCGCGCGCCGAGCGGTAGAGTCCGGCCAGCGCCGACCGGCTATAGGTGCGATTGAGGTAGCGAATGGGCGTCCACGCCACTTCGCCATATTTGCCGTTGATGCGTCCGGCGGCGGAGCCGACGGCCTGCTCCAGTTCGGAATATTCCGAAATCTCCGAGCGGCTCGGCGGTGCGATCTGGAGATAGGTCACCTTGTTGCGCCACTCGGCGTGAAGCTCGCAGAAGCGCTCGAAGGCATCCATGCGCTGAACCAGACCCTTCGAATAGTCGAGACGATCGACGCCGATCACCATCGCCCGGCCGCCGAGGCTCTCCACCACCTCCTGCACAAAAGAGGATTGCATCGAGCGGCGCGCCCGCCGTTGGAAGTCTTCGATATCGAGGCCGACGGGAAAGCTGCCGATGCGGGTCCGCCGGTCGCCGCAGCTGAACACGAGCTGGTTCTCGTCCGTTTCGAAGGCCTGGCTCGTGCCGCGATGCTCGGTGAGGAGATAGCGGACGAAATTGCCGACGTCGGTCTCGGTCTGGAATCCGACCAGATCGTATTGGAGCAGCGAGGGGAGCAAGCGCTCGTGGTTGGGCAGCACGGTCATGACTTCCGGCGCGGGGAAGGGCACGTGCAGGAAGAAGCCGATGCGGTTGGCGTGGCCGCGCTGGCGCAGCTCCTCGGCAATCGGGATCAAATGATAATCGTGAATCCAGACGAAGTCGTCGGGCTCGAGGATCTTGGACAGCTCGCGGGCAAAATGCCGGTTCACCCGGAAATAGCCGGTCAGGTCGCGCCGGTTGAACTCGGTCAGGTCGATGCGATAGTGGAGGACCGGCCACAACACTCGGTTGGCGAAACCGTTGTAATATTCCAGATAGTCCTCTTCCGATAGATCGGTGATGACGTAAGCGTGGCGCCCTTGTTCGATCTTTTTGGTCGCGACTTTGTCGGCCTCGACCACGTTTCCGCTCCAGCCGAACCACACGCTCTGGATGTCTTTGAGCACCGGCGCCAGGGCGACTTCGAGGCCGCCAGCGCGGGGTGCTCCACCGGTGCGCGGAACGGATACGCGGTTGGATACGACAATCAGCCGCGCCAATATTTGTCCTCCCAGCTTCGCGACAAACGCATCGCCGTCAAAATGAGACCCGCCATCGAATAGGTCTGGGGGAAATTGCCCCAGAGCTGTCCGGTTTGCGGATGAATGTCCTCGGCCAGCAAGCCGTATCGATTACGGTAGCCAAGAGCGTCCACGAACAGATCGCGGGCCTCTTCGCGGCGGCCGAGCCACCACCAAGCGTCGATCAGCCAGAAACGGCAGGTGAGGAACGCCGCTTCGGGCATGCCGAAGTCGTCCTCGGCAGCATAGCGCATGACGTGCTTGCCCCGCAGTAATTCTCGCTCAATTGCGGCGACGGTCTTCACAAAACGGGGGTCATTGGGCTCGATCACGCCGGTTTCGGGCAATAGCAGGACACTGGCGTCGAGGTCATCGAGACCGAAGCCGGCGGTGAACGATCCGCGCTTCTCGCTCCAGGCCGCATCGAGCAGCGTGTTCTGAATTTTACTCGCGGTCTCCGACCAATAAGCCGCGCGGTCGTGCAGGCCGAGATGGGCGGCGATAGCGGCCAAGCGGCTGCAGCCGGCCCAACACATGGCCGCGGAGTAAGTGTGCACGTGCGTGCGCCCGCGATATTCCCAGATGCCGGCATCGGGCGTGAAGGCGAGCTTGGCCGCCTTATGCCCCAGCGTTTCCAGAAGATGAAACAGGCCTTCGTTGCCGGGCCGCGCCAGCCTGCGGTCGAAGAAAAGCGGCGTCGCGGCGAGAATGATGCTGCCGAACGTGTCGTGCTGGAGCTGATCGGCGGCCGCGTTGCCTACTCGCACCGGCCCGTCATTCTGGAAGCCCTTGAGGTGGGGGGCGATCCATTCGTCCATCGGGTCCGACGGCACGACACTGTAGACCGGCCGCAACGGGTCGTCGGAGGCGATGCCGAGAATGAAGGAGATGAATCCTTCCATGGTCTTGGTGGCGCCGAGCCGGTTGAGCGCCTTCACCACGAAATAGGCGTCCCTGATCCAGCAATAGCGATAGTCCCAGGTCCGTCCGGAGCCGGGGGCCTCGGGGATGGATGTGGTCAGCGCGGCGACAATCCCGCCCGTTTCCTCGAAATTGGAGAGCTTGAGCGTGATCGCCGCGCGGATGACGGCGTCTTGCCAGTCATAGGCGATCGACAGGCGCCGCACCCACTCCATCCAATAGTCGCGGGTGCGCTCGGCGAACTCGCGGCAGGTGGCGGCGATGTCCTCGGCGAACGACTCGTCGGGACCGAGCACCATGTAGATCGGCTTGGTCAGGAGAAACGAATCTTCGCGCTCGATATAGGAGAGGGGGCCGTCAGTGGTCAGCCGCAGCGCTAGGTCCTTGCCGCGGAAGGTGATGTGGTTGCTGCCGAGCGAGCGGTCATCGACCGGCTTACCATATTCGCTGGTTGGCCGCAC
>JBBQXL010000106.1:0-5864 GCA_038209695.1 Hyphomicrobiales bacterium
GGCGGCAGCATCCTAGTGCTGCTGCGCGACCTGACCGAGGTCGAGCGCATTAACCAGATGCGCGCCGATTTCATCGCCAATGCCAGCCATGAGCTGCGCACACCGCTGGCGTCCCTGCGCGGCTTCATCGAGACGCTGCAAAGCAGCGCCAAGGGCGATCCCGGCGCGCGCGAGCGCTTCCTGCCGATCATGGCCGAGCAGGCCTCGCGCATGACGCGGCTGATCGATGCGCTGCTGTCGCTGAGCCGGGTCGAGATGAAGGCCCATGTGCCGCCGTCCGATCTGGTCGATCTCAACGACGTGCTCAATAACGCCAAGGACACGCTCGAGCCGCTGGCGCAGGAGACTGGCTTCACATTCGAGGTCGGGCGCTTTCCGCGGCCGGCGATCGTGCGCGGCGACCGCGACGAGCTACTCCAGGTGCTCCAAAATCTGGTGCAGAACGCGTTCAAATATGGCGAGCGCGGCGGCCAGGTGCGGATCGAGGCCAAGCATATTCCATCGCTCGGACGCCAGCCGGGCCGCTACGCCATCGCCGTGGTCGACAAGGGTCCGGGCATCGCGCCCGAGCATCTGCCGCGCCTGACCGAACGCTTCTATCGGGTCGATGTCGCGTCGAGCCGGGAGAAAGGCGGTACCGGGCTCGGCCTGGCCATCGTCAAGCACATCCTCAACCGTCACAAAGGCGAACTGGCCATCGCCTCCAAACACGGCAAGGGCTCGACCTTCACGGTGATGCTGACCGAGGCGCGCGCCACTCATCCCGAACGGGGCGCCGCCACAGGCTAGGCGCGAGCGGCTGTCTACAGCCATCGGGCCGCGAATCGCGCGCAATTCCGTTCTATTCGGGGACTGTCACCCAACTGTCATATAACCGACATAGTAGGTTTATTGCGCGGCGTTAACGCTCGCCCATCGATGGAGGAGGGCCTCCATCGCGGGGGTCCCGCGTCCGCGGTCCACACACCCCACCCTAAAGGGAGAGCACTATGAGGTTCATGTCTTATGCGGCCGCTGCGAGCTTGGCCGCGGCGTTTACGTTCAATACGGCGCTGGCAGCCGATATTTCGGGTGCCGGTGCGACCTTCCCCTATCCGATCTACGCGAAGTGGGCCGATGCCTACAAGAAAGACACCGGCATCGGGGTCAACTACCAGTCGATCGGCTCTGGCGGCGGTATCAAGCAGATCAAGGCCAAGACGGTTACGTTCGGGGCCACCGACGCTCCGCTTTCGGGCGCAGAGCTCGATGAGGCTGGTCTCATTCAGTTCCCGATGGTGATGGGCGGTATCGTCCCCGTCATCAACGTCGAAGGCCTCAAGCCCGGCGAGGTCGTGCTCGACGGACCGACACTGGCCAAGATCTTCTTGGGCGAGATCACCAAGTGGGATGACGCGGCGATCAAGAAGCTCAATGCGAATGTCAAGCTTCCCTCCGCGGCGATTGCCGTCGTGCACCGCTCCGATGGATCAGGCACCACCTACAATTTCACCGACTACCTGTCCAAGGTAAGCGGCGATTGGAAATCGAAGGTGGGCACGGAGAAGGCGGTTGAATGGCCGGTGGGCATCGGCGCCAAAGGCAACGAGGGTGTTGCCAACAACGTCGCCCAGACCAAGGGCTCGATCGGTTATGTCGAGTATGCCTATGCCAAGCAGAACAAGCTCACTTACGCCAGCATGATCAATAAGGACGGCAAGACGGTTGCCCCCGAAATGTCAGCGTTCCAGGGCGCTGCCGACGGAGCGGATTGGAAGGGCACCCCGGGCTTCGCGGTGGTGCTGACCGACCAGGGCGGCGCCGCGGCATGGCCGATCACGGCGGCAACCTTCATCCTGATGTACAAGGAGCCCGCCAGCATCGAGGACTCTGCCTCAGCGCTCAAGTTTTTCGACTGGGCTTACGCCAACGGCGGCAAGATGGCTGAAGAGCTCGATTACATTCCCATGCCCGACAGTGTCGTCGGCCTGGTGCACGAGGAGTGGAAGAAGATCAAGGACACGGCCGGCAAGCCTGTGTTCGCGATGAACTAATTGCATGCCGGTGAGGATGGGGGCGGGAGTTACCGCCCTCATCCTTGCCGTTTTTAGACCGGACGTAATCAAGTTGGGCTAGGGGTTTGAACGAGATGATGGACGCGGCTGTCGCGGGGAGAGACATCGGGCTCGTCCAAGACGACATCAGGCTCGCCAAGACTCTGCGCCGCTTTCGGGTTGGCGACAGCATATTCAAATGGCTTACGTTGAGCTCGGCGCTCACAGTGCTCGTGCTGCTCGCGGGCGTGATGATCTCTTTGCTGCACGGCTCGCTGCCGGCGTGGCGGGCGTTTGGGTTCGGTTTCCTCACCTCGGAAAGCTGGAATCCCGTCACCGAGAAGTTCGGCGCGCTGCCGGCCATCTACGGCACGCTGCTCACCTCCTTCATCGCCATGTTCATTGGTGTTCCCATAAGCCTTGGGATCGCAATCTTTCTGACCGAGATTTCTCCGGACCGGCTGCGCCGGCCGATCGGCATCGCCATCGAGCTATTGGCGGGCATCCCGAGCATCATCTACGGCATCTGGGGACTGTTCATATTCGCACCCTGGTTCCAGGTGCACGTGCAGCCTCTAATGATCGATACGTTCGCCGACATTCCCGTTCTCAACCAGCTGTTCGCCGGTCCGCCTTACGGCATCGGCATGCTGACGGCCGGTCTCATCCTCGCCATCATGGTGCTCCCGCTCGTCACCTCGATCACCCGCGAAGTGTTCGACACGGTTCCGCCGGTTCTCAAGGAAGCGGCTTACGGCATTGGCTGCACAAGGTGGGAGGTGATGCGGCGGGTCGTCATTCCCTATACGCGCGTGGGCATCATCGGTGGCGTCATGCTGGGCTTGGGCCGGGCGCTGGGCGAGACCATGGCCGTGACCTTCGTCATCGGCAATGCTCATCGCATCGTGCCCTCGGTGCTGGCGCCCGGCACGACCATATCGGCGTCCATTGCGAATGAGTTCACGGAGGCGGTCGGCGAACTCTATACCTCCTCGCTCGTTGCGCTGGGCCTTATTCTGTTCTTCATCACCTTCGTTGTGCTCGCGCTGGCCCGGCTCATGCTGATGCGTCTCGAGCAGAAAGCCGGGAAGTAAGATGCCAGCCATAGCCGCCACCCCTCGTTATCACCGCCGGCGCTGGCGAAACCGCTTGGCCACGGCGCTGTCGATCGGCGCGGCGGCCTTTGGGCTGACCTGGCTGGTGTTGATCCTGCTGGTGCTGGTGGTCAAAGGCGTGGGCGGGTTGTCGCTCGCGGTGTTCACGGAGATGACGCCGCCCCCCGGCGGCGCCGGCGGCCTCCTGAACCCGATCATCGGCAGCCTAATACTCACCTCGCTGGCGGTCGCGTTCGGCACTCCGCTCGGCATGCTGGCTGGGACCTACATGGCCGAGTATGGCCGCTACTCCAAGCTCACCATGGTGGTCCGCTTCATCAACGACATCCTGCTGAGCGCGCCGTCCATCGTGGTCGGCCTGTTCGTCTATGAAATCATGGTCGCAACGATGGGGCATTTTTCCGCCTGGGCCGGCGCAGTCGCGCTGGCGCTCATCGTCATACCCGTCGTGGTTCGTACGACCGAGGATATGCTGTTGCTCGTCCCAGACACTCAGCGTGAGGCGTCTTCCGCACTGGGCGTTCCGAAGTGGCTCGTGATCCGTCACATCGCCTATCGCGCCGCGCGCGCCGGTATCATCACCGGGGTGCTGCTCGCCATTGCCCGCATCACCGGCGAGACCGCGCCGCTCCTGTTTACCGCACTGAACAACCAATTCTTCAGCTGGAACCTGAATGCACCGATGGCGAGCCTGCCGGTGGTGATCTTCCAGTTTGCCTTGAGCCCTTACGAGGATTGGCAGCAACTCGCTTGGACCGGGGCTCTCCTCATCACCGCGGCAGTGCTGGGTCTCAGCATCCTGGCACGAGCGCTTTCAGCTAAAAAGGTGCAGCTATGAGTCTTGCTATTCATACCGAGTTGAAAGAGGCACCCGAGACGCCGGCCGAGGGCGCTCCCTTCGAAGAAAAGGTGGCCGTGCGCCGGTTGAATTTCTATTACGGCGCCTACCGTGCACTGGCCGATATCAACGTCACCCTCGGCAAGAACAAAGTGACGGCGTTCATCGGCCCGTCGGGCTGCGGGAAGTCGACCCTGCTGCGTATCTTGAACCGTATCTACGACCTCTACCCCAATCAGCGGGCCGAGGGCGAGGTGATGCTCGACGGCGAAAATATCCTGAGCCCCAAGCAGGACCTCAACCTGCTGCGCGCCAAAGTTGGCATGGTGTTCCAGAAGCCGACACCTTTTCCGATGACGATCTACGAGAACATCGCCTTCGGCGTGCGCCTCTACGATCAGCAGCCCAAATCCGAGCTCGATGGCCGCGTCGAGGACGCGCTCAAGCGGGCGGCTTTGTGGGACGAGGTCAAGGACAAGCTCGATGCCAGCGGCTTGAGTCTGTCCGGCGGTCAGCAGCAGCGCCTGTGCATCGCCCGCACTATTGCTATTAGACCCGAGGTGATCCTGCTCGACGAGCCGTGCTCGGCGCTGGATCCCATCTCCACCGCCAAGATCGAGGAATTGATCGACGTCTTGAAGCAGGACTACACGATCGCCATCGTTACCCACAACATGCAGCAAGCGGCACGCACCTCCGACTTCACCGCTTTCATGTATCTCGGCGAGCTGGTGGAGGTCGACGAGACGACCAAGATTTTCACCAATCCCAAAGAGCAGCGGACGCAGGATTACATCACTGGCCGGTTCGGCTAGGCGCGCATCAGGAGATCGACCGAATGGAGAAGCAACACGAACACATCGTCCGTTCTTACGAAGAGGAACTTGCCCTCCTCAACAACAAGATCGCGAAGATGGGCGGCCTCGCCGAAAAGGTGCTCGGTCAGTCCTTCGAGGCGCTGGAGCGCCGCGATCCCGATCTCGCCGCCGCCACCATCAGGGAAGACGAGGCGATCGACTTGCTCGAGAAGGAGATCGAAGAGCAGGCCGTGGTGATGATCGCAAGGCGGCAGCCGATGGCTTACGATTTGCGCCAGATCATGGCCGCACTGCGGATCTCCAGTGATCTGGAGCGCATCGGCGATCTCGGCAAGAATATTGCCAAGCGGGCGGTGGCGGTGGTCAGCGAGCAGCAGCCGAAGCAGCTGATGCTCGGCTTGAAGCACATGGGCGAGCTTGCGCTTGGTCAACTCAAGGAAGTGCTCGACGCCTTCATCGAGCGCGACGCCGATCGGGCGCTCAAGGTCTGGTACAAGGACGAAGAAATCGACGCCATGTACAACTCGCTGTTTCGCGAGCTGCTGACTTACATGATGGAAGACCCGCGCAATATCGGGCTATGCACCCATCTCTTGTTCGGCGCCAAGAACATCGAGCGCATCGGCGACCATGCCACCAATATCGCCGAGACCGTGTATTACCTGGTTCACGGCACGGCCATCACCGATCAGCGCCCGAAAGGGGACACGACAAGCTCGACGCCGGTCGCGCTAAAGCGGTCGGCGGGCTAAAACCATGCTCGGATGACCGCTATGAGCGCTGGAGCCAAGGTGTTGGTGGTTGAGGACGAGGAGCCGCTCGCCCTGCTGCTGCGCTACAACCTCGAGGCGGAAGGCTATTCGGTCGACGTGGTGCATCGCGGCGACGAGGCCGAGATGGCTATCGCCGAAAGCTCCCCCGATTTGATCGTGCTCGATTGGATGCTGCCCGGGATCTCCGGGCTCGAATTGTGCCGGCGCCTGCGCACCGGCAAGGACTCCCGCACCATCCCGATCATCCTGTTGACCGCAAGGAGCGAGGAGAGCGACCGCATCAGGGG
>JBBQXL010000107.1:0-5831 GCA_038209695.1 Hyphomicrobiales bacterium
GCCATTGCTCGATCTGGTCGATCAGGCGCGCGCGGTGCATCGGCGCCATCACGCCGAGGGCGAGGTGCAGCTTGCCAGCCTGCTCTCGATCAAGACCGGGGCCTGCCCCGAGGACTGCAAATATTGCGCGCAATCGGCCCATTACGCCAAGACCACCGGGCTCAAGCGCGAGACGCTGCTCGATGTCGACGACGTGCTGCAAGAGGCAAAGCGCGCCAAATCGGCCGGCGCCACCCGCTTCTGCATGGGGGCGGCCTGGCGCGAGGTGAAGGACGGCGAGGCCTTCGACAGCGTGCTGGCCATGGTGCGCGGCGTGCGGGGGCTCGGCATGGAGGCGTGCGTCACTCTGGGGATGCTGAGCCAGGCCCAGGCCGACCGCCTCGCCGAAGCGGGCCTCACCGCCTACAACCACAATCTCGATACTTCCCCCGAGTTCTACGGCGAGATCGTCACCACGCGAACCTACCAGGAACGGCTGGATACGCTGTCGCGCGTGCGCCAATCCGGGGTCCAGGTCTGCTGCGGCGGCATTATCGGTCTGGGCGAGACCGTCACCGACCGGGCGCGCCTGCTCCAGACGCTGGCCAATCTCGACCCCCATCCGGAAAGCGTGCCGATCAACGCGCTCGCGGCGGTGCCCGGCACGCCGCTGGCGGACCAGCCCCCGGTCGATCCGCTCGATCTGGTGCGCATGGTGGCGGCGGCGCGCATCATGATGCCGCTGTCACGGGTCAGGCTGTCCGCCGGGAGGCGCGAACTCACCAAGGAGGCGCAGATCCTGTGCTTCCTCGCCGGCGCCAACTCGATCTTCTATGGCGACAAGCTGCTCACCACCGTCAATAACGAGACGAATGACGATCTCGCTTTGATCGAGGCGGCGGGCCTCAGCGTCCAGGCCCCTGCCGCCGCGGAATGAGCTAGCGGCGGTGCGAGCGCAGCTTAGGCGGCTCTCCGGGATTGGTGTGGTAGGTGATCAGCAGCAAAGCCAGCAGAATCGAGGAAAACAAACAGGCCAGCGTTCCGATCCACACACCCGTAGATATTTCGCTGATGTCCGAAACTTCTTTTGCCGCCGCGCTGCCGGCCAGCGACGCGATAGCGGCATAGACAATCACTAACCCCGGCGCGCGCGAGTCATCAGGACCGAGGCCGGAGCCGTGCATCATGATGAAATTGCGAACGATGGCTGCAATGATGGCGCCGAGAAAGCCGGCCACGATGGCGAGGTAGAGAGCCCCCATGGCGTCCCCGACCAACAAACCGGTCAGCGCACCAACTACCGTTCCAATCAGCACTACAATCAATAAGCTGGCTGAAGTCATCTTCGGTCCCCCCTTCGCCCTGGCTTATGCCCAGGACGCGTTGCGTTCCAGAGAATCAAGTATGCCCCAAGGACCGGACCGGGAAGAGCAACCATGGGCGTGGCTCCGGCTCGCGGAGCTTGCGTTCGGCTTGAGCCGGCGCTAGGCAAGTCGCTCACATCTCTCGGCCTTTCCATGTCCCGCATCGTCTATGTGAACGGCAGCTACGTCCATGAGGACGAGGCCAAGGTGTCGGTGTTCGACCGCGCCTTTCTGTTCGGCGACGCCGTCTATGAGGTGACGGCGGTGCTCGACCGGCGCCTGGTCGATTTCGCCGCGCATTTGGCGCGGCTCGACCGCTCGCTCAACGAGATCGCCCTGCCCGCACCATTGAGCCACGACGGACTGCGCGCGCTGCATGAGCAGCTGATCCAGCGCAACAACGTGGACGAAGGCATCGTCTATCTCCAGATCAGCCGCGGAGCCGCCGATCGCGACTTCGCCTATCCCGAGCAGCCCGCGCCCATGGTGGTCGCCTTCACCCAGCACCGGAAGCTGATCGCCAATCCTTATGCCGCGACTGGGGTCAAGATCGTCACCATTCCCGACCTGCGCTGGAAGCGGCGCGACATCAAGTCGACCTCGATGCTGGCCCAGGTCATGGGCAAGCAGGATGCCAAGCTCAAAGGCGCTTACGAGGCCTGGATGGTCGAGGCTGGCTGCGTGACCGAAGGAACCTCGTCATCGGCCTTCATCCTCGACGACGCCGGCGTGATCCGCACCCAGCCGCTCGGCCACCAGATCCTGCCCGGGGTCACCCGCCGCGCCGTGCTCCGGCTGGCCGCCACGCAGGGCGTGAGCCTGGAGGAGCGCCCATTCACCGTGGCGGAAGCGCTGCGCGCGCGCGAGGCGTTCATGACCGCGGCCTCGGCCTTCGTGCTGCCGGTAGTGGAGATCGACGGCGTCATTATCGGCGACGGGCGGCCGGGCCCGGTGGCGCGTGCCTTCCGCGATCTCTATATCGAGGAGGCGCGGAACTCCGGCGGCTGACAGAGCTTGTTAAAGGGCGTCCCTCCCCCACACTCTCGCTGCCCTGATGGATTTGCTTAGACCGATGGCAAAATCTCCAACAGCCGACCTTGCCAAGCGGCCGCAAACACTCGCGGTGAAGCGGGTCGTGGCATTGATGAATGGAGGCGCCGGCGCCTTCAACCAGGCGCTCGCCACCGATGTCGAGCAGGCGCTGGCGGACGGCTTCGCGCGTCACGGGGTGGCGGCCGAGATCCGGTTTGTCGACGGCGCCGGACTGCACGATGCCGGCATGCGCGCTCTGGCCGAGGCCAAGAGCGGCCAATTCGATGCCATCGTCGCCGGCGGGGGCGACGGCACCATTCGCTCCCTGGCGGGCGTCTTGGCCGGTACCGGCGTGCCGCTGGGTATCCTGCCGCTCGGCACGCTCAACCATTTCGCCAAGGATCTCGGCATTCCACTGCCGGTCGAGGAGGCGGCCGCGACCATCGCCGCAGGCCGTACCCGCGTGGTCGATCTGGCCGAGGTCAACGGCGAGACCTTCATCAACAATTCCTCGATCGGCATCTACCCCTACATGGTCATCGACCGCGAGCGCCGCCGGGAGCACCACAAGCTCACCAAATGGATGGCGATGGTGCCGGCTTTCTTGCGGATGCTTCGCCACTTTCCCCGGCGCCGTCTCCACATTGCCGCTAAAGGCTTCGCCCGGCCCTATCGCACGCCCTGCCTGTTCGTCGGCAATAACGAATACGGCACGGAGCTGTTCACCTTCGGGCGGCGTCAGGACCTCGATACCGGCAAGCTTTGGTTCTATGTAGTGAAGCCGCGCACGCCATGGGAGTTCTTCTGGATGGTGTGCCGGCTGTGCTTCGGCCGCATGGATCAGGTCGATGATATCGATACGTTCGAACTAGCCGAGGCCGAGATCAGCGCCAAGTGCAGCCGCCTGCCGGTCGCGCTCGACGGCGAAGTGATGATGATGCACGGCCCGTTACACTATCGCTCCCGGCCCAAGACGCTTCGCGTCATCGTCCCCGCTTGAAGCGGGAGCGAATCGGATATGTTCGGGCACGCGCCAACGATCAGGACCCGGGACATGCTCCCTCGCCGCCATCCAGGCTATGTCAAACGCAAGCTGATCGAGTTTGCGCCCGAGCTATGGCTGGCGCTGGAGTTGCTCGCCAAGGATACCGGCCGGGACATCAATGACCTGGCCGAGGAGGCCTTCGTCGACCTGCTCGGCAAATATCAGCGCCCGGCCTCGCTCAAAGAGGCCTTGCGGGAGAGCGCGCGCCGCCTGCCCGCCAACGACGATGTGCCGCGCCCGCGCTGACGAGCGCGCGGCTGCTAGAAGCTTTCCGGATTCCAGCCCAGCACAGCCATGATGAGGGCAAACCCGGCGACGTAGGCGAGGATCACGGGCAATCCCTCTTTCAGCCAACGGCCCGTGGATCTCGCTTCCGGCATGAGCCCCGCAACCGCGACGCCGGCGGACGACCCGAACCAGATCATGGAGCCGCCGAAACCGACGGCGTAGGCCAGTATGCCCCAGTCATAGTTGCCCTGCTTTATGGCCAGCGCGGTCAACGGTATATTGTCGAACACGGCCGAGACGAAACCGAGCCCAAGCGCGGTCTCCCAACTGGGCAATGGCAAGGATTTGACCGGCATCATTGAGGCTATGGAGACTAGAGCGATGAGAAAGAGCGCGCCCCGTACGGTGTGTGGAAGGATCGACCAATCCGGCCGCGCGACTGGGGCCAGCAGAAGAAGCGAGGCGGCGACCGCCAGCCCTATCAAGGGGATCTCGTCCAGAATTTTCGGGTCGAGCAGATGGGCCCCGATATTGGCGGCAATCGCCGAAGCCAGCACGATGCCGACCACGACGACATGCCGAAAGGAAATGTGCAAGCCTGTCGGTGGATGTTTGACAATCGGCGCGTAGTTTTGTTGGGCGCGCGCCGCCGGGATGCCCGAGACGAGCAGCGCACACCCAGCCGCGACATAGGCATGAAGCACCTGAAGGGGGCTCACGCCGGCGATCCACATCATGGTCGTGGTGGTGTCGCCGATGACGCTGCCCGCGCCACCGGCGTTAGCCGCGGCGACGATTGCTGCGAGGTAGCCGACGCGAACGCGGCCATTAAACACATGCCTCGCGACCGTGGCGCCGAACAGTGCGGCGGCGATATTGTCGAGAAACGAGGAGAGAATAAACACAAGGATCAGGAGGACAAAGCCGCCGAGCCAGCCATTCGGCAGAACGGCCGGCATCTCGTCCGGCACGCGACTTGCCTCGAAATGGCGGGCGAGAAGAGCAAAGCCTACCAAGAGCAGGAACAGATTCGTGATGAGGACCCATTCATGCGCGTAATGCGCGTAGAGGCCTGCCAGGCCCGCGCCTTCATTGAAGCCGGTGCCCAAGAGCTTCTTGAGGGTGATGACACTCAAGCCGATGAGGGCCGCCGCTAGCGTATGACGATGGAAGATGGCGACGCAGCCAAGCGTGACGGCGAACAGCAAAAAGTCGATCAGCACGGAGACGTCGTGAGCGCTGAGATCGGCGATGTTAACGGCCACGTGGGAGTTCCTGCCGGTTTGGTGGGGGCTGCGACGGGGTAGTGGGTTACCTGGCTTGGATTTTTGCGGCCGGTGTCAGCCCTTGAGCCGCGCGACAATGGCTTCGAGCGCCTCAGCCAAATGGCGGCGTTCCCCTACTTCCAGCTCGCGTGTCGTGTCGGCCAAGACACTCTCGACGATATCCGCCACTTCTCCGGAATCCGCGCCGGCTCGCAGCATCTTGCTAAGCGCCGCGGCAGCAATCTCGGCGTATTTTCTGGTGGAGGTCATTAAGGGTTCGTGATGAGTCGCCTGACAAAGCGGGAGGAACGGCCTGCGGCGTAAGCGATCTTTTCGAGCCGACCAGCGTCTGTCAATGGCAGGACCTGCGACGACCCCGCAATTCATGTGAAGGTTTAATGAAGACCGTTGCCGGATCTTGCCCACTAGGCAGGCAGAAGCGGGATGCCTCGGCGATCCACTGAAGCGGGATCGCCCGGTCGCAACGCGGGGCAAACGACCCCCGTGCTCCGACCGGGACTGATCCGCAGGACGGACGGCACCCAACGGTATTTGGCCGCGATCGACTTAGCCCGCGCGGCGAACGCGCGGACCAGCCAGTCGCGGCCGTAGAGGTGCAGTTCTTACTGCGCCGGTGCCTCAGGCGCCGGTGCCATGGGCGTTGTCTCGGGCGCCGGTGCCGGCGTCTCGGCGGCCGGCATTTCCTTTGCCGTCTTTCCGATCACGCAATCGAACCAGCCGGGCTCCCCCCACTTGCAGTTATGTCTCTGGCTTTGCACCACGACGAATACGGCGGCAATAACAATCAAAATCAGCAGAATTCTCATTCTTGCACCCTCCCTACTGCGCCGGCGTAAAGTATACGAACGGGCGGCAAACAAAAAGGGCGGTGCGAGGCTGGGAGCGGGATTTCATGGT
>JBBQXL010000108.1:0-5594 GCA_038209695.1 Hyphomicrobiales bacterium
TTATTAACCGAATTTCCACAGCTTTCTTCTGGACAGCCGACGCCCTCATCGATTCCAATGATGATTCGGGCGATTCGGAGATGCGGCACTTCTCCGGCTCGATGCAGGAGAAGGTTAGAGGGGAACCGAATGGCGCGGGCGCGCTCGGCGCGTGGGGGATTCGCTTTCGCGGGACCGCAATGGCAGGATCTCCGCGCAATCGTCAGCCGTCACCTTCCTAACGACGAGCGGCTCCGCCGCCTCGTGCCGATGCTGCTTGCCAGCTTCGTCGCCATTGCCTTTATCGGCTTCACCGCTCAACTGATCAACGGCAAGGGCGCCGCCCTCGATGCGGCAAGCCAGCAGCTTTCACTAATCGCCGACAGCACCTCGCTCAGCCTCAAGGACCACACACTCAGCTCGAGCACCGGCTGGCAGGGCGCGCTGGCCGCGAGCCTGCCCAAAGGCGCGACCGCCGACGGCCGGGCCATTCTTCTCGCCGACGCCGAGGGTCAGATCCAAGGCCGCGCGCCGTTGGACGGCTCGCGGCTCGGCAATCTCCTCACCGTCTTGGGCCGGCAGCAGCCCCTAACCACATTCGGCGCCGAGGCCGGCGTGCTGCGCATGACGCTGCTCGACGGCACCGACGCCATCGTCACCGTGCGCAACGTGCCGCAGACCGACGCCCAGCTCGCCCTCATCCAGCCGGTCGGCGCGGCGCTGGCCGAGTGGCGGCGGGGCGCCAGCCTCGAGATCACGCTCCTCCTGTTGACCGGCCTCGTGCTGACGCTCCTCGCCGGCGGCCTCTGGTATCTTGCGCCCACCGCGGCGCGCGAAACTGACGGCGCCCTGACCAGGGAGCTGACCGAGGCGTTGCCTGGCTGCGGCGTCTGGCGCTGGAACCTTGCCCGCGGCCATGTGCACTGGTCGGCGCCGATGTATCGGCTACTCGGCCTGGACCCGCGCGACCAGGGCATGGCCTTCCGCGTCATCTCGCAGGCCTTGCATCCCGAGGACGATCTGCGCGGCGCGATCGACCGGCATCTCCGTGACGGCGCTTCCCTGTTCGACGGCTGCTTCCGCCTGCGCCACGCCGACGGACATTGGGTGAGCTTGAGGCTGCGCGGGCACATCACTCGCGGCATGCTTGACCGGGAGCCGTGGCTCACCGGCATCGCCGTGATTGCCGATCATGACGTCGTCCCCGGCTCGCCCGACGAGAACGCCCGGCTCCGCGACGCGGTCGAGACCATTTCCGAGGCCTTCGTGTTGTGGGACCGGGACAACCGGCTGGTGATGTGCAACAGCAAGTACCAGCAATTTCATGGGCTCCCCGACGACACGGTACGGCCCGGCAGGCCCTATGACGACGTCATTGCCGCCGCTTCCGAGCCGATCGTCTCCAAGCGCGTCGCCGTCGCCGGCACCGAGGATGACCACAGCCGTACCTACGAGGCGCAGATCGAGGATGGCAGGTGGCTGCACATCAACGAGCGCCGGACCCGCGACGGGGGCTATGTCAGCGTCGGCACCGACATCACCGTGCTCAAGGAGAGCCAGCAGCGGCTCGCCGATAGCGAGCAGCAGCTGAGAGCCAGCGTCGCCGAGCTTAGGCTTTCCCGCCGCGAGCTCGAGCAGCAGAAGCAACAGCTGGTCGATCTCGCTGAGAAATATGCGCTGGAGAAAAACCGCGCCGAGGCGGCCAACCGGGCCAAGTCGGAGTTCCTGGCCAATATCAGCCATGAACTGCGTACGCCCTTGAATGCGGTGATTGGCTTCTCGGAGGTGATGCAGCAGGCGCTATTCGGCCCGCTCGGCCATCCCAAATATCAGGAATATGCCCGCGATATTTATGCCAGCGGCGCCTATCTGCTCGAAGTGATCAACGACATCCTCGACATGTCGAAGATCGAGGCCGGCCGCATGTCGCTCGACGCCGGCACGATCGACCTCGCCGATATCGTCGAGGACAGCATGAAGGTGGTGAGCCAGGCCGCCGCCGAGCGCAATATCTCGGTCGCCCGGCACGGGCCGCAGCATCTGGTGCTGGAGGCCGACCGCCGCGCGCTGAAGCAGGTGTTCCTCAACCTGCTGTCAAACGCCGTCAAATTCACCCGCGATGGCGGCAGCGTGGACGTGCACCTATCGCGCTCGCGCGGCCATGTGAAAATCGCCATCAAGGACACCGGCATCGGCATCCCGGAGGTCGACATCGCTAAGCTCGGCCGGCCGTTCGAGCAAGTCGAGAACCAGTTCTCCAAGAGCCATCAGGGCAGCGGGCTTGGCCTTGCCATCTCCCGCGCTCTGATCGAGCTACATGGCGGGGCCTTGCGCATCACCAGCCGCGAAGGTCAGGGCACCACCGTGACCTGCACGTTGCCGGTGCACCCGGTGATCGCCGAGGAACGGCCCAGGCTCGCCGCCAGCGCTTAATTCACTTCAAGCCACGATCCGCTCGAACGCCTTATGGACGGCGCCAAGCGTGACGGTCAGCGTCGCCTCCAGCGTGGCAAAGTCCGGCATGTCGGAGGCGCGCGCCAGCAGATCCTTCAGCGCGCGCGGCGCCTCCCCCGCCACGAACGGCTTGTCGAGACAGAGCCTGAGCAGCTGGGTCAGGGTGTGATAGAGCCGCGCCGCCGGCACCAGGATCTCGGCATCGCCGGGAGACAGCACGCCGGCCGCCGATAGCTTGGTCAACGCCAGCTCGGTGTTCTGATCGAGCACCTCCGGATGCTCGGCCGCGCTCTCGATCTGAAGGAACTGGGCGATGAATTCGAGATCGATCAGCCCACCCCGCACGTTCTTCAGGTCCCAGCTCTCCGCGCTGCCTTTGTCGTCGGCGATCTTGCCCCGCATGGCCCTGACGTCGGCCGCCACCGAAGCCCGGTCGCGCGGCCGGGACAACACCTCCTTGACCGCGGTGGCGATCTGCCGCCGCAGCGCGGCGGGACCGGTGATGACGCGCGCCCTGGCCAGGGCAAGGTGCTCCCAAGTCCAAGCCAAGCCCATCTGGTAGGAGAGGAAGCTCGAGAGCTTGGTCGCGACCGGGCCCTGATTGCCCGAGGGCCTGAGCCGCATATCCACCTGGTAGAGGGACCCTTCCGCCGTGTCGGCCGACAGCGCCGCGATCAACCGCTGGGTGAAACGCGTATAGTATTGTGGGCCATGCAGACTCTTCGCCCCGTCGGACTGGGGGTCGTCGCCCTCGTAGTCGTAAACGACGATCAGATCGAGGTCCGAACCCGCGGTCATCTCACGCCCGCCGAGCTTCCCCATGGCGAGCACGGCCGCCTTCCCGCCCGGCAAACGTCCATTGCTGCGGATCAGCTCTCGCTCAACTCTGTCGGCCAGGGCCTCGATCAGCGTCTCCGCCAAGTCCGCATAGGCCGCTCCCGCCTGCCGGGCCGAGAGCGTGCCGGAGATCACCCGGACGCCAATAAGGAAAGCTTGCTCTCGGCCGGTGATGCGGGCGCGATCGAGCGCGTCCTGATAGTCGCTTGCCTCGGCCAGCGCGGTAGCGACCAACTCCTTGAGTTTGGCCGGGGTCGGCACCGCGCCGAAAAACCCAGGGTCGAGCACGGCATCGAGCAGACGGGGCCGTCGGCCGAGGATGCGGGCCAACCTCGGCGCCGTCCCCATGATGTCGGCGATCAGCCGCAACAGGCTGGGATTGGCGGCAAGCAAGGAGAACAGCTGTAGCCCCGCCGGCATTTCCGCCATCACCCGGTCGAAGGTGGCAAGCGCAAGATCGGGTTCGGCCGACCGGCCGAAGGCATCAAGCATAGCGGGGAGGAACTCGGTCAGCCGTTCGCGCGTGCGTTCGCTCCTTGTCGCGGCATAGCGGCCCGACTGCCAGGCGCGGATGGCGGCGACTGCCGCTACCGGATTGCTGAAGCCAAGCCGTTCCAAGCCGGCCAGCGCCGCCGGGTCGCTCTCGTCGGCGATGACGATGTTGGGGGTCGAACGCGGCGGCTCGGGAATTTTCTCGAACAGGATCTCGTAATGGGTTTCGACCCGCTTGAACCGGTCGAGCAGTGCGTTGCCGAACTCATCGGTATCGGCAAAGCCGGACAGCCTGGCGACCCGGTCGAGCTCGTCGCGCTCGGCCGGGATGATGTGGGTCTGCTGATCGCCGACCATTTGCAGCCGGTTCTCGATGCGGCGCAGGAAAAAATAGGCCTCGGTGAGCTCCGTGGCGGCTTCCGCCGCGATCCAGCCGCCGGCGGCGAGCTGTCGGAGCGTCTCGATAGTGCCCCGGGTCCGCAGTTCGAGATGACGGCCGCCGGCGATCAACTGCTGAGTCTGGGCGAAGAACTCGATGTCGCGGATACCGCCGCGCCCAAGCTTGATGTCGTGCCCCTCCACCGCGACGGCGCCATGGCCTTTAAAAGCGTGCACCCTGCGCTTCATGGCATGGATGTCGGCGATGGCGGCGAAGTCGAGATATTTTCGCCAGACAAAGGGGGAAAGCTGGCGCAGGAACTCTTCACCGGCCTCGACATCGCCGGCCACAACCCGCGCCTTGATCAGCGCCGCCCGCTCCCAATTCTGGCCGAAGCTCTCGTAATAGGTGAGACCGGCCTCGACCGAGAGCGCGATCTGGGTGGCACCGGGATCGGGCCGAAGCCTGAGATCGGTGCGAAAGACATAGCCATCGGCGGTGTGCTCCTGGAGCACACGCACCAGATCGCGGGTCAGCCGCACAAAGAAGGTCGAGGGCTCGACGTCCGGCTTAAGCCCGGCGCGCTCGGCGTCGTAAAACACGATAATGTCGATGTCGCTCGAATAATTCAGCTCGAACGCGCCGAGCTTGCCCATGGCGATGATGAAATAACCGGGGGCCGGCGAGGCCGGGTCGGCTTGCGGGCTGAGCTGGCCGCTCTCGCGAGCTCGGCGAAACAGAAGCGCCGTCGCCTGCTCGAGCGCCGCATCGGCGGTGGCGCTCAGGGCCTCCAACGCCGCCTCGGTCGACCACACGCCGCCAAGATCGGCCAGACCCGTCAGCAGCGCCATCCGGTGCTTGAACCGGCGCAACAGCGCCATGACCTCTGAGAGTGCGGGGGCCTGGCCGACCGCCGCGGCCAGCGTGGCGCGCGCCTCCGTCAGGTGGGTATCGGGATCGCGCAACAGGCAGTCAGCGAGACCGGCGGGATCGCGCAACGCCAGCGCAGTCAGGTAAGGCGAGGCGGAAAAGATCGCGTTGAGCAGGTCCCGGACCTTTGCCGACTCGTCGAGCAGCTTGGCGGCAGCAGCGAGCTCGGCAGCGCCGCGAAACGCCTTGGTCAGGCTTTCGAGCGCGTCGGCGCCCCGCGCCGCATCGTAGACGCGCGGGCAATCGGTGATGCGCTCGAAGAACGCCGTCACGCTGGCCTGGTCTCTGCTCCCATGGGCGCCTGGGCAGGCGCCCCATTGACAAGCGTCTCGCCCTCGATCGGCAAAGCGAGGATGACTCTGAGCCCGGGTCCGTTGTCCTCCAGTCTCAGGCTGCCACCATGCAGCCGCGCCACCGCCGCGACAAGACTCAATCCCAGTCCGCTGCCCGGTTCCGACCGGCTGGCTTCGAGCCGGACGAATCGGCCGAGCACCCGTTCCCGGTCGGAAACCGGCACGCCGGG
>JBBQXL010000109.1:0-5546 GCA_038209695.1 Hyphomicrobiales bacterium
TTGTCGATGCCGAAGAGCTCTTTGCCCCACCAATTGGCTTCGCCAAAGATATGTTTGCCCTTGCCATCGTCTTTCATGGCCTTGAGCACGGCTTCCGGATCGGTGGTGCCGGCTGTTTGGGCGGCATCCGACCACAAATCCATAATCGAGGAATATTCCCACGACACGGCGCTCCATTCGCCCTCGCCGTAGCGCTTCTTGTATTCTTCGTAAAACTCGTTCGGCTTGGTAAAATTGATCTGGGGCTCGTTGAGGGCCGGATCGTCGAAATCGGGGAACTGGAAGATGAAGCCCTCCATGAACTCCTTGGAGGTCTTGTCGATCATCTTCCCGTAGAAGTCGGCGGTGCAGGAAATGATCTGGCCTTTGAAGCCCTGCTGAAAGGCCTGCTCCGTGAGCGGATGCACATAGTCGGCATAGCAGGTGTCGAGACAAAGGATGTCCGGCTTGTCGGCCAGCATCTTCGACATGATCGGGGCAAAGTCGGTCGTCGCCGGATCGAAGAAGACCGGATCTCCCAGGACCTTGATCCCCGCCGCCTCGAACGCTGCGAGGTAGGTCGCCACCGATGGCTTGCCGAGCGAGTCGTCCTGGGCACAGATGACGGCAGTCTTCAGTTCCGGCTTGTTCTCCGCCAGCCACTCGACGCCGGTGACGTTGTAGATCGGATGCACCTCGCAGGGCGCTACCAGCATCGTTGTCTCGGGCGTGAGATCGCTCGGCAGGAGCGTGGAGACCAGCATCTTTTCTTTGGCCGCCACGGGCGAAACGCCAGGCCAGGGGTCGCCGCCGAGCATCATGATGAACTTGACGTCGTCTTCCTTGATGAGTTTGACGGCACCGGTGCGCGCCTTGCCGGGATCGTATTCGTCATCATAGGCGACGAATTCGACCTTGTAGGAATCCTCGCCAATGGGGATGCCACCTGCCTCATTGACCCGATCGCCCCAGATGTGAAGGCCGTCGAGGCCGGGCTTGCCCCAGGCCGCGACCGCACCCGTCAGTGGCGCCAGGAAACCGATCTTCACGACTTTGTCGGCGCCGAAAACGATCTTCGGCATCGACACGCTGGCTATCAGCGCAGCGGCAGACGTGGTTGCGAGAAATTGGCGGCGGTTCATCGCGTCGAATGCTTTTGTCGTCATCTTACACCCTCCGACTCGAACGGGGGTTCGACCGTAGGAGCGGCCGACCCGCTTCACGCTCCTTGCCCGTTTGCGCCGCCGCTGGTGAGGGCAATGCGAAATGAAAGCTTAGACCGGTTCCAGACCGCAGGACAATAGGACCCACTTTGGTTTCGTTGGCGCCTTTTTGGGCGGCGTCTTAAGATAGCGAATTGGTTTGGGACTGGTCGAGGCGCCGCCGACTATGATGTAATCTTGCGGGTTACAGGTCGGAGCGAGCGAGGGAGTGTGTCATGGCAGGTCGTGTTGCTGTCATCGGAGCGGGGCCCTGTGGGCTCGGTCAATTGAGGGCATTCCAGCAGGCACAGAGCAAGGGAGCGGACATTCCGGAGATCGTTTGCTTCGAGAAGCAAAGCGATTGGGGCGGCCTGTGGAACTACACTTGGCGTGCGGGTCTCGACGAGCACGGCGAGCCGGTGCATGGGAGCATGTACCGCTATTTGTGGTCGAATGGACCCAAGGAATGTCTCGAATTCGCCGACTACACCTTCGATGAGCATTTCAAGCAGCCGATACCGTCCTACCCACCGCGCGAAGTGCTCTACGACTACATCGTCGGACGAGCCAAGGACGCCAATGTGAGACCGTGGATTCAGTTTTCCACGGTCGTGCGCCATGTCGGCTACGACAGAGACTCGGGCAAGTTCTCCGTGACCGTCGAGCGATTGAAGGACAACACGCTGCATACCGAGCTGTTCGACTATGTGATCGTCGCCTCAGGTCATTTCTCCGTGCCGAACGTGCCGCATTTCCCTGGGATCGAGACCTTCCCCGGCCGCGTGCTTCATTCGCACGACTTCAGAAGCGCCAACGAATTTACCGGCAAGGATCTTCTCGTCGTCGGCGCCAGCTACTCGGCCGAGGACGTTGCCTTGCAGTGTCACAAATATGGGGCGAAGTCGGTCACTACATGCTGGCGCACGCAGCCGATGGGCTTCAAATGGCCGAAGACCATGGACGAGCGTCCGTTGCTCACCAAGATCGACGGGAGAACCGTGCACTTCAAGGACGGATCAAGCAAAGAGTACGACGCCATCATTCTATGCACCGGCTACAAGCACCACTTCCCGTTCCTGGACGATGATTTGAGATTGCGCACGCATAACCGCATGCATCCGCCGCATCTCTACAAGGGCATCATGTGGCTCGATAATCCGAAGCTCATGTATCTCGGCATGCAGGATCAGTTTTACACCTTCTCGATGTTCGACGCGCAGGCTTGGTATGCGCGCGACGTGATCCTCGGCCGCATCAAGTTGCCGTCGAAGGAGGAGATGGCGAAGGACGATGCCAAATGGGTCAAGCGCGAGGAAGGCCTGAAAGACGCGTTCGAGAAGATCGACTTCCAGGCCGACTATGTGCGCGATCTCTGCGCGGTGATCGACTATCCGAAGTTCGACATCGACATGACGGTCGATGAGTTCAAGGAGTGGGAGCACGACAAGGGAGATTCCATTGTCGGCTACCGCGACAAGGCGTTCAGGTCGCCGTGTACGGGAACCATGGCGCCGGTGCATCACACGCCGTGGCTCGAAGCGCTAGACGACTCGATGAAGACCTTTCTCGCGGTCAAGGGGAAGGCTGCGGCCGAATAGGCCCGCGCTTAGGCTCAGGACCGTACCCGCAGCTTCTCCGGATCGAAATGCGGGAAGCGCACCACGCGTGCGGGCAGACGCTTCTGCTGGCCGTCGAGCTTGCCGACCTCCAGCTGCGTGCCCGGCTCTCCGCTGGTAACGTCAACCCGGGCGAGCGCGATCGTCTTCTTCAAGACCGGCGAGCGGGTGGCGCTGGTAATCACGCCGACCTGGGCGCGGCCGATATGCACGCAGTCGCCGTGCCCAACCGCTTCGTCGCCCTCCATCTCCAGGCCGACAAGCATTCGCTGCGGATGCGCCTTCCGCCGCATCAGCGCGTCGCGCCCGATGAAATCGTCGTTCTTCGAAGTCAGCGGCACGGTGAAACCGATCCCGGCCTCGAATGGATCGGTCTGGTCGCAGAACTCGTGATCGGCAAAAGCGAGTCCCGCCTCGATGCGAAGCATGTCGAGAGCCTGGAAACCGAGCGGCATCAGGCCGTGCGGCGCCCCCGCCTCCCAGATGGCGTCGAATACGGTGAGTGCATCCTTGGGATGGCAGAAGATTTCATAGCCGAGCTCGCCAGTATAGCCCGTGCGCGAGACGACGACCGGCGCCCCGTCATAGCCGCCGATGCGCCCGATGGTGAAGCGGAACCAGCCGAGCTCCTCCAGCGCGGGCTGCGCCGGAGGCGTCCAGATGACTTCGCGCAGGATGTCGCGGCTCTTCGGTCCCTGCACGGCGACGTTATGCAGCTGATCGGTCGAGGACCGCACCCAGGCCTTGAGGCCGAGCTTCTCCGCCTGCTCGCGCAGCCAGATGCCGCCATAGTCCGCGCCGCCAATCCAACGGAAATTGTTGTCGCCGAGGCGGAATAGCGTGCCGTCGTCGATCATACCGCCGTGCTCGTAGCACATGGCGGTATAGACGACCTGTCCGACGGCAAGTTTGCGGATGTTTCGGGTGAGCGCGTATTGCAGCAGCGCCTCGGCGTCAGGGCCGGTGACTTCAAACTTGCGCAACGGCGACAGGTCCATAATGACCGCGCGCTCGCGGCAAGCCCAATACTCGGCCACCGGGCCGTCGTTGGAGAACCGGTTCGGCAGCCAATAGCCTCGATATTCTGCGTAGTTGCGCGTCAGCGCCGAGAAGCGGGGGTGAAACGCTGTCTCGCGCGTGAGCTCGGGTTCGGCATCTGGCGTCATTCTATAAGCTACCGCTCTGGAGAAGCTTTGTTTGTCCGAATAGGTGCGCACCTGGATATCGGTGGGGTCCCATCCGTTGGCCGGATCGATGTCGTCAGGGCAGGCCGAGGAGACGCAGACGATATCAGTCAGCGCGCGCAAAAGCACATAGTCCCCCGGCCGCGACCAGGGCTCATCAAAATAGAGCACGTTGTTGGCGTCGACGCCGGTATTGTAAAAGAAGTTGAGCGCCATCCAGCCCATCCGCGGGGCGATGCCGTAGGGCGCGAGCTCAGCATTGAAATTATCCGTGCAGTTGACGTGTCCCGGATAACCTTGGTCTTCGTAATAGCGCGCGTGACAGGCGAGCCCGAAGGCATCGTGGCGTCCGACAGTGTCGCGCACCATCTCCACCAGCGGCCGCATCCCCTGATCGAAGGATTTCGAGAACAGGCCGGGAAGCGGATAGCTTTGCCCCACCAGCGAGCGCGTCGTGGTGACGTCGATCGGGTGCTCAACCCCCTTGTCGAGCTTGCGCGCGGAAAAGCATTGGAAATCGGTACACTGCCGCCCGGCAACGTCGATGATCTGGATGAATTCGCCGGCGCGCACGACATAGGCCTCGGCGGTCGCCTTGTTGACGCGAATATCCTGAAGGGGATCCGCAATGGGCTCGGGTAGGAGCGCGTCGTTCGCCACGCGTAGGCGGCTGCGCCGAAGGTGCACGCGGATCGGCGTCGCCGTATTTTGCGCGCCGGCCGCCATGGGCTCGCCGGGCGCGGCTACGATCAACAGGCCATCGCGCGAGACGATAAATTCGCCCGCATCGCCGGGGCGGGATTCGCCGCCGAACAGCGTAACGGCGCGGGCGGCGGCAAGATCGATGCCGCGCCGCTCGAGCCCGGAGCGGACGGAACGCGCGCCATTGCCGTCCGCACTCAAAATTTGCTTCAGGCCGCGCGCATCGCTGTCGCCGCTTGCGCCCAAAATGGCCGGATCGGTGGCGCCGGCAGCGTCAGCTGCGACCAGCTCGCACCGCTGCATGCCTTCCACGTCGACGACCCGCACATGGTCGCCGGCGTAGATCGGCATCGCAATGACGCCTCCGCCCGGCACAGTGTAGCGCTCTTCGCCGGGTGGGAGCGCGCCGGGCCGCATGATGACCGAGGGCCGCGGTGGCGCGGGCCGGATAGCTTGGTCGCTAGATACACTCAACAAGGCGTTCCGTCATTTCGGCTCAGAATGGCGGTACCGTAGCCACGACCCCAGCCCGTATCAAGGGTGGATAAAAATGGTCAGGGATGAACGACGTGCCGACATCAAGTGCCTGGTGACCCGGCGTACCAATGGAAGCCGTCCCCCCACTCTGGTCATCGGACCGGATTGGAACGACAGGCGTTGGAAAAGGCAGGCCCAACGACGCGCTCTATGAGCTCCCCCGCCGCCGGGTTATGTTAAACAGCCAATCGATATGCCGAACTCCGACCATCCTCCGCGTCCTGTTGTGGTCGAGGATCGCAGCCCTGCCGCCGACGCGCAACAGTGCTCGCCGTCGGCCGCGCGCAATCGCGGGCCAATTCTAGAGGTGCTGACTCGCGTTCTGC
>JBBQXL010000110.1:0-5465 GCA_038209695.1 Hyphomicrobiales bacterium
ACTCGATGATTTCGGGACCGGATATTCGAGTTTGGCCTACCTCTGCAATTTCAGGTTCAACAAGATCAAGATCGATCGTTCTTTCGTCCGGAGAATCTCAAGGGTCGACATTTCGAGGACCATCGTGCGATCGGTGGTGTCGATCGGGCGCGGCCTGGGCATGGATATCGTCGCCGAAGGAGTCGAGACCGAGTTCGAAGCAATGATGATGGCGAAATTGGGCTGCACGGAACTGCAGGGGTACTACTTCTCGAGGCCGGTCGACCCCGACCAGATGACTGACCTATTGGCCAGTTTCCAGCCGAGGCGTCCGGTTTCTGAGCTGATGCCGGCCCAGTTGCCGCACGGCGCCACAGGGTAAGCGGCGAGTTATATTGAGATTCGGCTTTGCCTGTGCGAGTCATAACATCCTGGGTCGGAAACGCCCTGGAGGATGTCGTGTCAAATAACGGGCCTCCCCGGGCGCGCCTGGGCAATGCTGACTATCCATGGGGACAATTCGACCCCGAAGCCTATTTCCAACACTATTATGGCGAGCCGCACCCCGACGACGAGCGCGTGATCCGTTGCGCGGTAGAGGCGATGAAGCAGGCGCCGCCGATCGGCGCGGAGCTGGATATCGTCGATGTCGGCACCGGCCCCAATCTCATTCCATTTTTGTGCGCCTTACCTCGAGCCCGGCGCCTTACAGCCTGGGAATACGCGGAAGGCAACATCGCTTGGCTGAAATCGGAACTCCGCCTCAACGAGATGCGCTCGCAATGGCGTCACTTCTGGAGTGTCACCCGCGAGGCATATCTGCCGGAATATCGCCTTCCCGACGATCCGATGCCTCTTCTACGCGAGAAGTGCGTCGTCCGACGAGGTTCAATCTTCGATCTCCCGGAGCGCACATGGGACGCCGCGACCATGTTCTTCTGTGCGGAATCCATTACCGAGCGACCAGACGAGTTCGAAGCCGCATGCGCCGCGTATGCGCGCTGTGTTAAGCGAGGCGGCGCTTTGGCTGCCGCCTTCCTCGCGCATTCGGGCGGGTATCTCGTGAAGACGAGCCGTTTTCCCGCTTTGCCCCTATCTGCCGAGTCAATAATGGAAGCATTTGCGCCGCATGCTGAAGGCCTAAAGGCTGAACCCATTGGCATCGTCGAACGACAGGTTCGCAGCGGCTACTCCGGCTTAGTCTTCCTGACCGGAAACGCACGCTAACGCCGAGCTGATCGCATGTAGGCCGTCTGCATCAAGGCATTTGCGTTCGATATATTGGGGGCCGTCCGAAACTCTGCGACCGCTTTCTACTCAATGAAGAACAGATTTCGAGAAAATGTTCATCACGATGACGCCGGTCGTAATGAGGGCCATGCCAACGAGGGCTGGAGCGTCCAGTGCCTGCTTAGCCCAAACCCAGGCAACGGCCGTTATCAAGACAATCCCCACTCCAGACCAGACGGCATACACGATGCCGGTCGGCATTGTGCGAAGCGGAAATGAAAGGAGCCAGAACGCTGCGACGAAACAAATAACCGATATGACGCTTGGAAGTGGCTTGGAAAAGCTATCGGATGCTGCGAGTGCCGTAGTGCCAATAACTTCCGCCAGGATCGCCGCAGCCAAGCACAAGTAGGTGATGGCAATACCCATCAAGGTCTCCTGTCAGGTGTGGGGGACCTGAATGGCCTACTCGACCCACACCACTCAGATCAAGCAGACTCAATGGCCGGGGACTTGCCCGGCAACGGGCCGGCTTGCGGCCCTGCCAGTTTCACCGCGGCGCGTCAGCACGCGGCCTTTACCCAAGCCGGCGTGCCGCTGCCCGACGGCTCCTGACGTCGGATGGGAGTCCTAGGCCGGTTTTCTGGCCCAGAGATGATAGGTGCCACCGAACATTTGCGGATGGGCTTGTTCGAAGCGATGCCAAGCCGGCAAAGAGCTCAAGGCCGACGCGCTCGGGTTTTCCTGCCGAAACAGAGTCAGGTCAGGGGCATGAGGGATTTCCATGCCGAGGAACTCCAGCCCGGTCGCGCCGAACATCTCCTCGATCTGGAGCAGAGTGAATTGGTGCTCCTCGACATGGAACATCAGATCGCGGCACTCCGACATCGTCCAGAAATCCGACGCGGGGCTGGCCAGGATCGAGAGCTCGGGGTCGGCTTCTCCTCTCATGATGTCGCGACGCAACCCGCTTATGCCGACCGGCGTCGGCGGCACGCCGCGCTCGGCGATGAGGGCGCGAACCCGGGTCACCGGCTGGCGGGCGATAGCGCTGTAGAGGCCGACAGAAAGAACGCCGCCGGGATCGAGCAAGCCGGCCAGCACAGCGAGCCCACGCTGCGGCTCCGCCATGTGGTGTATCACGCCGAAGCTGCCGATCAGATCGAAGCGCCGGTCGAGGCCATCAAGCTCGAGAATATCGGCCTGGCGATGCTCGACCCCCGAGATGCCGTACTCGGCGAGTTTTAGCGCCCCATAGGCTAGGCTCGCGCGGCTGAGATCGACGGCGAGGACCGAGGCGGTTTGGTATGAACCGACCACCCGCATGGTTTCGAGGCCGGTGCCGCAGCCGGCGACGAGTACGCGGGGCGTGTCGGTGAGCGGCAGCCTGGCTTCGTCCAGATGGGGAAGGATATCGCGCACCGCGTCGCGAAACGGTCGTGGCGCCCGCCGCGACACACCCATCCAGCGGGGATAAGGGTTCTCCTCGTATTGGGTGCGAACGGCTTGGGAAACCGCATCGGTCACCGGGGTCAGGGCCTCGATTGCTGCGGCGTAGGCGCGCTCCTCGGCCGTCTCGTCAATCTGCTGCCGGAAGAGTGCTGCCATGCCCTCCGGCGCCCCGGCGCGGGTCACGGCGCCGTCGTCCAATCGGTCGAGCGGGCGGTAGCAGGCGATCAACGCCAGGCCTGCCCAGTTCGGGTTCGCCGATGAACAGTGGCTAGCCTCCATCAAGGAGGCAACAGCGTCGTCCTCCTCGGCGGTGACGCCGTAGACATATTCATTGAGGTGGCATTGCTGGGCCAGCGCGCAGATGAATGCGAGATGCGGCCGGCGGTCAGCGTCAGCTAGCGACAGGAGCAGATGGCGCCGCAAGTTGGTCAACGCCAATTCGATGTTCGGGTCCGGAATCGGCGCCTTCGTCAGCATGGTGGCAAGCAGCCGGTTGCCGCTCAAAGCCTCCAACGACTCATCGGCGATGTTGCCGGGTGAGGATTGGCCGAGCGTTTGCAGCACAGCCCATTGACGGGGCTCGGATCTCAATGTCGCCACGCAAGCCGACGACAGCGCGCGCGGGTTAATGTCGTCGCGCTCGAGCAGCCGCAGCAGCACGCCGGAAAAGGCTTCGCCCTTGGGCACCGCTCGGACGTGTTGCAAGCTCTGAGCGAGGAGATAGGCGATCTCGTCGCTTTGTGGCAGCAGCACCGCCGCCTCGGTAAGCGCCGTCAAGCCGTCAACGCCGGCCCCAGCCTGAAGCAAAGCGCCCCCCAGATTCGCCAACACGCCGGCGCGGCCAGGCTTGTCCTGCGGGGGAACTCGCTCTAGCGCCGCCGAGAGCATATCCACCGCGCGGGTCGCGTCGCCCTCGCGCATCAGGCAGAGACCGTAGCCATTCAGCGCGACGAAATGATCCTTGTTGCCTTGCAGGGCGTTCCGATAAGCCAGCGCGGCTTGCGGCCAACGCTCTAATTTTCTCAGGGCATCGGCCTTCAGCGCCTCGGCGTCGGCATAGCCCGGGCGCAACCTTGTGGCGGTGTCGTAATGCTCGACCGCCGCTTCGAGTTGGTTCGACTGCAGGCAGGCATTGCCGAGATTGAAGTGCACGCCCGGATTGCGGGGCTGCGCGGCCGCGGCTCGCGTCAAGGCGTTCGTGGCCGCAGCGTAGTCGCCGCGCTGGAGGCCAATGACGCCCAGCAAGTTCAGAGCGTCGCCGTCTTTCGGGCGGGCCATGAGCAGCAGACGCACGATATTCTCCGCGTCCTGAACGCGCCCGGCGCTTAGGTGGCTGACCGCTTGCCCGAACAGGTTCGAAGCCTGAAATTGCGGTTTGGCTGGAGGTCCCGCAAATCGTCCACGCTTTGCCAACGCGTTCCTCCTGACTGCAATCTTGAGCCCAGTCGTAGAATTGTCCCGACCGGGCAATATCTTGGCAGTTTCCGGCGGTGCCAGGGAAGTCAGATGGACCTGCTCACCGGCCCGGGCGGCAAACGGGCGGAGGGTCGATTATTGCTCGCCTACCAGGCTTTGTGGTATGGCGCGGGGCGAAAGCAATAATGCAGGCGTGAGAGGGGAGCGGAATGCGCATTGATCCGAAAGAGGGCCATCCGGCCATGGACTACGTGGAGCATGAGAAGACCTACAAATTGTTCCTCAAATTGTCGGTCATCGTCCTCGTCAGCGTGATCGTACTCATGGCACTTCTCGCCGTTTTCGTCGTTTGACGCCAAGCGTCGAACGAAATCTGCGTCAACGTCTCACCGGGTCTTCACCCAGTTCGTTTCGACTTCAATCCGCACGGGCGTTGCTGTTCTCGCCCGGCGCATTCCTTGAGCCTCGGAACCGCGATGATCGCCATTGGCGTACCCGCCGAAGATAAAGACGAGCCGCGTATCGGGTTGACGCCTGAGACGGTCAAGAAGCTCGTGAAGGCGGGTGCCAGCGTCACGGTGCGTTCCGGCGCGGGGCTCCGATCCCATTTCTCCGACGCGGCCTACCAGGAAGCGGGCGCCACCATCGCCAAGACCGACGCCGAGGCGGTCGGCAACGCCGACATCGTGCTTACCGTCAGGCGGCCAAGCCCGGGCATCGTCAAGAGCATGAAAAAAGGCGCGGCGGTGATCGGCATGCTCGATCCGTTCTCCGACGCCGAGGGGCTGGCCGCGCTGGCCAAGAGCGGTGTTGCGCTGTTCGCCATGGAACTGATGCCGCGCATCAGCCGGGCGCAGAGCATGGACGTGCTGTCGTCGCAATCGAATCTCGCCGGCTATAAGGCGGTGGTGGATGCCGCCGCCGCCTTCGAGCGGGCCTTGCCGATGATGATGACCGCCGCCGGCACGGTGCCGGCCGCGCGCGTGTTCGTCATGGGCGTGGGCGTCGCCGGTTTGCAGGCCATCGCCACCGCGCGCCGGCTGGGCGCCATCGTCACGGCGACCGACGTCCGTCCGGCGGTGAAGGAGCAGGTGGCCTCGCTCGGGGCGAAATTCGTCGCGGTCGAGGACGAGGAGTTCAAGCAGGCCGAGACCAGCGGTGGCTATGCCAAGGAAATGTCGGACGCCTACAAGCAGAAACAGGCGGCGCTGGTGGCCGAGCACGTCAAGAACCAGGACATTGTCATCACCACGGCGCTGATCCCGGGGCGGCCGGCGCCGAAGCTGATCTCCAAGGCGATGATCGAGAGCATGCGCCCGGGCTCGGTCATCGTCGATCTCGCGGTCGAGCGCGGCGGCAATGCCGAGCTCGCCAAGCCGGGCGAGATC
>JBBQXL010000111.1:0-5110 GCA_038209695.1 Hyphomicrobiales bacterium
GTCGCCTCGGCGTCGAAGCTCATGGTGGTGTAAGGATGCTCCCAGTCGCCAACGCCGCCGAGCCGTTTGAACTCCTCGCGCTGCACGTTGAGCCAATGCTCGGCATAGGCGCGGCATTCGGCGCGGAACGCGATCATCGCGTCGATATCGGACAGATCGGGCTTGGACTTGCCCTTGGCGCGGTAATTCTCTTCCTCGACCTTCCATTCGATCGGCAGGCCGTGGCAGTCCCAGCCCGGTACGTAATTGGCGTTCTTGCCCATCATCTGCTGCGAGCGGACGATCACGTCTTTCAGGATCTTGTTCAGGCCGGTGCCGATATGGATGTGGCCGTTGGCGTAAGGCGGGCCGTCATGAAGAATGAACTTGTCCCGCCCCCTCGCCTCTTCGCGCAGCTTGTTATAGAGACCGAGCTTCTCCCAGCGCTCGAGCAACTCGGGCTCGCGCACCGGCAGTCCGGCCTTCATGGGGAAGTCGGTCTTGGGCAGGAACAGCGTCTCGCTCCAGTCGCGTCCGGTTTGGACCCTGACATTTTCAGCCTCGAGCCGGGCAACCAGGGATTGGGGCTTTGGCGCGGTTGTGCGCGCGGTTGCGACTGAGGCCTTTGGCTTTGGCTTTGGCTTTGGTGTCTGCGCCTTGGCGCGACTGTGCGGGGCCGCTTTGGGTTTCGCCTTGGCGCGCGGCTTCAGCTTCGGTGTGGTGGTCGCCCTGACCTTCGCAACCCGTGCTTTGGTCTTCGGCTTGGCCGCAACCTTGGCGGTCTTATGCTTGGGCGCCGCCTTGCGCTTGGGCGCGGCCTTGCCCTTGGCTGCCACCTTTGGCTTCAGCGCGGGCTTCGGCGTGGTCTTGGGCTTGCGCGACGTTTTCGGCTTCAGCGTCCTCTTGGGCTTGCGCGCCGCGGTCTTCGGCTTGCGCGCCACGCTCTTGGCGGACGTTCTGCCGCTTTTTGAAGGTCTCGCCATGATCCTTGCGTGCCTGTTCCGCCGCGCCATACCCGCGGCGTTCTAGCAACCGCGCTGCGCACATGCCAGCGCCTTCCTGCCTTGCGCCGCTGCCATCGGCGTCGCGCCCTGCTAAGCTCGAATCAGGGAACGGAAAGGAACGAGGGGAGGCCTGGCATGGTTCGTCTGGCATTTTGCGCGTTGGGACTTTGGCTGTTGGCGCTGCCGCCAGCTTTGGCTGCGGCGTCCGACGACGCCAACAAGCAGGAGCAGCCGGCCACAACTGCCAACTCGGCGGATACGGACAAGGCCCTCGCCGCCATCGACGCCGCGCGCGCCGCGACGGCCGAGGCTCTGAGCAGCGCGCCGCTGGGCTTCCGCCGCATCCTGTTCGTGACCGAGGTCCCCGAGGGCTTCGCCAACTACCAGCCGCGCGCAAGCAATGTGTTCACGCCGGACGAGCCGCTGATCGTCTATACCGAGCCGATCGGGGTGTCGTGGACCAAGGACGGCGACGAGTTCGCCACCAAGCTCACCGTCGATTTCGAGTTTCGCCTGCCGGACGGAAAAGTGCTGGCCGGGCAGCGGGGCTTCGGCGAGTTCGCCCTGTCGGCGCGCGAGCCGCCGCTCGATTTCATGACCCACATCAAGCTCGATGTCACCGGCGCGCCCGCCGGCGATTACATTCTCGGCCTGACCATGCACGATACGAAGAGCGGCAAGTCGATGACCACGGATTTGCCGTTCGAGATCAAATAGACGGCGCCGGCTTGGCCAGCGCGCGGGCGAGCGGAAAGCGGCGCATCGGATCGTCGGCCTCGGTCTCCGCCAATATGGCGCGCGCGGACTCGCAATCCAGGCGCATCTGCTCGGCAAGCGCCTCAGGCGTGGCGAAGGTCTCATCGGGCCGAAGCAAGGCGATGAACTCGGCCTCGACCTCCCGGCCGTAGAGATCGCCGGCAAAGTCGAGCAAATAGGCCTCCAGCACCGGCTCGCCCGCGCCGAAGGTCGGGCGCGCGCCGACATAACCGGCGGCAGGGTAGCGGCGCCCGTCATGGTCGACGCGCATGGCATAGATGCCGTGGCGCACGTCCTGCCCCGGTGCGAGCTTGAGATTGAGGGTGGGGAATCCAAGCCCGTGGCCGCGTCCGGCACCCGCGTCCACGCGCCCGCGCACCCGCCACCAATAGCCGAGTTCCTCAGCCGCGGCCTTGACCTCGCCGGCGCGAAGATGATCGCGGATGCGGCTCGAAGAGAACGTGGTTCCCCCGGCGCCGACCGGCGCCACCACATCGACGCCGAAGCCGAGCGCGCCACCGAGCGCGGCCAGCTCGGCGGTCGTGCCGGTGCGGCCCTTGCCGTAGGAGAAATCGTGGCCGACCACCACGTGGCTCGCGCCCAAGCCCCCGGCCACCACGTCGGTGGCGAAGTCTTGCGCACTCAGCGAGGCCAACGCGCGGTCGAAGCCGATGACGAAGGTCTGGTCGAGGCCGAGCGCCTCGAGCAGCTCGAGCTTCAACGGCAGCGGCGTCAGCCGGAAGAACGGCGTCTCGGGCGCGAAGAACTCGCGCGGATGCGGCTCGAACACCACCGCGCCGGAGCGGCGTCCTTCCCTCTTGGCGATGCGGATCGCCTCGCGCAGCACCTCCTGGTGGCCGCGATGGACGCCGTCGAAATTGCCGATGGCGAGCGCCGCGCCCTTGAGCGCGGCCGGTACGTCGCGCCACGAGCGGACAATGTCCATCCTATGCTTTCGATCTCGCTTTATTGGCGGCGGTCGACCATCATCACCGCTTCGCCCTCGAGCACGGTCTTGCCGTTGACGGCGCAGTCGCATGATAGCGTGGCGCGGGCCTTATCGGGATCGAGGCCGGTGATCTTGAGCGTCGCGACCACCTCGTCGCCGATATAGACCGGAGCCCGGAATTTCATGGTTTGCGAAAGATAAATACAGCCCGGTCCCGGCAGCTTGGTGCCAAGCACGGTGGAGAACAGGCTGCCGGTGAGGAAGCCATGGGCGATGCGCTTCTTGAAGATGGTCCCGGCGGCGAACGCGTCGTTCAGATGCACCGGATTGACGTCCCCAGATAGATCCGCGAAGGCGAGCACGTCGTCATTGGTGATGGTCTTGGCGTAGCTCGCTTCCATGCCGACCGACAGGTCCTCGAGATAATAGCCGTGGCCCAGCCCGCCAGCGCCGCTTCCGTTGCTTGTCATCGTGTCTCCTGTTCCCTCTCGTTTGTCATAGGGCAAAATAGCGAACCCATTGCTGCACCGCAATAAATCCCTGGCGCCCCGCGCTGGGGGAAAAAGCTGTTTGGCGGTCTGGGTTTAACCATCCGTTCACGGCCGAAGCCTTAGTCTTGAGCTGAGGACAGGTCTCGCACGCTCAACGCCGGTTCGCCTCACGTAACGCCAATAGAAACCCGGTCCCCGTGAGGACAGGAGGAAGTCATGGCTGTCGATCCCAGCATGCCCGTGCTCATCGTCGACGATTACAAGACGATGATCCGGATCATCCGCAATCTTTTGAAGCAGCTCGGCTTCGCCAATGTCGATGACGCCGGCGACGGAAGTGCCGCGCTCGACATGATGCGGCACAAGGATTACGGCCTGGTCATCTCCGACTGGAACATGGAGCCGATGACCGGCTACGAGCTGTTGCGCGAAGTGCGCGCCGACGATCGGCTGTCGCGCACGCCGTTCATCATGGTCACCGCCGAGTCGAAGACCGACAACGTGATCGCGGCCAAGAAGGCCGGGGTGAACAATTACATCGTCAAGCCGTTCAACGCGGCGACACTGAAGGCCAAGATCGACGCCGTCTTCGGCGACTAGCCATACAACGAGGGGTGGGGGAATCATGTCAGAGCGCGGGAGACTGACCGCACGGCGCCGTCCGGGGGGAAGCGGGCCAACCAAGCCGCGGGAGATCGGCCGATCGGTCTCGGAAGAGATCACGGTGCTGGTCAACACATTGCGCGAGCTCGCCGCCATCCGCTCGACGGCGGAGGACGCCGCCGGACGCATCCTCGATTCAGCGGAAGGCCTGCTCGCCTTCGCCGACAAGGAAGAGGCGAAGAAGGCGGAAGAGGCGATCCTGTCAATCATGACGGCTTGCGGCTTCCACGACCTGGTCGGCCAGCGCGTCACCAAGATCACCGAATCGCTCGACCGGGTCATCGCCACGCGCCTGGAGGCGGAAAAGGGCCGCGAGCGCGCCGCGCCATCCGCGCGCAAAGGCAAGCTCACGCTCGAAGGACCGGGGCTGCCCGGTGCCACCGCCGAGGACCAGGCGCGTATCGACGCATTGTTCCGCGACAACTAGGGTTTCACCATTTAAGGGCGCGCATGGCGCCGAGCGGGCGCGTCTTGGCGGACTCGAACAGCTCGGCCAGATGACGGCGGTCGAGCGTATCGGCCCCGCCGTCGCCGCCGCTATTCGACGGCAGATGCAGCCCGCTCGCCACGAAAACCGCGTCGATGCCGACGGCGGCCGCGCCGGCCATGTCAGTATTCACGCCGTCGCCGATGGCCAGAACCTCGCTCTGCGCCAAGACGGTCTGCGCCAATCGGTTGATGGTCTCGAGCGCGAGCCAATAGATGGGCGGGTATGGCTTGCCGGCATAGATCACCGGGGCGCCTTGCTGCTCATAAAGGCTGGCGAGTGCGCCGGCGCACCACACCAACTGGTCGCCGCGCTCGACCATATGGTCGGGATTGGCGCAGATCATCGGCAGCTTGCGCGCGGCAAGCGCGCTCAGCAGATCGGCAAAGTCCTCGGGCACCTCGGTGTCGTCGTCGAACAGGCCCGAGCAGACCACTAGTTCGGAATCCTCATGCCGGCCGAGCGTGACATCGAGCCCGGCGAAGATCGGCAGGTCGCGCTCCGGCCCGAGATGAAAAACCAGCGCGCCCTTATGCTTGGAGAGTTCATGGCGGGTGAGATCGCCAGAGGTGACGGTGGCGTCATAGGCATCGTTGGGGACGCCGAACCGGCGGAGCTGCTCCTGAACCGACGGGCTCGGCCGCGGCGAATTGGACAACAGCACCACGATGCCGCCTTGGGCCCGAAACGCGCGGGTGGCGGCGACCGCGCCGGGAAACGCGCGATGCCCGTTATGCATGACGCCCCAGATATCGACCAGCCAGGCGCGATAGCGCGACCC
>JBBQXL010000112.1:0-4750 GCA_038209695.1 Hyphomicrobiales bacterium
GCCTCTCCCACCCAACCGTGCTCGGTGTAATAGGCATGCGGCCCGCCGGCGGGCGACAGCAGCACGACATACGGGCTCGTGGGCTCGACCGTCTCGCGATAGTCGATCAGGGTCAGATCGTCGATGCGGCCGCCTTTCAGCGCGATCGAGCCTTTGAGGCTCGGCGTGTCGATGGCGACGCGGGGGCTTTGTGCGAGGGCTTCCGCGCGGGTCATGGTGGCGTCGACCGGAACGCCTGGCTGCAACGCGCCGCCCGCGGGCGCCTCGCCGCCTTGCGGTTGCGGCGGACCCTGCTCGGCCTGCTGCTGCTGTTGTTGTTGCTCGGCCGGCGGCGCTTCCGCGCCCTGCTGCGGCTTGGGCACGAAGAAAAACTGCCAGGCGAACAGCACGCCGATCGACAGCACGATCGCCAGGATGAAGTTGCGGTTGTTCTCGTCCATGTCGCTTTCAGCTCAAGGCCCGCAATCGGGTCCGTCGCGAGAGGTTAAGTCCGGGATTTTCGTTCAGCGCTTCTTTGCCGGGGAGGGCGCGTGCACCTTGGCTAGCGCACGTTCAAGATCCTTGATCAGCTCGGCGAAGCGCCGTTGTACCGTGCCCTCCCGCGCGATCAAAACATAATCATAGCCTTCCACCGCGTGGTCCGGCGCTGCCAGCCGCACCGCTTCCTTGAGCCGCCGCCGCGCCCGGTTGCGGACGACCGCTCCGCCAAGGCCCTTGGTGGCGGTGAAGCCGAACCGGGCGATATCGGAGTCGTCCCTGTCTGTGCGCTTGCGCGCCTGAAGCACGAGTGACGGCGCAGTGAAGCGAGCGCCACCCCTCACATGCAGGAACTCCGCGCGTGTTTTGAGACGTCCGATCGCCGTCACCGGTGAAGCGCTGCCGGCTTACGCCGACAGGCGCTTGCGTCCCTTGGCTCTGCGCCGTGCGAGCACCTTCCGGCCGCCCGCTGTCGCCATGCGGGCACGAAAGCCGTGCCGCCGCTTGCGGACGAGCCGCGATGGTTGGTAGGTGCGTTTCAAGGGAGCATCTCCTGGCTCGATCGGGCCGAAGCGGCGCTTGGGCGCTCGCACCGGCGATCTCGGGGCTTATAGGGTGCGGCACTAGCCTAAGTCAATCCTGGGTGGGGTCTATGGGCCAGGTTAGCCTTGCGCTGCCTTAATCTTATGCCTTCGCACCGGCGAGAGTTGTCGCCTTGCGCAAAAGTCGGCTAATCATAGCGGGACCCTCCTGTTCAGGTCCCTCGCGCCAGTCCGTCAGTCTCAAACAATGCGCCAGCGCCAATGTGCGACAATAACGCCGTCCTGCCGCACGCTGGGTGACGTGGCATCACATTGGCGCGACGGGCCGTTCCGGAAGGGCCGGGCGAGTGCCAATCTCATCGCTCTAATGGCCCGACAAGGAATGGCCCATGAGCACGAACTCTCCGCCGGAACAAACCCACCACGCCGTGACCTGGCTCAAGCGGCTGTGGCCGCTCCTGCTGCTGGCGGCGGCGATGGTGCTGGTCTTCGCCATGGGCTGGCACCGCTACCTTACGGTCGGGGCGCTGGCCGACAACCGCGAGACGCTGCGCGCCTATATCGACGCCCACATGCTGCTCAGCCTGCTGGCCTTCGTGGCGATCTACGCCGCAGCGGTGGCGCTGTCGCTGCCGGGGGGCGCGGTGCTCACCTTGGCCGGCGGCTTCCTGTTCGGCTGGCTGCTGGGCGGGATCGCCTCGATCCTCGCCGCCACAATTGGCGCCTCGATCGTCTTTCTCATCGCCAGAAGCGCGCTCGGCGAATTCCTAACCGCGCGGGCCGGCCCCTGGCTTTCCCGCTTTCGCCAGGGATTCCAGGACGACGCCTTCAGCTATCTATTGTTCCTGCGGCTGGTCCCGATTTTTCCGTTTTGGCTGGTCAATCTCGCTCCCGGACTGCTCGGCGTGGGCTTTGCCACCTATGTCGCGACCACCTTCCTCGGTATTATTCCAGGAACCTTTGCCTTTGCATTGGCCGGCAGCGGGCTCGACAGCGTTATCCGGGCGCAGCAGGCTGCCCACCAATCCTGCCTTGCCAAGATGGGACCGGGAGGCCAAGAGTCTTGCCCGTATACGCTCGATCCAGGGGCGCTTCTGACACCGGAGCTGGTTGCCGGGCTGGTGGCGCTGGGGGTCGTGGCGCTCATACCGGTGGCGGTGAAGTGGTTCAGGCGCCGGCCGGCCTGAGCTGTGTGGTTATGGGGGATTAGACGATCATGGAAGAGGTGCTGAAGCCCGACCTCTGCGTCATCGGCGCGGGCTCAGGAGGTTTGTCGGTCGCCGCCGCCGCTGCCCAGCTCGGCGTGCCGGTGGTGCTGATCGAGAAGGGCAAGATGGGCGGCGACTGCCTCAATTATGGCTGCGTCCCGTCCAAGGCCCTGCTCGCCGCCGGCAAGCGCGCCGACGCCGTGCGCACCGCCTCCACCTTCGGCATCGACGTCATCGAGGCGCAGATCGACCATCGCGGCGTGCACGATCACGTCCATGGCGTGATCGCCGCGATTGCGCCCAACGACTCGATCGAGCGCATGACCGGCTTGGGCGTCCGCGTGATCCAGGCCCAGGCGAGCTTCCTCGACAAATTCACGGTGGAGGCCGGCCGCGTGCTGGTGCGCGCCAGGCGATTCGTCATCGCCACCGGGTCTACGCCCACCATCCCGCCGATCCCCGGTCTCGACGAAGTGCCCTATTTCACCAATGAGACCATCTTCGACGTCACCGAACGCATCCAGCATCTCATCGTGCTCGGCGGCGGTCCGATCGGACTCGAGCTCGGCCAGGCCCATCGCATGCTCGGCTCGCATGTCAGCGTGTTCGAGCTCGGCGCCTTCCTCCCCCGCGAGGATCCCGAAGCCGCCGCCGTCCTGCTCAAGCGCCTCGCCGACACCCAGGTCATGCTCCATCCCAACACCAGGGTGGAGCGCGTAGAGAAATCGGTGCAGGGCATCGCCGTGCATTTCACCGAGAATGGCGAACCCACCACTCTCAAGGGCACGCACTTGCTGGTGGCCACCGGCCGCAAGCCGAACGTCAAGTCGCTCAGCCTTGATCGCGCCGGCGTGGTCTTCAGCGACAACGGCATCAAGGTCAATCACCAGCTCAAGACCAGCAACCGCCGCATCTACGCCATCGGCGACGTGATCGGCGGGCCGGCCTTCACCCATCTCGCCAACTACCACGCCGGCATCGTCATCCGTAACGCGCTGTTCCGGCTGAAGCCCGACGCCAGCGCCGGCATCATCCCGAGCGTGGTCTATACCGACCCCGAGCTGGCCCAGATCGGGCTGACCGAGGCCGCGGCGCGCAAGCGCTATCGCCGCATCCGCATCTATCGCTGGCCCTATGCCGACAACGACCGCGCCCAATGCGAGCGCCAAACGGAAGGATTCATCAAGGTTATCACCCGGCCCGACGGCACCATTCTCGGCTGCACCATTGTCGGCGCCGAAGCCGGCGAGCTGCTTCAGCTCTGGGTGGTCGCCATGGCCAGGGACATCAAGATCGGCGACCTTACCTCCCTGGTGCTGCCTTATCCGACCCTGTCCGAACTCTCCAAGCGCGTCGCCTACACCTATTATTTGCCCACTTTGACGAAAGGCTGGCTCCGTAGCATCATTAGTTTCCTGCGCCGCCTAGGCTAGCGGCCAGAACCGAAAGCCCGTCATCCCTTGAGTCTCGCGTGGTGCCAGTGAACGATGAGCCGTCAGGCGCAGTGACCGCAAAGCGGCGGATGTCCCACTACCTGCCGGGACTGTCGGCCAAGCTGCTGCTGCTCACCATTCTGTTCGTGATGCTCGCCGAAGTGCTCGTATTCGTGCCCTCGGTGTCCAACTTCCGCCGGCAATGGCTAATGGAGAGGCTAGCGGCGGCGCAAATCGCCTCGCTCGCCGCCGAGGCGGCGCCGGGCGGCCAGCTGCCGTCGATGCTGCGCGACGAGCTGCTGGAGCGGGCCCAGGTGAAGGCCATCGCCGTCAAGCGCGCTGGCTCCCGCGTGCTGATCATCGAGATGGATATGCCCGCCGAAGTCGACGCCTCGTTCGACCTGCAGGACGCCTCCTGGTTCACGCTGATCAAGGATGCGCTCGCGGTCTATCTCGCGCCCGACGATCGCGTCATCCGGGTGATCGGCGACCCTGGCTTCCATAGGGGCGAAATGATCGACGTGGTGATGGGCGAGCAGCCGCTCAAGACGGCCATGATCCGCTACGGCCTCGACATTCTCGGCCTGTCCATTCTGATCTCGATCATCACAGCCGCGTTGGTCTATCTCACGCTCGATGCCCTGCTGGTCAAGCCGATGACCAAGCTGACCTGGAACATCGTGCGCTTCTCCGAGCGGCCCGAAGATCCGACCAGGATCATCACCCCGTCCAACCGCCGCGATGAGATCGGCACCGCCGAGCGCGAGCTGTCCTTGATGCAGAAGGAGTTGGCCGAGACGTTGTCGCAAAGGAGCCGCCTCGCCGCGCTCGGTCTGGCGGTGAGCAAGATCAGCCACGATCTGCGCAACATGCTGTCGAGCGCGCAGCTTCTGTCCGACCGCCTGATCACGGTCAAGGACCCGACCGTGCAGCGTCTGGTGCCGAAGCTGATCACCTCGCTCGACCGCGCCATCAGGCTGTGCGCCCGCACCCTCGATTTCGGCCAGGCGCACGAGATGCCGCCGCGCCGCAAGCGCTTTGCGCTCGCGCCGCTGCTGGCCGAAATCGGCGACAGTCTCGGGCTGCCGCG
>JBBQXL010000113.1:0-4731 GCA_038209695.1 Hyphomicrobiales bacterium
CCGATCTGGTCCGCCGCGCCAAGGAGAGTTTTGGTAAGGCCGCGGGGGCGCGAGACAGCGGTGCCCGGCGGCCTTTTGTTTCGGAAATGGGCGCAATTTCACGCCGGCCACGCGTGGATCGCGAATCACCTGAGGGTGATGGTGGGAGGATCGGGGATGCCGCTAACAGCATGGCTTGATCGGGGCAGGGGGCTGGTCGCGCCCATCGCTGCCTTTTTGCTGGTTGGGTGCTGGGTCTTGGTTGCGGCGGCAGCCGATAAGGGCCTGACGGACAAAGGCGAAGTCTTGGTCAAGGAGAACTGCTCGCGCTGCCACGCCATCGGCAAGGACGGCGACAGTCCGCATCCAGAGGCGCCGCCGTTCCGCACGCTGTCCAGCAAATACCCGGTCGCGGACCTGGCCGAATCACTGGCCGAGGGCATCGTCTCGGGCCATCCCGACATGCCGATCTTCGTGTTCTCCCCGCATGACGTCGAGGCGATCATCGAATATCTCGAGTCGGTCCAGGATGTGCCGTCGCCGCCGGCCGAACAACCGGAACAGGTCGAACAATAGGAGTGGCATCGCGCCCGGAAGCTTGGGCTAGGGGCTTGCCGGAGTTGGCATTTTTTGGCCGACGATCGCCTCATGGAACGGTTCACCGAAAATTAGACTTAACACATCCATAATCGTCGCGATTGACATGCTGTTGCCGCCTTTTTCCGGGCAAATGGCGGCATAGGACGGGGAGACCCTGCCATTAACAAGTTCATCCTCTCGCTGCTGGTTCTCGGCGCTCTCGTCTGCGGCGCCCTCTATCTGGTGGTAAGCCCGCCGGAGCCGACCATCAAACGCGCGGAAAGCGCACCGCCGTCGCGATCGCTCGCCTACGAGCAGAAAATCGCGCGGACTAACGAACCCGCAGCGCTGCCCGCCGACACTGCCCCGCAGGCCACGGCGCCCGCCGCACCAGCTCAAGATATGCAAGCCGCCGTGCCGGCAGAGGGCGCCGATCCATCCCCTGCGGACCAGGACATGGCGGCGCTGCCGCCTGACGACGGCGGCCAAGTCGACGACCCCGACGCACTGCCGTGGCAGCAGCACGCCGCCAGGCCCAATTATCCCGCCGCGCCCGGCAGGGGCCGCGATCCGGCCGACCCGATGGCAGAACAGCCTGGCCAGTATGACGATCCCGCCGATCCCATGGCCGCGGTCCCGGGCGAAGACGCCGATCCCAACGCCTGGCCGGCCGACCCGCAGGGGGCGCCACAGGAATTCGTGCAGGTGCTGGTGTCCGGCGTCGGCATGCATGGCACTCCCGCCGACGACGCGCCGATGCTGTTCGCCTTTCCTTACGGCCGGACGCTCAGGGTGGTGTCGCGCTATGAGGGCTGGGTCGAGGTCACCGATCCGCAAAGCGCGGCCACCGGTTGGATGAAGGCCCAATATCTCGCGCCCGCCGCCGCGCCGGGGTCGCGCCAGGAAGCTAAACAGATGTATGACGACGAGGAACCGCGCTGGCGCAGCCGGCGTTGGCTCCGTCGGCATGGCGGGGGTCTCGGCGACATGATCGGCCGGGCGCTCGGCGGCTATTGATCGCCGCGCCGCGACTGCCGTCCCCTAAACGCTTAGTCAACCTCCACACGATCGCGCGCTTGAGTTGTGCTCGGCCATGGGTGTAGTGTGCTCTTGGACGGGTGGGCCGATGCGGAGTCGGCATGCGTCGCCTATTGCCGTCGGTGTGGCTCCTGGGAGCCGCCCTTTATACTGCCCTCGTCCTCTTTTTGAGCAGGCCGGTCCTCGACGAGGAATGGCCTTTGCCGCCGAAAATCAATGAAACGGTGATCGCCAAGCAGCCGCCGAGAGCTGCCAGGCTGATCTTCAAGGACGAGGCGCCGCTTCAGCGAGTAGCCGCGCTCGCATCCAACCCTCAGATCGAGCGCCATAATGAGTGGGTCCAGGTGGCGGGCTACACCGCCGTCGGGCGCGTGCAGCCTTCCGCCGCCTCGCCGGTGCTGTTCGCCTATTCGGTCGGCCGGCCGCTCCGCGTGATCGCGCGCGAGGGAGGATTCGTCCGGGTCCAGGACCTCGGCAGCGGCCAGCTCGGCTGGATCAGCGAGACCGCGCTCGCCCCCTTTGTCGGCGGCTACCGGCTGCGCGACAACAGCGTGACCGCGCCGCTGGTGGCGGCAGCGGAGCCGCAAGCGATAGAGCCAAAGCCGCTCGAGCCGGCGGTGGTGACCCAGGTCGCCGCCAAGAGGGTGCCGCCACCCCGCAACAAGCCCGTCGCCGCTCAACCCGTGAAGGAAACCGTCGCTGCGGTCGAACCGGCGCCGCGCGGCCTGTTCCGCCGCAAGCGCGATCAGGTGCAGCGCGTGGCCGATGGTAGCCAGGGCAGCGGCGTTGCCGCCATCATGCAGCGCGCGTTCGGCCGGTTCTGAGATCGGTCAACGCCGTTGGCGCGGCGATTTTGCCTTGCTCAGGCGGCCGACGCGATGCGCCTCGCGCGCCCATGAGACAAGCTCTTCCGGCTCGTCGAGGAGACGCGGCGGCATCTCCCAATAGGACATGGCGACGGGGCGTTTGCCGGCGCCCCGATAGGTGAAGGGAGCCATGCCTTCGTTCTCGAAGGCAGTCTGGGAAATCTCGTCGGCCTTCAGATACAACACATCGTCCACCAGGATGGCGAACATGACGGCATCGGCATAGACGCCGGCGCCGCCGAACATGTTGCGGATGGTAACCGGGCCAAAGCCGCCGAACAGCTCCGTGACGAAGTTCTTGAAGCCTTCGGTCACTGCCATTGAGCGAAAATCTAGATCAGCAGCGAAACGGGCTCGTTCGGCTCGGGCACATCCACAGCATGGTGATCGTGATCGTGGCCGTGATGCCCGTTGGCGCCATTGGCGGCCAAAGCCGGGGCCTTGGCGCCGTTGCCGGGCTTGGCGGCGACACGGCGCTCGCGCTCGACTGCTACCCGGGCGGCCTCGTTCTGGGTGTAGAGCTCCATATGATCGGAGTCTTCATCGATGACCGGGGTGAGCGCCTCATCCTTGTAGAACTTGGCGAGGGGATCGGCCTCGACCTTACGCACGATGCTCTTCAGGTGGTGCCAGCGCTTGGCAACGACGACCACCTTGCGGGCAATGTCGGCCGCGTAGCGCGCGTAGAACGTGATCGGCGACTCGAGCGGCAGATCCGAGCGGCGGTCGCGGCGATATTTGAGGCGGAAGATACCCCATTGCAGGGGATGCATGTCCTCGATCGCCACGGCACTCGAGAACCAGAACAGCACCGGCATCAGCGAGCGGATGTTGATGCCGGTGGCATAGGCACGACGGATGATCCTCTCAAGATGATCGTCGGTATAGTAGATGCCCCACGCGGTCTGGTAGGCGCCTTCCCACTCCTCCTGCGTCATCTTCGGGTGGGCAGTGACCACGTGCTCGACGTCGTATTTGTTCATATCGGGGTCCATCCAGACCCCTTTCTCGTACAATACCTTGTGGTCCTCCGAGCCCGGCAGCGGCGTGAGCACGAAGAACTCGAGCATATCGAGCGGCAGCTCCTTCTTGATGATCTCAAGGTCCTGCCGGATCGACTCCGGCGTGTCGCTGGGGAAGCCCAGGATGTAGCCGGCGTAGGTGATGATGCTGACCCGTTTCCATTCGAGCAGCATCTTGCGGTATTCGGTGATCTTGTTCTGCCGCTTCTTGGCGGCGATCAGATTGGCCGGGTTGATGTTCTCCAGGCCGATGAACACGCGGGTGACGCCGGCGCGCTTCGACTTGTCGATGAAATTCTCGATTTTGTGGCAGAGCGTGTCGACCTGGATCATGAAGCGGACATCCATGCCGTCCACTTCGCGCAGCTTGATGATCCGGTCGTAGATCGCTTCCCAGTCCTTGTTGCGCGCGAAATTGTCGTCGGTGATGAAGAAGCGGTTGACACCCTGAGCGTAATTCATGCGCAGGATCTGCTCGACGCTGTCGGCGGAGCGATAGCGCGACTTCCGCCCCTGCACGTTGATGATGGTGCAGAACGAGCACTGGAAGGGGCAGCCGCGACCGGCGTCGAAGCTCGTGACATTGCCGATGGTGCGCTTGACGAAGTCGAGCGGCAGGAAGGGCGGCGAGGCGACTTCGCCGATGTCCGGCAGGTGTTTCATGTGATCGTAGAGCGGACGAAGCTCGCCGCGCTGGGCGTCGAGCAACATCTCGTCCAGCCCCTCCTCGGCCTCGCCGGCGTAAATGGAAATGCCGAGGTCCTGCGCGGCTTTGATGTCAGCCGGGATCTCCTTCAGCATCGCCAGGCAACCGGAAACGTGGAATCCGCCCATCACCACTTGAACGCCCGCCGCGCGCAGCGGCCGAGCGATGTCGACGGCGCGAGGAAATTCATTCGACTGCACGCCGATAATGCCGACCAAACCAAGGCCGCCGTTGTCGGCGATGCGTCGCATGATCTCGCGTGGGCGCACGCGCGTGTTGGTTTCGTCCATGGCGTAGACGTCGATGGGCAGGTCGGGACCGAACAGCTCTCGCTCGGCAGCCCCCTTGGCGAGACTGAAGACGGCGGCGAGCGAGTTCGATGGCATGGTCGAGCGCAGCCACTGCACGACATAGCCGTCGTCGTCATAATGCGATGGCTTGATCAGAAAGAGCTGAAAGCGCGGCTTTGCAGTCTGTGTTCTGCTGATCATCCCTCAATCCCTAGGAGAGGCGATTGTCCCCGCGCGAAAGGCTTAAGTAG
>JBBQXL010000114.1:0-4627 GCA_038209695.1 Hyphomicrobiales bacterium
AACGAGATGCAACATCGCATCAAGAATACCCTGGCGACGATACAGGCCATCGCGACCCAAACCCTCAACGAGCACGCCAAGGAGCGCGATGCCTTCATTGCTCGGCTCCATGCGCTGGCTAGTGCGCACGATCTTTTGACCTCGGAGACCTGGGAGAGAGCGCCCGTAAGCGCAATTGTAACCAAGGCTCTTGAACCCTTTCAAGAGCGGCACCACGAGCGAATTAAGATTAGTGGACCTGGCGATCTCTGGCTGGACTCGACCAAGTCGGTCGTCGTGGCGATGGCCTTACATGAACTTGCGACCAATGCCGTCAAATACGGCGCATTATCGAATGGCAACGGGCGCGTAAGTCTCACGTGGGAGAGACAGCTTCAACCCAACAACGTGAAACTCTTTTGGCAGGAGAGTGACGGCCCGGAAGTGCGTCCGCCAGAACAAAAGGGTTTCGGATCCCAGCTAATAGAGCGTGCGTTTGCAGGCCAGCTCGGCGGATCAGAATTGATATTCAATCCACGAGGCCTTTCTTGCGCACTTGAAGTCGCGCTCTAGCCTGGGAATGGATGTCCGCTTTGGGTCATTAGCTGACGCTCGCGCACTCGTTCGGGATGTCTGCTTCACCCCCTCCAGCGGACGCGCTGCGGCTCGAATGCGATGAAGAGGGCAGCGGTTTCGGTGCGGGAGGAGCGAAAAATACCTGTTGCGTTCCAAAGGGCCGTTTATACCCGCACCGAGCGATAAGACATTGATATTGTTGCGGAGTGCCACAACTCCCGGGCCCACCACCCCGCTCCCGCGAATTGCCGGAAGTTAATTTGCGCTTCTTTTGGCCTCGGGCAATCCTCGCGCAGGCTGGCAACTCGCGGAGCGCATCAATGGCTTTCCCTCGCAAGATCTCTCCCCTCGCCGTGCTGGCCGCGATGGCGCTGGCCCTGCTCCAGGCGCCGCCGGCGCTGGCCAATGACCAGCCCGACAAGCGCACGCTGTCCCTCGCCGCGTCCGGCGCCATTAAAACCACGCCCGACAAGGTGGACATCTCCACCGGGGTTACCAGCGAAGCCAAGACGGCGCGCGAGGCGCTCGACCAGAACAGCGACGCCATGACCAAGGTGGTCGAGGCGCTCAAGGCCGAGGGCATCGACGCCAAGGACATCCAGACCACGAATTTCTCGGTCAATCCGGTCTATGACCAACGGCCTACCGACAAGCCCGCGGCGCCGGTGGTGGTCGGCTATCGCGTGACCAATCAGGTCCGGATCACCCTGCACGACATCAAGACGCTTGGCGCCATCCTCGACAAAGTGGTGAGCCTCGGCGCCAACCAAATCGACTCGATCGAGTTCGGCGTGGACGAGCCGGAAGCGCTCATGGACGAGGCGCGCAAGCTCGCGCTCAAGAACGTCACCGACAACGCCAAGCTTTATGCCGAGGCGGCCGGCGTCGGCCTTGGGCCGATACTGACCATCAGCGAGGAGGAGAGCTCCTATCAGCCGCGCTTCGCCGCCGCGCCGGCCCGCATGGAAATGGCCAAGGACGTGCCGATCGAAGCCGGCACCACCACGGTCGAGATGCGGGTCAGGGTGACGTGGGAAATCAACTGACGGCAGCGGCCGGAACGCGGACTCGATCAGCTTTCGGCGAGGGCGGTATCGAAGGCCGCCTGTAGCGCCTCGGCGACGCGAGGCTCGCTGGTGACCTCTTTATGTTGTCCGACCACGAGATGGACGGTCCGGTCGGGCAATATCTGATCCGCATGCGAGCCACCCTGCAGCCTCGGCATGCGCCGGGTGGAGGTGAGAATAGTGACCGGGCCGCTATGGCGAGGCGGGTAGTAGTCGGAGAAAGCGGCATAGAGCTTGGCCTGCGCCGCGGTCGACAGGCCGAGCGCGGAATTCTTGGAGCGGATGCTCTTGTTCCACTTCAGGTCGTAGTAGCGCAGGCGCAAGGGCCGAGGCAGCAGCCGCTGTAACAGCCTCTTGGTGCGATGGGCCAGGTCGGGCTGGAGAGGACTGGCGCCGAAGCCAAGGGTGCCATTCTTGCGAATGGGCGGATCGATCAGCACCAGATGCTTGACCGGCCTGCCCTGCTCGGCGAGCCGAGCCGCCATTTCCAGGGCGATCAGGCCGCCGGCGCAGAACGAGGCCAGCAGCACCGGTCCGTCGGGATATTCGGCGTTGAGCTGGTCGATATAGGCCTGTGCGATCAGTTCGATCCGATCACAGGATTCTCCCCCCCGCAGGCCCGGAAGCTCGAACATGCGCAGCTTCTGGCCCTCGGCCAGGGCCTGAAGAAAGTGAGGATGGGGCATCGTATATCCCCGTCTGCCATGCACCACGAAAATGGGCGGACGGGTTTTGGCTGCGCCCGCGACCGGTGCCTTGGCCGCCTCTTTCCCCGAGTCTGATTTCGGCAGCGCGGCGGCGATACGCCGTGGCGAACCGTATTCGAGGAACAAAGACATTGGAAACTCGCGCCCGGTCTGCTGCAGAATCTCCATGCTGATGGTCTCGGCGACGAGCGAATCGCCGCCGATGTCGAAGAAATCGTCGTCGGCTCCGACCCGGTCGAGGCCGAACACGCCGGCGAAGATCTTGGCAATCAGTGTTTCGAGCTGGCCTTCCGGCGCCACGTAAGGGCTGGGCAATCCCAAACTCGCGCGCTCCATCACGGATGAGTGCGCATTTTCAACTGTCATTACATATCCCCAAGCAACGTCACATCACTCAGCTCGGCCAGCAGACTAAGCCGTCGCCTCGTCCACCCAAATATGGGCCCGCTCAGGATGGTAGCGGGAGCCGACCGGCGTCGTGAGCTTGCCATCATAGCTGCGCTGGCGCTTGGTCAGCGCTCTCAGCTTGGTCAGGGCGGCGCTCGGTTGCCGGTCCCACAAGCGGCCGGCAAAGATGTCGGTCATTTCGTCCTGATAGTCGTGCACGACCTTGGCGAACGGGAACGGGTATTCCCAAAACGCATCCATCATGTCCTCGACGATATCAATGCCCTGTTCGCGCTCGATCTCATAGGCCGCGAACGGGCGCTCGTCGCAGCGTCCCTTGCCGTTGAGATAGTCCTGGACCGCGTTGGCCGCCGCTTCCGCCTCAGCAAGCGAGATGCAGAGCCCAAAGGAGTAGATCGGATCGACAAAGCGGTGGGCATCGCCGACGCAGATGAAGCCTTTGCCGGTGAAGTTGTGAGTTTGATAGGAATAGTTCGCGATCGAACGGACCGGCTCGTGCAATGTCGTGTCGGGAACGCGGCGGGCCAGTTCCGGATTGAGCTCGTGCAGCTCGCGTTTCAAGAAGTCGGTCTTGCTCTCGTTCTTCTCCTTGAAATAAGCGGCCGGAATGACCGTGCCGACGCTGACCAGATCGTCGGTGACGGGAATGAACCAGCACCAATGGTACTTCTTCTGGTAGAACAGCCAGGTATCGCCGCCTTGGGCCATGCCCCCGCAGTCGGCTTCCACCCGTGAAAAAATCGCGATCTGCTTGTCGTAGTTGCCGATGAATTTCGGGCCGGTGATGCCCGCGTTGGCGAGATATGTGTATTGCCCTGAGCAATCGAGCACCATCTCCGAAAGGATGTCGACGGTCTTGCCCTCGGCGGTGGTTACGCTCAGGCCGCAAACCGCACCGTCATCGTCGAGGATCGGTTCAGAAACCTGACCGTCGATGACATTAGCGCCGCGCGCAATCGCGGTATCGAGCATCATCTTGTCGAACTCGTCGCGACGCACCTGCCAAGTATATTGGGGGAACAGCTTCCAGTCCTTGTCGCGCCCGGCGACAGGCAGCGCCCATTTGTGTCCGCGCGCGCCAAAGACGGCGGCTTCCTTCTTGATCGGAAACTTTAGACGATTCATCTCGTCTTCCAGCCCGAGCCTGCGAAGACTGGCGCCGCACTCGCCGGTCATCGACTCGCCGATGTGGAACCGGGGGAATTTATCTTTCTCGATGATGACGCAGTCGATGCCGTGCGCTCTCAGAAACAATGCGCTGGCGCTGCCAGCCGGCCCCCCGCCGATGATGGCTACCGGTACTCTCATCTGTTCCCCCTAAACGTTTGATCGCCCATTTTGGGCCAATAACACCTGGTTTGCATCCAAAAAAGGGCCGCCCCAGCGCCCGAAACCAGCCAAGAAGGCCTTATCTTGTCAGGGTCAGGCCTCGACCAGGCTCGTGGTCCGGGCCCCGGCCCGCGCGAGCAGCAGCTGTAGCAGCGGTCCGGTCATGATCGTGGTGCCCACCGCCATGATCACAAGCATGGTGAAAACGTCCGGCGGAATGATGCCGAGCGAAAGCCCGATATTGAGCACGATCAGCTCCATGAGGGCGCGCGTGTTCATCAGCACCCCTATCACAGCCGCATCGTGCGGCGTACTGCCCGACACCCGCGCGGCCAAATAGATCGGGATCAACTTGCTCAGCACCGCCGCAGCAAAGATCGCGGCGCACCAGCTCCACTCCGGAACGGAATCAAGGCCAAGGACGTTGGTGCGCAGGCCGGTATAGGTGAAGAAGATCGGCAGGAATAATACCAGCACGAGCTGGCCGATCTGATGGCGCCACGCTTCCACGAAAGCGTGCTGCTTGTGAAACAGAAGGCCGAGCAGGAACCCGCCGAAAAT
>JBBQXL010000115.1:0-4573 GCA_038209695.1 Hyphomicrobiales bacterium
AAGTGGACCGGGACCCGCGTCGACCTGATCTTCGGTTCGCACTCGCAGCTCCGGGCCTTCTCGGAGGTTTATGCGTGCTCCGACTCGAAGGCGAAGTTCGTGAAGGACTTCATGGCGGCGTGGACCAAGGTGATGAACGCCGATCGTTTCGACCTCGCCTGATTTTGCGCGAGATCATCCAGGCCGATATGAATCGGGCCGGCGCGTTGCGAGCGCCGGCCCGACTTCGTTACCGCTCTGGATGATGCTAGCGCGCTGCGCCCCTGACGAAGTGCATGACGAGGGATATCAGCAGCAGCACCAGGAACACGTAGAAGATGATCTGGGCGATGCTCGCCGAGGCGCCGGCGATTCCGCCGAAGCCGAGAGCAGCCGCGATCAGCGCGATCACGAGGAACGTCAAGGCCCAACCAAGCATGGGGGTCTCCTTTCGCTGGGATCAGTTCTGTCTAGTGAACGCGCAATAGGGGCCAAGAGTTCGATTAAGACCCCTACACCCAAAATTGGAGGCCGGCGCGAGGGGGGCACCCACGCGCCGGCCGTAACATGTCACCAAGCCTGTAAGCCGGGTTCTGTACCCCGTGAGGGGTGATGGCCATTCATCTTGGGCGCGCCTTACGGCGCGCCTCATGCAACCAACCCGGGCGACTCATCTGAAAGCAGACTGAAGCGGTTTCCCGCTTCGCGCCGCCCCTATTCGGTTTTGCTCCCGGTGGGGTTTGCCGTGCCGTCCTTGTTACCAAGAACGCGGTGCGCTCTTACCGCACCCTTTCACCCTTACCCGCCTTCGCCAAGGCTAGAGCGGGCGGTTTGCTTTCTGTGGCACTGTCCCTGGGGTCGCCCCCGCCGGAGGTTATCCGGCACCGTGCTTCCATGGAGCCCGGACTTTCCTCTCCGCCTGATACGCAAAACAATGGGCAAAGCGGCCATCCGGCTTGCTGACCGGCGTAATAAGGGGTGTGGCGGATGGGCCGTCAAGCGCTGGTCCGGGCCAGCGTTACCGCCCCGACCCCGCCGCCGCGGGGGCGCGTAAACCTTGCCTACTCGTAACGGCATTTTGATAGCGGATCGGCAGCTAATTCCCATATTCTAGGGCCAGACCGGCTACCTCCCCGGCCCTCCCCTTAACCCTTTGGGCTGTCGCGAGCCTCTAAAGCGATGGACCCAAACGCTTCGGGTGATTAAGTGGCTCACATGTTACCGGGAACGACCGACGATTTGGTTTCGCGTTGGCTCGCCTCATTCCCCGAGTTGGGGGAACTTGAGGACGAGCATCGCCGCGACCTCCTCGCCGCCACCCAGTTCAATCGCTTACGCGGAGGCGATATCGCCTACCGCCAAGGGCAGTCCTGCCACAACTACGTCATGTGCATCGAAGGGCAGACGCGGGTCTTCAAGACCTCCGAATCCGGTCGGGAAATCCTACTATATCAGGTCGGCCCGGGCGAGACCTGCGTGCTGACGACCTCCTGCCTGATCGCCGGAAATCCGTTCCCGGCCGAGAGCACCGCCGAAACCGACGTGCTGCTGGCGGCGCTTCCGGCCAGCGCGTTCAACCGCCTGATGACGACCTCGCCGCGGTTTCGTCACTACGTGCTCAGCAATTACGGGGATCTGTTGTCGAGCCTGATCACGCTGGTCGACGAGGTGGCGTTCGCCAGCCTCGACCTGCGGCTCGCCCGGCGGCTGATCGCCGAGGCCGACACGCAGGGCGTGGTGGCCAAGACCCACCAGCAGCTGGCGCTCGATCTCGGCAGCGTGCGCGAAGTGATCAGCCGCTATCTCGCCGAATGGGAGCGCATGGGCTGGGTGCACGCGTCGCGCGGGTCGATCGAGGTTAGAGACCGGGCGGCCCTTGCAAGCTATGGAAACGACGCGCCGTGAGGGGCATGCGCGCACTGACCTCGGCCAAAGGTGACTTGGGTTACATACTCACCCTTGATCCAAGACTAAACAGTTAGCAGATCTACAAAACCCTCAAACGTCCAAGGAAATCAATATCATGACAGACTTCAAGCTTCATCGGCTATGGGCATCGACGGTCGGCGCCGCCGCGCTTGCCGTTATTTTGGCTTTTGCCTCGCCGGCTCGGGCGGTCGACGGCGAGTTCGACGATCAGTGCACCATGGGCCTCGCCTCGGGGCAGACGGTCAAGACCGACTGCTCGGTCAATTGGACCGACGAGGACGGTCACGTCTATTGCTTCTCGTCCGACGCCTCCAAGGAGGCCTTCCTCAAAGATCCGAAAGGCAACATCCAAAAGGCGAAGGACTTTGTTGCGTCCAAGCAAGCGGCCGCGGCCGCGGGCGCCAAGGAGTTCACCGAGGAAGACGTCAACAAGCGGACCGAGGAAGTCGTCGCCGAGCGGTCGAAGGACGGCGCCTTCGTGTTCCACGATTCCAAGCTCAATGCCGACCTCAATCTCATCTTCGAGCAGGTCAAGGGCGTGCGCGGCATGGAAGGCTATGGCTGGTTCGCCAATGCCATCTTCCACGACAAAGACGTTCCCAAAAAGCAATACGCCATCGATTTCTGGTTCAAGCCCGAAGGCGACAAGCTGACCCTGATGGATATCAGGGTGCAGAAGGGCCCGAAGCAGGACGGCGACGGCTACTACATGATCACGCGCATGCCGGTCGCCTGGTGGTGGCTGCCGGTACAGGAGCATCCCGGCGACATGGAAGTCCGGCGCGCCTGGCACGTGATGAGTGCGATCCACACCTACATCGCCGAGAACAAGGATGCGAATGGCGACCTGGTGGTCAAGGACGATAAGACCGGCGAGTCCATTCCGCTCGAATTCGTCGAGATGCATCAGCCGGTCCGGCACATGAAGAAGGACGGCCAGTATTTCGCCTGCACCGACTTCCGCAAGCCCGGCAGCACCGACGAATATTACGACATCGATTTCTGGGTGAACGACAAGGACGGCAAGCTTCAGGTCGATAACGTCAAGATGCACAAGGTTCCGGTGCAAGAGGACGGCATCTGGACGCAAGTGCCGCGCTACACCTTCGACGGCATGGATTTCGACGTCACCAACTAGGCCTGGCGGTGGCCTAGGCGTCAATTACGCGATCTGCGTTTCGCGTGCGGCGGCGAGCAGCCGGCTCAGCGTGTCGATGGTCGAGCGGTCAGCGCGGCCATCGATGCGCTCGGTGCGGAAATGGCGCTGGAAGGCTTCGACCACCTTTGCCAGCCCGGTGCCGTAGGTTGTCGTGACCTCGACGCCGTAGCCGAATTCGAGCAACCCGCGTTGCAGCGCCGCGACGGCCTCACCTTCGTCGCCGGGACCTAAGCCGGCGTCGTCCTGGAGCGGCGCCGGCGGCACCCACAGCCCGATGCCAGCGCGCGCCAGCCGCTGCCATTCGAACTTCTCGCCGGGGTCGCGCTTCCGGCCTGGCGCCACGTCGGAATGGGCGAGCACGCGGTGAGGCGGAATGGCGTGGCGGCTCAGGATATCGAGACACAGCGCCTCGACCGCACGCATCTCGGTGTCGGGAAAATCCGGATAGTCGAAATCGTGGCCGGGATTATGGATCTCGATGCCGATCGAACAGGAATTGAGATCGGTCTCGCCCGCCCACTGACTCTGGCCGGAATGCCAGGCGCGCTCGGACTCGGCGACGAGCTGAGCGATCCGCCCGTCCTCGTCGATGAGGTAATGGCACGACACGCCGGACTCTTGCCGCGTGAGCCAGTCGAGCGCGGCGTCCGCCGACTCCATGCCGGTGTAGTGCAACAGAAGCATGTCGGGCTTCCGCCCGTTGCGGCGCGGCTCGCGGTTCGGCGCGGGACACCACAAGGTGGCGAGTGGACTGTCAGGTGCGGCGGTCATCGTTGTGCGATCTACACCAGCTTTGTCATGCCCGGCTTTATGCCAGGTGACCACGTCCTAAAACTGCGGCTTCAGGAATACAAATTCGTGGATGGCCGGGACAAGCCCGGCCATGACCGAATTAATTAAACGGGGCTACATGCCGCGCTCTTGGGCGATCTGGTGATAGGCCTCGTTGATGGTCGCGACCTTCTCGGTGGCGATCGAGATGAATTCCTTCGGCACGCCACGCGCCATCAGCTTGTCGGGATGATTGTCGGCGACCAGCCGGCGGTAATGGCTCTTGAGCTCTTCGTTGGTAACCGATGGCTTGAGGCCCAGCACGTCGTAAGGATTGCGTTTGGCGGCAATGACGTGGCGGGCCTTGATATAGGCGAACTCGGTGTCGGTCATGCCGAAGCGCTTGGCGACGCCGGCCAGGAACTCCTCCTCGCGCGGATGCAGATTTTCGTCCGCCTTGGCGATATGGAACAGGCCTTCGAGCACGTCCTCGAGCAGCTTGCGGTTGCCCTTGAACATGGTGGCGAGCTGCTCGGCATAGGCCTCGTAGCCGGCCACGTCCTGCTTGGCGAGATTGAACACGCGGGCGACGTTCTTCATCTCGCCCTCGGGCACCTTGAAAACTTCCTTGAAGGCGTTGACCTCGTCCATGGTGACGACGCCGTCGGCCTTGGCCATCTTGGCGCCGAGCGCGATCACGCCCACGGTGAAGGCCACCTGGTTCTCGGCCGGCCC
>JBBQXL010000116.1:0-4426 GCA_038209695.1 Hyphomicrobiales bacterium
GCCAGAGGCATAGGCGTCATGGTAGCCGAGCAGCTTGACCATCCAGCCTTCAGGATGCCAGCCCCAGGCCGCGTCGATGATCCAGGTCACCGACCCGAGCATCACGGCGATGATCCAGAACGCGCCCGAGCGAATGCGCTCGATGACCGCGCCCGAGACGATCGACGCTGCCGTCCACGAGAACAGCAGGAAGGCCGCCCAGAACACGCCGGTAATGCGGTCACCGAGATTGGTGGCCATGGTCGGCGAAACGGCCGAGTTCGGCGCCGCGGCTTCGCTCAGCAGCGGCCCGGTGATCCAAGGCCCATTGGGAAAGGCCCAATAGATCCACCAGCCGAAGAAGAAGAAGGTGATGGTGACCAACGGGATCAGCATCGTGTTCTTCATCAGCGTATGCATGTGGTTCCGCTTTCGGCTGACGCCGACCTCGTACATGCAGAAACCCACATGGATCAGAAACATGAAGACGACCGTCACCCAGTAGTAGAACTCGGTGAAGACGGTCGTCAAAGCGTCTAAGTTATTGCCCATTGATATACCCCCCTAGGTTCACTGCCGGCGGGACGCTTGGTCCCCCGGGCTCGATGGATGAGTCAGCTACATCGTGCCTTCCTCATGCATTCATTCCGCGCGAACGCCTGTACGCGCTCCCGTCCTTCCCACGGTGTCCGTCCGAGATTAACCCCATTGTAACCTAATGCTAGGCGGTGCTCCCCACTCCGTCAATCAAGATGAAATTAGTTTTCCTACGAGGAAATATCTGCTCATAGTGGCCCGGACGACGCGCAAAACCCAGTCTACACCCCAAATTTGACGAGAGGACCCCTGACGGGAGGGAGGAGCGGTGAGCAAATCGAAGCGCAAGAGTCTCCGGGACAGCTTCCTCACTTGGCAGTGTCAGGTGCGACAGGTGGCCATGCGCGAGGACGGCGGCCGTCCCTCCCCCGGCATGCAACCGCGCGTCTTGGACGAAGCGGGAGCCGAACTGGCGCCTCGGCTGACGGTTCTGTTGGTGCCGAAAGACCCGAAAGAAAGCACCGCCTTCTTCCGATTTCAGGCGCTGAAATATGCCGACCCGCGCGAGATCTACCAAAAGGCGTTGGCCTATTTGCAGGCCGAGTATTTCCAGAATGCCAAAGCGTTCAAAGGCCGGCTGCTGGCGACGTTACCGGCCGACGCGCCACTTACCGCGACGCTGCTTTCGGCCAAGCATTGCGTGCTCGCTTTCGCGCAAGGACGCTATGCCTTCCGCCTGCCGTGCCGGGTCAAGTTGCTCAAGCCGGACAACGCCGATCGCGCGGCCACGATCTGGCATAATCGGGTCTTCAATCCTGCACTGCCCGAGACCGTGCATGTCGTCGCCTTTAAGCCCGATTGGGCCTCGGCCCGGGCTGAGGCCGGGCGCGAAGGCCGAGAAACGCTGTCCCTTTAGAACTTGCGGTACGCCTTGTTCAGCTCGTGAAGAGGAAGGTTGGGCGAGGTCTGGAAGCGGACCAGAAGCTCGCGCGCCAGCATGTCGCGGTCTTGTTGATTGCCGGGCAGCTTCATCGATTTGGGGATGCGCACCCAGCCGTTGATGTTGCGGTCGAAGATAGCGGGCTCGCCCGCCTCGTAGCCCATATGCACGTCCTCGAGCCAGTTGAGGTCGTCCCAGCCCATGAACTCCAGATACTCCTTGAGGTAGGGCGTGAGCCGGTCGTAATCGGGCAGCAGATTGACGTCGTAGCGATAGCCGATGTGCTGGCCGATCAGCTGCTCGCGCGCGGTGTCGAGCCCGGCCGCGTCCTTTAGATATTTGTCGACGTCGCTCTTATCTTTCGGCTTCTTGCCGCCTTTGCCGTTCTTGTCGCTCTTGCCGGACATCGCGCGCGCCTCCGCTCAGCCGATCTTGTGATAATTGTCGACGCCGACAGTGTAGTCGGTGCCGGCCAGCGGAACTTGGGCCATGGCGGAAGCCTCCATGGTCAGCGCCGCCAAATCCTCGGGCTCGAGGCTATGCACGGATGTCTTGCCGCAGGCCCGCGCCAGCATTTGCGCTTCGAGCGTCAGCGTGTGCAGAAAATTGTAAACGCGCTCGGCCGCCTCGTCGGGATCGAGCCGCTTGCGCAGCTCCGGGTCTTGCGTGGCGACGCCTACCGGACAGCGCCCGGTGTGGCAGTGATAGCAATAGCCGGCCGGCACGCCGATCTCGTTCACGAAGTCGGATTCCGGGATCTCCTTGTTGCAATTGAGCGCCATCAGCACCGAATGGCCGATGGCCACTGCGTCGGCGCCGAGCGCCATGGCCTTGGCCACGTCGCCGCCATTCCTGATGCCGCCGGCATAGACCAGGCTGATCTCGCCGCGCTTGCCGAGTTCGTCGATGGCGCGGCGAGCCTGGCGGATGGCGGCGATGCCGGGCACGCCGGTATCCTCGGTGGCGATATGCGGACCCGCGCCGGTACCGCCTTCCATGGCGTCGATATAGATGGAGTCGGGCCCGCATTTGACCGCCATGCGCACGTCGTCATAGACCCGCGCGGCGCCAAGCTTGAGCTGAATCGGGATTTCCCAATTGGTGGCCTCGCGCACCTCCTCAATCTTGAGGGCGAGATCGTCGGGTCCGAGCCAGTCGGGATGGCGCGCCGGCGAGCGCTGGTCGATGCCGGCCGGCAGCGAGCGCATCTCGGCCACCTGGTCGGTCACTTTCTGGCCCATCAAATGGCCGCCCAGCCCGACCTTGCAGCCCTGACCGATGAAGAACTCGCAGGCATCGGCCAGCCGCAGATGATGCGGGTTGAAGCCATAGCGCGACTGGATGCACTGATAGAACCACTTGATCGAATAGCGCCGCTCGTCGGGGATCATGCCGCCCTCGCCCGAGCAGGTGGCCGACCCCGCCATGGTGGCGCCGCGCGCCAGCGCGATCTTGGCCTCGTAGGACAGCGCGCCGAAGCTCATGCCGGTGACGTAGACAGGGATGTCGAGCACCATCGGCCGTTTGGCCTTGGGGCCGATCACCGTCTTGGTGTCGCATTTCTCGCGATAGCCCTCGATCACGAACCGGGTCAGCGTGCCCGGCAGGAAGGTCAGATCGTCCCAATGGGGAATCTTCTTGAACAGCGAGAAGCCGCGCATGCGGTAGCGGCCAAGCTCGGACTTCACATGGATGTCGTTGATGACCTCCGGCGTGAAGATCTGACTCTGGCCCAGGATGAAGCGTTGCGCCTCGGCCGGCGCCTTCGCGCTGTTGCCCTTGCCGTTTTTGCTCTTTTTCATTTCTTGCTTGCCCAGCCTGCCGCGCTCTACAGCACGAGTTTCTTTTCGCTCGGTTCGAGATTGTCGTAGTTCCACAATTGCTTGCCGGCGACGATCTTGCGGAAAGAGCCCGCGCCCGCCTTCGGCAGCAGATCGTACATGCGGAGCTTGCGCTCGAGCCACGCCGTGTCGAGATCGGTCATCTCGCCCCACACCGCATCGACGCCAAGGCTGGCCGGTTCGCCGGCGATATAGATGGTGCCGTCATACATCGAGTCGCCGAGATTCTTGCCGGCATTGCCGCAGATCACCATGCGGCCGCGCTGCATCATGAAGCCGGTGAAGGCGCCGGTGTCGCCGCCGACGATGATGGTGCCGCCCTTCATGTCGATGCCCGTGCGCGAGCCAACATTGCCGCGGCACACCAGATCGCCGCCGCGGATGGCGGCGCCGAACTGCGAGCCGGCATTCTTCTCGATCAGAATGGTGCCGCTCATCATGTTCTCGGCGCAGGACCAACCGACCCGTCCCAAAATACGGACATTGGGGCCGTCGATCAGCCCCAGGCCGAAATAGCCGAGCGAGCCTTCGATGATGAGGTTGAGCCGGTTGAGAATACCGACCGCGATGGAATGCTTGGCGCCGGGATTCTTGATGACCACGGTGCCGTAGCCCTCTTGCATCAAGTCGCGTAGGCGGAGATTGACCTCCTTGGCCGGCATGTTGGAGGCGTCGATCTCGGCCCGCTTGTTCAAATCGACATCGTAAGCGTTGGGGAGCGAGAAGCCGTGCGTGGCTTCGGTCAGGTCGACATCGAAGAACGCCTGCCGCAAACGGCCTTTGAGTTGCTCGGTATGCAGCCCCATCTCATGCGAGAGGCGCTCCTGCTCGCTGAGCTGCTGCCGCGCTATCTCCGCCATACGCGAACCTCTTCGTCGTACGGGTCAGAGGTGTCGATCTCGCGCGGCACGATGGCCCGGATGGCGACCTCCTCCGAGGCCAGCGCCACCAGATCGTCGCTCTCGTAGAGCACCATCGGCTTGGCCGCCATGGTGTCCTTGGCCATGCCGAGTTCGTTTTCGGTCGCCACGACATAGGTGAACACGCCGTCGATATCTTTGATTGACGCCCTGAGCGAGTCCTCGAGCGTGGCGCCCTGCTCGAGATTGTTGGCGGTGTAGACCGCGAG
>JBBQXL010000117.1:0-4374 GCA_038209695.1 Hyphomicrobiales bacterium
TGCCAGGCGTCGAAATGGGTGGGCGATCCCGATGCGCTGGCGCGGCTGATGCGCCAAGTGTCCTGCCAGGGCGGCCTCACCCAGATCGCCAAAATTCTGACCCATGCCCGACGCGAGAACGAGACCTCGAAGGTCAATGCGCTGGTGTATGTTGGCGATTGCATGGAGGAGGACGTCGATCAACTGGCCCAGCTTGCCGGTGAGCTCGGCATGATCGGCCTGCCGGTGTTTTTGTTCCAGGAAGGCCGGGAGCCCAAGGCGCAGCGTGCCTTCAAGGAAATCGCTCGGTTGTCGCGCGGGGCCTATTGCCCCTTCGACGCGGGCTCGGCCAAGCAGCTCCGAGAGCTTCTGACCGCGGTCGCGGTCTATGCCACGGGCGGCCGCAAGGCGCTCAAGGATTTCAGCGACGAGACCAAGAGCGGCGCAGCCCTGCGCCTGCTCGAGCAGCTCGGCTGACGGCCTAGCATGGTGTATTTTCTCGCCGGTTGCGCGGTCCTGATCTTGCTCATCATCGTTGCGCGGCTGCTCGCGGCGATCGACCCGCGTCGGCTCGCCGGCGTCATTCGCAAGGCGGCCGGCGTGGCGGCTCTGGCCGCGGCGGGCTTTCTGATCGTGCGCGGCGCGCTGCCGCTGGCCATTCCACTCGCGGTGTTCGGTTTTGCGCTGATCAGGGGCAGCGGGTTGGGGCTGGGGGGTCCGTTCGGTTCGGCCAGCAAGACGCCGGGACAGAAATCGCACATCAAGACCGAGCGGCTCGAGATGGAGCTCGATCATGACAGCGGCCACATGGAGGGCAAGTGTCTGTCGGGGCGATTTGCCGGCCGCATGCTTTCCACGCTTAGCGACAATGAGGTGATGGAGCTGCTCGCCGAGCTACATCAGGACGGCGCGCCGGAAGCGGCGGTCATGGAAGCCTATCTCGATTGGCGGCTGCCGGGATGTCGCGGCCAGGAGTCGGACGCGGAAGAACCAGCGGAGAAAAGGCGGCACCGGGGGGGCAGCAACCGCATGAGCGCCGAGGAGGCCTATGCTGTGCTCGGGGTCGGCCGGGATGCCAGCGAGGACGACATCAGGCAGGCACATCGCCGGCTGATGATGAAGATGCACCCCGACCAAGGGGGATCGACCTACCTTGCGGCGCGAATCAACGAGGCCAAGGAGTTTCTACTCGGCGGCAAGTAGGTGGGGAGTGCTCTCCAACGCCGCTTTAGTCCGAGCTCATCACCACGCAGTCGAGCGAACGCTTCTTCAGCGCCGCGCAGGTGCGCTGGGCGGCGTCCTTCGAGAAGCCGGCAAACCGTGCCCGGTACCATTCCTTGTCGTCTTTCATGAACGAAGCGGTAAAGGGCAGGTGACCGTCGAGCAGATCGATGGCGCGCTGCTGCACCATGCCGAGCCGGTTCTCGGCGTCGGACTGGGACATGTAGGCTCCGACCTGGACGTGAAAGTCGCCGCTATAGAGCACCGAGTTCTTGCCCTTGGGCGGCGAGAGGTTTGCTCTGAGGGGCAGGTCGGGTTCGGCGATATCGCCCTCGGCGCTGGTAGACGCAGTCGTAGGCGCCGGTGTGGCAGGCGCCAGCGCGAAGGCCGGCTTTCGCATCGCCGGCAGTTTCGGCGGCGGAGCGCCCTCGAGCGCGGCCATCAACTGCGCCTTTGATGGCTTGGCGTCGGAGGCGGCGGCAAAATTCTTGTCGAGCAGGGCGCGCATGGCGGCGTCGCGCTGGCTGCCGGTCCGGCCGCCGAGCACAACCGCCACGAGGTGCTTGTTGCCGCGATGCACGGAGGCGGTGAGATTGAAGCCGCTGGCCCGGGTGTAGCCGGTCTTGATGCCGTCGGTGCCCTTGTAGCCGAACAGCAGCTTGTTGTGGTTGAGGTACTGGCGGCCTTTGTAGGTGAAATAGCGCGTTTCAAACACGCTGTAATAGTCGGAACAGTCGTGGATCAGGTGAGCGGCGAGGATAGCCATGTCCCGCGCCGTGGTGACCTGCTCGTCGTTGGGCAGTCCGGAGGCGTTGCGGAAAACGGTGTTCTTCATGCCGATTCGACGGGCGGTGTCGGTCATCAGGCGAGCGAAGTTCTCCTCGGTGCCGCCCAAGTTCTCGGCGACCACCACCGCCGCGTCGTTGGCCGACTGGGTGACCAGGGCGCTGATCGCGTCACTGACCTTGATGGTCGTGCCAGGCTTGAGCCCGAGCTTGGTGGGCGCCTGGCTCGCGGCAAAGGGCGTCACGGCGAGGTCGGATTCGAGCGTGATATTGGCGGCCCGCAAATAACCGAACAGCACATAGAGGGTCATCATCTTGGTCAGCGAGGCAGGGTGGCGGGGCGTGTCGGCTTCCTGGGCATGAAGGATGGTGCCCGAATTCATGTCGACGACGATCGACGCCGCGATCGAGGGGGCACTCGCTTTTTTCTTGGCGGCCAGCGCGTCGCCACCCGGAACGCCAGCCGTCGCGACCACCAGCGCAAGCGCCAGCAGGACGCGCGCCGCGACACGCATCTTCGGCCAACCAGGACGCTTAAGACTGTTCACCGACCCCCAAAAAGGCTCGCGCCTTCCCCCGCAGACGTAGCTTCCCCGGCGCGATTGTGCTCATCCCCTGCCGCAAATCGCGCCACGGCCCTAAACTCGCCGCCCTACGTGGCGAGAACATGGCCAAAGTCAATCGTGCAGATCAGGCTAAAATTCGAATGTTGCCAAAGCGTTAAGTTATGGGGGCGAGACTTATTGTGCGGTGCAAAAATTTTCGGTTGATTTTTTTTGTGCAACGCATATATCCCTCGCGTTCGCAGCAATCGCGCCAACCCCAAATTCCGCAAAGAGGGCTCACATGCTCAAAGGTTTCGAAGAGTTTCAGAAAGTAGGCAAAGACGGCTTTGATGCGGCCGTCCGTTCGTTCGGCGAGATGAACAAGGGCTTTCAGGCCATTGCCGCCGCGATTACCGACTATTCCAAGAAGGCGTTCGAGGATTCGACCCGCGCGTTCGAGCAGCTGATCGGCGCCAAGTCGATCGAGCAGGCGGTCGAGATCCAGTCGCAATACGCCAAGAAGGCCTACGACACCTACGTCGCCGAGATGTCCAAGATCGGTGAGATGTATGTCGGCCTTGCCAAGGATGCCTATAAGCCGGTCGAGGCTGCGATGGCCAAGAAGGTCGCCTAACGGGCGCCTCCCAACCTCCATCTTTTTCCCAATGAAAAAGACCCGGCTGGCCCGGGTCTTTTTTTTTGCCGTTTTCCTGTCGGCAACTGACACTATGGTATGAAGAAGCAGGCGCCGCGATTTGCGGTCGGTTGCGTGATGCAGCTAGAATGGACGGCGGTGGTCGACAGCGAACGGCCGCACGCCTTGGCAAATGAAAAACGACACGCCACATAGGGACTAACGATGGCGCGGAACGGCGATCCTCGCCGGGGCGATGACACCGGCACCCATATCGTCACCAAGACGCGGCCGAAGACCAAGCGGCCGAGTCTGTACAAGGTGCTGCTGCTCAACGACGACTACACGCCCATGGACTTCGTCGTCTACGTGCTCGAGCGGTTCTTCAACAAGCCGCCCGAGGAGGCGACTCGCATCATGCTGCATGTCCATCAGAAGGGCGTCGGCATCTGTGGGGTCTACACTTACGAGGTCGCTGAGACTAAGGTAGCTCAGGTGACCAGCTTCGCGCGGCAGCACGAGCACCCGTTGCAGTGCACGATGGAGAAAGAGTGAGGATCTAAGTGGCTTCGTTTTCGACCAGTCTCGAGCAGGCTCTCAGGCGCGCTCTGCAATATGCCAACGAGCGCAGCCACGAATACGCAACGCTGGAGCATTTGCTCCTGTCGCTGATCGACGACCGTGACGCGGCGGCGGTCATGCGCGCCTGCGACGTTGACCTCGATCTCCTGCGCGACAAGCTGACCGGCTATATCGATAACGAGTTGTCCGGCCTGGTGCTTGACACTCATGGCGACGCCCAGCCGACCGCTGGCTTCCAGCGCGTGATCCATCGCGCCGTGGCCCATGTGCAGTCTAGCGGCCGCGAGGAGGTGACGGGTGCGAACGTGCTGGTCGCCATCTTCGCCGAGCGCGAGAGCCATGCCGCCTTCTTCTTGCAAGAGCAGCACATGACGCGGTTTGACGCGGTCAATTACATCAGCCACGGCATCGCCAAGCGCGGCGGCATGTCGGAGCCGCGCGCGGTGCGCGGCGTCGACGAGGACGCGGCGACGGTCGAGGGCGGCGACGAGAAGAAGCGGGGCGCCGACGCGCTCGAGATCTATTGCATCAACCTCAACCAGAAGGCCCGCGCGGGCCGGATCGACCCGCTGATCGGCCGCGGGCCGGAGATCCAGCGCACCATCCAGGTGCTGTGCCGGCGCCAGAA
>JBBQXL010000118.1:0-4172 GCA_038209695.1 Hyphomicrobiales bacterium
TTGTGTGCGCCGGCGCCCCAACAGAATCGCCAGTGCGGCACCATCGACGACGAAGCCCGAGAGGATCGAGAGCCGCGTCACCATCTCGGTGGGGTAGCCAAACATGGAGCCGTAAGACGCGAACAGCACCAGCGCGAGGGCGAGGCCAATCAGCGGCAGTGCGCGCTCGACCGGGCGCCAGCGGATTTCCGTTTTGTTGTTGGGAACGCGCAGTACGAACAGGAGAAGCCCGGCATATCCGGCGGCCTGCGCCAACACCGCGGCCGCATCCTGCACCAGCAATAGCAGCGGCCATTGCGCGAGAATGGCGTAGAACGCGTAGATCTGCCCGGGATTGAACCAGTTCACATACAGAAAGAAGCCCCAGCTCATCGCCGAAGGCCTGGTCCATACCAGCCATGCCGCCGCGACGATCACCAGGATACCGGCGATCTGACACAGCAGGTTCACCGCGCGCACCAGGAAGTTCGTCGGTCGCTGCGCGGCAATGAGCGTCACTTGCCGGGCCGGCCGCCCTTCGGCCGCCATGAGCTCGAGCGTGACCGCATTTCCCGGCAGCTCAAAATCGATGCCGCCCAGCGCGGCGAGCGCGCCATGGCAGTTGTCAATTTCGCCAAGCCTGCAGCGCATCTTTTCGAGGTCGAGCTGGTCCCCGGCTCTGATACCGGCGCGCCAGGCCGGAGATGCTGCGTCTTCGTCGAACGGCCCATTGGCGTCGTAGATCAGTCCATCGTTATTGGCAAAGAAACCGAAGGAACCGAGCGGCTCGGCCACCCTGAGCAGACCGGGGACGAGCATCGCGAGCCCCCACAGGGTGAGGCAGATCAGGAGAAGCCGGCTCGGTGTCATTGAACTGCAAAGCCTCGCGCCAGGCGGGGAGATGTGGATAAGCCGGGGACTTGCCATTGCCAGGGTCGCGTAAGAATTCCGTAATTGCCGGGCGTGGCAAGTGGAAAGGTGGATAGGGTGGGCGCGGAAAAACGAAAAGGACGGCGCCAGCCGGTTGGAGACTCGCCTGCACCGGCCGAGCCGGGGGCAGGGGGTGCGCTTGACCGAGTCTTCGGCCTCACCGCGTCAGGATCGAGTGTCGGCATCGAGCTGCGCGCCGGCCTCGCCACCTTTCTGACCATGGCCTACATCATGTTCGTCAACCCGGCGATCCTGGAGAAGGCTGGGATGGACCATGGCGCCGTGTTCGTCGCCACCTGCCTCGCCGCCGCGGTGGGCTCCCTCATCATGGGGCTTTACGCCAATTATCCGATAGCGCTCGCCCCGGGCATGGGCCTCAACGCCTATTTCGCCTTCACCATCGTGCCGGAGCTCGGCGGCAACTGGCAGCTTGCGCTCGGCTGCGTATTCGTGTCGGGCGTTCTGTTCTTCCTCCTGTCGTTGTCGCCGCTGCGCGCCTGGCTGATCGACGCCATCCCTATGAGCTTGAAGCTCGGCATCGTCGCCGGCATCGGCTTCTTTCTGGCGCTGATCGCGCTGGAAAATGCCGTGGCCGGACCGGGCTTGCGGCCGTCACGGTCGCCTGCCTGATGGCATCGAGCCTCGGCGCGCTCAGCTGGGAGGACCCGACCGACTATATTCCGGCGCTGATCATCGTGCTGATGATGCCGTTGAGCTATTCGATCGCCACCGGGATCGGGCTCGGCTTCATCGCCTACGTGGCGCTGAAGGCCCTGGCCGGACGTTTCGGCGAGATCAACGCTGCGGTCGGAATCATCGCGCTCGCGTTCCTGCTCAAGCTGATCTTCGCGTGACGGCCTCGGCCGCGGAGGGCGATCCCGGCTTGTGTGGCGACGCGGGCACGACACTCAGCGTGCCGTCGGTCTCGAGCACCACGCAGGCGACGCTCTCCAGTCCGGAAATGCCTTGCTCCCGTAGTGCGGCTGCGATTTCTTCCCGCGTGACGCGCTGGGCACGCATGGCGGCGTCGAGATAGCTCCCGTCGCTGACGAGCAGGGTGGGCTCGCTCTTGACCAATGCGCGGACCCATTCCGAACGCACCGACAGCCAAGTGATGATGTATTGCAGGGCGATCAGCAGCGCCAAGGCCAGCACGCCTTCGGCTAGCGGCACCGATTTGCTGAGCACCACCGTGGCGAAGGTTGACCCCAGAGCCACCGTCACAACCAGATCGAACGCGTTCATTTTGCCGAGCGTGCGCTTGCCCGACACGCGCAGCATCACCACCAGCGCGGCATAGGCCATCGTGCCGATCACCAGCACGCGGAGAAGGCCTATCCAGTTGTCAAAGAACATCGGCCCTCAAAAAGGAAACGGGCGGCCTAAGCCGCCCGTAACTGAGTTTGCAAGAGTCGGGCTTACTGTACGACCCGCTCGCGCTTGGCGTTCTTCGAATCTTGATCGTCGAGCCAGGCGAAACTGGGCGCGGCTTCCAGATCTTCCTTCGTCGTGTTCAGCACGATCCGGATGTCAGCATGCTCGGTGTCGAACCGAGCTGCGGCTTCGTCGGCCTTCTGCTCGGCCTTGGTTTCGCGATCGCTCGCGTTATCCGACCGGTCGCGCATCGCCGCCGCAGTTTTGAAGTCCAGCTCATCAAACGGCACGCCGACATTCTTCTCGCCGATGCTGAGGAAGCCGCCGACACCGATGACCACGGCCACGACGTCACCCTTCTCGTTTATGATCACGTTGTTGATCTCGCCGAGATTGTCGCCGTTGCTGTTCTCGACAGTGCGGCCGATCAGAGCTTCAGCGGTCCAATCGGTCGGAGCCTGGCGGGTGACATACTTGATATTGCTTTTCTGAACCGGCTTGGCCTTGGCGTCTTTGGCGTCATCGTCATTCATGGCCATGGCGCTATCATCGCGCATGGCCCCGTCGTCGGCCTTGTTGGTGTCGTTAGCGGCCATCTGGTCGACCTTTGCGCTCAAGCTCTTGGCTTCTTTCAGATGGTCCTTGAGGGTCGGGAGAGTGTCGCCGGCCCATTCTTTCAACTCGTCGTTTTCGCCGGCAGCGGCGTAGCTCTCGAACAGGGCAACGGCTTTCTCATGGGCGTCGACCTGGCTCTGAATGTAGCTCTTGTCGAACTGGCCACCGGAGATGCCCTTGAGCTTGTCCAGCTTGGCCTGGTGTTCGGCATCGAGCTTGGTCGGCAGCTCGGCCTTAATCTCTTCGTCGTTCACCAGCGCCTTGAGTTGTTTGCTGGTCTTGGTGTGGTCGTCGACCATGTGCTGGCCGAACGACTTCACGTCGGCATTGCCCGCCTTGTCGGTGGCGAGCTGGCCTGACTCAATTTCAAACATGTCGCTGATGGCGACAGTCTGCACGAAATCCGCCGTCATCGGCGCTTGCGCCGCGAGGGCGGCTGAACTGAGGAAGATCGGTGCCGACAGCCCGACGGCCATCGCGATTATGTCTCGTCTCATTTGCTTGCTCCCATTGTTGCCGCGACATCGCGGCCGGAAAAAACAGTGTGGCTATTCAACGAGACAATCGCGGCGAGGTTCCATTTCCGCTGCGGCTTGCACCACCGGAGTCTCGATCGGGCCCGAGAGAAGGAGTCGCGAAGGGGCCCGAGAGAACGAGAGAAGAGGTAAGCCCACTTGTAACCCCTATCCCCCTCGGCTATGAGGGTCGCAACCTGGCTCTCAAGTGATCGGCATGGATACCGAAACCCCCAAAGAGTCGCCGATCCACGGCGGCAACCTGTTCGTCTTCTTCATCACCTCGCTCAGCGCCGCTATCGTGGTGGCCGGCGGGTTTGGTATCGTGTTCCAGGCCGGCATCGTCGCTGCCGTTGCCCGGCTCGACCTCGGCTCGACCTTCCTGTGGGTGGCGACCGCCCTCAATGCCGCCGCTACCCTGTGGCTGGCGTTATGGACCTTTGCCCGCTCCTGGCACGTAGAGCGGCGGCTCAAGGCCGGCCTCGAAGTGGACGAGCCCAAGCTCTCGATCTTGGCTAATTTCCGCGGTTCTTGATCGAAATCCGCGCGCAACACGGGCGCCAGGCGGCGGGTCGATTCTACGCATGCGGCCACGCCTAAAAGTCCTTATGCTCTGGGCAAAGCAACAACTCCGGGGGACCCAGTAATGTCGGTTTGGGGCAAGCTTGCAGGTGCCGCCGCGGGGCTTGCGATCGGCGGGCCGATCGGCGCCCTGCTCGGCGGGGTGGCCGGGCACTACGTCATCGATCGTGACAAGGA
>JBBQXL010000119.1:0-4045 GCA_038209695.1 Hyphomicrobiales bacterium
AGGCCGACAGCCCGGCCAGCAGGATGAAAGTGGGCGCGCAAAAATGGGTGACCCACCGCGTAAGGAACAGAGCGGGATCGGCCACGTCACGAGGATTGAAGCCGGCGGCGCTGAAGAAATCGCGGGTGTGGTCGAGCGCCATGAGCGCCACGACCAGGCCGCGCAGCATGTCGATCGACGCAATCCGGCGCCGTCTGCCCTCGGGGGAGTCAGGCGGGACTGCAACCGGGCCGGCTTGGTCTGGTGATAATGGGCGCATGGCTCCACTGGCCATTGGGAGGCACTGTGCGGCGAATTTTCCTAGCCTAAACGCGCGTCTATGGGGCTTAATCCCGGCGCAAAAAGGTCACTGGCCGGGCAGCAAAAATGAGCATCGCACCAAAGCGCCGATTCGTTGATCTGTCGAGCGATCCGGCTTTTTTCGCCCTGCTGACGGAAAGCTATGCGCGGCTAGTCGGCGCCCCCCTCGTTCCGCCCGGCACGGACGCCGGCTGGCTGTACCGGGAGGCGCCGTTCGTGGTCCTCGCCCACGGCACCGACCGGGACCCGAAATTCATCTATGCCAACCAGGCCGCCCAAACCTGCTTTGAATATTCGTGGCAGGAGTTTATGACGCTGCCGTCGCGGCTGTCGGCCGAGGCGCCCGATCGGGCCGAACGGCAGAAGCTGCTGGACGAAGTCGCGCGCAACGGCTTCCTCTCCGGCTATCGCGGCCTTCGCGTCGCCAAGTCGGGGCGGCGATTTATCATCGAGGACGGCGTGGTATGGGAGCTGATCGACCGCGCCGGCGTGAGGCATGGCCAGGCCGCGACCTTCCTGTCATGGCGGGATGTTTGAATTCGGCGGCGCGACGATTTCCGGCGCGGGCTTGGATGTGGAGTTGGCATGAGTGAACGCGAGCCGCTGATCTTTATCGTCTCGGGTGAGGCGTCCGGCGACAATCTTGCCGGCCGGCTGATGGACGCGCTCAAGCGCGAGACCGGCGGCCGCATCCGTTTTGCCGGCGTCGGCGGTCCGGAAAGCGAGCGCCAGGGGCTCACCAGCCTGTTTCCGATGAGCGATTTGTCGGTGATGGGGCTCGCCGAGGTGCTGCCGCATCTGCCGCGCCTGTTCAGACGCCTCAACGAAACGACCGCGGCGGCGCGGCGGCTCGAGCCCGACGCGGTGGTGACCGTGGATTCGCCGGGCTTCTGTCTCAGGCTCGCCCACCATCTCCGCGGCTCCGGCATCCCGGTCATCCATTACGTCGCGCCGCAGCTTTGGGCCTGGGGGCCGTTCCGCGCCCGCAAGCTTCAGAAGCGGCTCGATCACATCATGGCGCTGCTGCCGTTCGAGGTTCCCTTCTTCGCGCAATACGGCATCCCCTGCTCCTTTGTCGGCCATCCCGCCCTCGATGCCGGGGTCGAGCGCGGCGACGGTCCCGCATTCAGGAAGCGCCATGGACTCCCGGCCGAGGCGCCTCTGCTTGTGGTATTGCCCGGCAGCAGGGCCGGCGAAGTGCGCCGCATGCTGCCGGTCTTCGGCGAGGCGCTGCTCAGGCTGAAGGAGAAATATCCCGACCTGCGCATCGTCATTCCAGTGGTGCACTCGGTGGATCAACTGGTTAAGGATATCACCCAGGCGTGGCCGCTGGACGAAGTCCTCATCATCGACATGGCGGAACGCTACGACGCCTTCGCCGCCGCCGATGCTGCCCTGGCCAAGTCTGGCACCGTGACGCTCGAGCTGGCCCTCGCCAACGTGCCGATGGTGGTCGGCTACCGGGTCAGCCCGACATCGGCCTTTCTGGTCCGCCGCATGGGGGTCAGCGTCGAGCACGCCTCGCTGGTGAATCTGCTGGCGGGCCGCCAGGTGGTGCCGGAATGCCTGCAAGAAGAGTGCACGCCGGACCGGCTGGCCGAAGCCGCCGATGAAATTCTCGACTCCGAGTCGGCCCGCGCCCAGCAGCTGCAAGCCTTCAAGGAGGTGGTTCAGGGCCTCGGCGAGCGCACTCCCTCGCCAAGCGAGCGCGCCGCCAAGATTGTGCTCGATATCGTCCACGGCAAGGCGCCGGCGACGCCGGTCCCCAGCCTGGACTAGGCTTTCACCGCTCCGGCCGCCGAATGGCCCGGCGCGTCCTGCACCCGCTTGAGGTGCACCTCGATGCTCTCGTTGATCATGCTGGCCACGCGCAGCGCCTCGCAGCCGGCCTGGCCGTCGACCACCGGCTTCCGCCCGGTGAGGACGCAATCGAGAAAGGCCTCGATCTCGTTGGCAAGGCTGTCCTGTTTCTCGATCTCATAGGATTCGGTGGCAATTGCCGCCAGCCCGTCGACCATCGGATCGCCGCGCAGCCGGTAGCCGGAGATCCGCCCCTCGCCGAGATCGCAGCTCAGATATTGGTTGCGGGCAAACACCCGCATGCGCCGCTCGGTCTTGTAGCTGACCCGGCTGGCGGTGACATTGGCGATGCAGCCCGATTCGAACGTGATACGGGCATTGGCAAGGTCGATCCTCTTGCCGAGCACCGGTGTGCCGACGGCATCGACTTCCGCCACCGGCGAGTCGACCAGACCGATGATCATGTCGATGTCGTGGATCATCAGGTCGAGGATTACGTCGACCTCGACCCCGCGATTCTTCCACGGCGCGATGCGGTAACTCTCGAAATAAAGTGGCTCGGCGATGATCTTGGCGAGGGTGCGATAGGCGCTGGAATAGCGCTCGATATGGCCTACCTGCAGCACGACCTTTCGCGTCTCGGCGAGTTTTGCCAGCGTGCGGCCGGATTCGACGCTGTCGGTCAGCGGTTTCTCCACCAGCACGTTGATGCCGGCCTCGATCAGCTCGCGTGCGATGTCAAAATGGAGCGGCGTCGGCACGACGACGCTGGCGGCATCGACGCGGCCGATGATGCTGCGATAGTCGGTGGCCGCCTCGGCGCCGAACTCCCCGGCGACCGCCTTGGCCCGCTCCTGGTCGGTATCGACCACGGCGACCAGCTGTGCGTGCGGATTGCGGGCATAGTGATCGGCGTGAAAGCGCCCAAAATAACCGGAGCCGACCACGGCGACGCGAACCTGATCTGCCATGGTCTTTACCGGTCCGCCCTATTCGGCCGCATGGGCGACGCCTGCCTTGGTTGAGGTCAGCGCCTGCCGCACCGCTTCGATGATCAAATCTTGCGCCTCGGCGCTGAGATAAGGATGCATGGGCAGGCTGATCACCCGCGCCGCCAGCCATTCCGCCTGAGGAACTCCGGCAGGTGCCGTGGGCATCGCCCGGTAGGGCGGCAAGCAATTGAGCGCGCTGGCATAATGGATCGCCGTCGGAACGCCGGCTTCGCGGCAGGTTTTGGCCAGGCCGTCGCGGTCATCGGTGACGATAGTGTATTGCGCCCACACCGAACGTGCGCCTGCCATCAGCTCGGGCACTTTGGCGACCGGAGCGAGGCCGTCATTGTAGCGGTCGGCCGTCTTCTGCCGGGCGACGATCTCCCCGGGGAAAAGACGAAGCTTCTCGAGCAGGATGGCGGCCTGGATCGAGTCGAGCCGGCTATTGAGGCCGAGATATTCGATGTCCGGCCGACCGGGACCTTTGCCGTGGTTGCGCAGCGCGAGCAGCCGCGCGGCCTTGTCGTCGTCATCGGTGAACACCGCCCCGCCGTCTCCATAGCCGCCGAGCGGCTTGGACGGATAGAAGCTGGTCGCGGTGTAGGCGGCGAGCGTGCCGACTTTCTTGCCAGCGAGGCTGGCGCCGAAGCTCTGCGCCGCGTCGGCGATGACCAGCAGGCCATGCGCCTCGGCGATTTCCCTTATCGCCGCGTAGTCCGCCGGCTGGCCGTAGAGATCGACCGGGATCACGCAGCTTGGCTTGAGCCCGCGCGTCTTGGCTTCGCCGATCGCGGCGTCGAGGCTTTCCACATCGAGGTTGAAACTGTCAGGCCGCACATCCACGAAGACCGGCGTGGCGCCGGCCAGCACCGCCACCTCGACCGTGGCGACAAAGGTGAAGGCCGGCACGAACACGGCATCGCCGGCGCCGACGCCTTCGGCCATCAGGGCCA
>JBBQXL010000120.1:0-3965 GCA_038209695.1 Hyphomicrobiales bacterium
CTCTCGAGCTCGGCTGGTCGCGCGCCGCTCATAGATCGAGCGTCATCCCGTCATCGGCGATGACATAGCGCGCGCGATCGACCTGTCCAATATTCAGCAGCATGGCCTCCCCCATATGGGTCAGCAGCACACGCTTTGCCCCGAGCCGTTGGTAATTGGCGTCGATGGTCAGATAATCGAGGTGGATGGGCAGCGTGAGATCAAATTGGAAGCATTCCGAGATGAACAGATCGGCGCCGCGCGCCACCTCGCACAGCGCCTCGATCCAGCCGGTGTCGCCGGTAAACGCCAGCACCTTGCCCTCCAGCTCGAATCTGAGTGCGTAAGGCGGCGCGCCCGACGGGTGCTTCACCTCGAACGGCACCACGCTCACGCCGCCAATGTCGAGCCGTTTTCGCTCCCGATATTCGATGAAGCTCAGCTCGAAACCCCGCTTGGCCCTGGTGATGTCGGGATAGAGCGCCTCGGCCGCCGTGTGGAACCGCGCCGCAATGCCCTTAGGGCCGGCCACCACCAGCGGCCGCGTCCGCTTGCTGACATAGAGCGCATCAACCAGAAACCACGGCAATCCGCCGAAATGATCGCCATGCAAATGGCTGACGAACACCGTGTCGATGTCGTTCGGCTGAATCCCCAGCCGGCGCATGCCGATCAGCGACGTCGCGCCGCAATCGATCAGGAAGGTAGAGGTGGCGGCGCGCACCTGGAATGACGTCTGCAGGCGCCCGCCGGCGCCGAAGGCATCGCCGCAGCCGAGAATGGTCAGTCGCATGGGGCGCGATCTTATCCTCGTCTCAGCACGGAGCGAGAGTAAACGCACCGTTAGGGATTTCCGCAGATAGTTCTAGGCAGACCGTCAGGGGGTCCGGGAAGGCTTTCCAACGGCTTAGGCCATTGGGAGTTCTGGTTTTTTTGTCAGTCATTTCGGTGCGGGTCTAGTCAACCATGTCAGGGAGCGTGTCAGCGGAGGCGGAGCGGATAGCTCCGGCAGCTGCCAGCAGCAAGCGGCGCTCGTCCCGCAGCGTGCAAGAAGCTCGCGAGAAGCTCACCTATAAATCGGGTGGCAAGCCGGAGTTCGAGTACGAGCTGCTGCTCATGTTCGTGCGGAACGAGCTGTCCGCCGCCGTCACCACCCCGCTCCTCGCCGTCATCGTCGCCATGGGCGCCATGTTCTGGGCGCCGCCCCACGATCTCTTGATCTGGCTCGGCACCGTGTTCGTGGCCAAGGGCATCCTGATCGCGTTGTGCCGCCAATTCATCAACGCACCGCGCGACGATACCGCCACGCCGATGTGGCGGGCCAAGATCACCGCCGCCGAGTTCCTCTACGGCGTGTGCTGGGCCGGGGTCGCCTTCATCAGTCCCGCCACCCAGGGCGAGGCCGCCAATACCTTCATTTTTGCCTCGCTGCTTGTCGTCATCTCGATGCGCATGCTGTTCGCATCGACGGTGATGCCCATCGTTTATGCCGGCACCCTGCCGATGACCATCGCCATCGTCATCCACTTTGCGCTGCTCGACAACCCGTTCTACTGGGCGATGGCGGCGATGGCGGTCGGCGTGCATATCTACTTCATCTGGCTGACCAGCGGCCTCAACGCCACCGTCGTTGCCATGCTGGAGTTCCGCGCCGAGAAGGACGCGCTGATCGCCGAACTCGAACAATCGAAATCGATCTCCGAGGAGGCGCGGCTCAGGGCCGAGGAAGCCAACCTCGCCAAGTCGCGCTTTCTCGCCACCATGAGCCACGAGCTGCGCACGCCGCTGAACGCCATTCTCGGCTTTTCCGAGATCATGCGCGCGGAGATCCTGGGACCGCACACCGTCCCCACCTACCGAGAATATGCCGGCGACATTCATCAAAGCGGCCAGCATCTCCTCAACCTGATCAACGAGATTCTCGACATCAGCCGCATCGAGGCTGGCCGCTACGAGCTGCACGAAGCGCCGCTCGATCTCGCCGAAGTGGTCGAGGATTGTCACCGGCTGATGCGGCTGCGCGCCGAGAACAAGGGCCTCAAGATCGTCGAGACTTTCGAGCCGAACCTGCCGCAGCTCTGGGCCGACGAGCGCGCCATCCGCCAGATCTGCCTCAACCTGCTGTCCAACGCCATCAAGTTCACCCCCTCGGGCGGCACCATCACGCTGAAGCTGGGGCGCACCGGCACCGGCGGCCAGTTTTTGAGCGTGAAGGACACCGGACCCGGAATTCCCGAGAACGAAATCCCGCGCGTGCTGAAGAGCTTCGGCCAGGGCTCGCTGGCGCATCAGACCGCCGAAGGCGGTACGGGCTTAGGCCTGCCCATCACCAAGGGCTTGACCGAGTTGCATGACGGCGCATTCGAGCTGAAGAGCAAGCTGCGCTACGGCACGGAGGTCATCATCACCTTCCCGCGCAAGCGGGTGATGGAGGCCCTGCCGCGGGTGCCCGAGCGCGGCGAAATCGAGAGCGAGCACGCGCGCACCGCCTGGCACGCCCGCACCGGCGCCAAGCGCTAGGCCGGCTGCTAGGCCGCGCCTTCGCGGTGCTTGAGCGCGAACTCCTCCTCGGGCGACAGCACCAGCGTCTTCCGGCCATGGACGGCGAAATAGAGGATCGCCAGCGCATACCAGATCGCCACGCCGATCACGCCGGTGCGATAGACCGGATCGGCGAGCTGGAAGCCGATGGTCACCAGCGCAATGATCACCGTCAGCGAGGCCCCGACCACGCCGAACGGGCTGCGAAACGGCCGCTCGATCTTGGGGAAGCGCCGGCGCAGCTGGATGAAGGTGAGGCCTTGCAGCAGATAGGAGAACATGGCGCCGAACACCGCCATGTTGAGCAGCACGCCGCCGATGAACGACCCGGCTTGCTCGCCGCCCATCGAGAACCACACCACCAGCATCACCGTGAGGCCGATCACCGCGCCGGCGATCAGGGCGAGATTCGGGGTCTTATGCCTGCCGTGGGTGACCGACAGGAAATGCGGAAAATAGCCCGCCCGCGATAGCGAATAGATCTGCCGCCCAGAGGCGAAAATGATGGCGTGGAAGCTCGCCACCAGCCCGACCACCGCCGCCAGCGCCAGCGCGCCCGCCGCGTTCAAACCGTAGATCGCGCGGAAGCCGTCGAGAATCGGCTCGCCCGAAGTACCGAGCGCGAAGGCGCCGTGAACGGTGGTGGCCACGCCGGCCGCGTCGGTCACCGTGCGCTCGATCGGGATCGCCGGATTAAAGATCAGCACCAGGAAGCCGAGCGCGATCAGGGTGAACATGCCGAGCATGATGCCCTTCGGCATGTCGCGCTTGGGATCGACCGACTCTTCCGCCGCTAGTGGCAGCTGCTCGATGGCCAGGAACAACCACACCGCGAACGGCATCGAGGCGAGAATGCCGTAGACCCCGAACGGCAGGAACGGGCCGTTGCCCTCCGGCAATTCGACCGCTGCCCCAGTCGCCGGATCGACGCCGATATTCATCGCGTATTTGCCGAAGTCGAAGAACGGAATGGCGCTGACGAAGAAGGTGATGAGCACCGCGATCGCCAGCAGCGTCACCATGGCGGTCACCATGAACGACAGCTCGACGCCGCGGGCATTGGCCGAAACGAAGATGATGTAGCCCGCGATCCAGAACGCCGGCTGGAACGCGGCCGGCGTGCCGAAGATCGCCGTGAGGTAGGCTCCGATGAAATAGACGATCACCGCCGGCGTCAGCACATATTCGATATTCTCGGCCACGCCGGTGATGAAGCCGCCCCACGGCCCGAACGCCGTGCGCGCGAACGAATAGGCCCCGCCGGTATGCGGCAACGCCGGGCTCATCTCGGCGATCGAGTAGGTCAGGCCGAGATACATGATGGTGATGATGATGGCGCCGAGGAACATGCCGCCCCAACCGCCGACGGCAAAGCCCAAATTCCAGCCCGAGAAATCTCCGGAGATGACCGCAGCGACGCCGAGCGCCCACAAATAGAACACGCC
>JBBQXL010000121.1:0-3846 GCA_038209695.1 Hyphomicrobiales bacterium
CGCAACTGCAATGTTGCAACGCAAAAAAGTGATTCGCAAGACCTAGTTAGGGTATGCCTAACAAACACCCCCCGATAGAGCAGCGCGGCAACACCCGCGAGACTTTTGGTAAGCCGTGCGCCACCTGCCCCGCGGTTTTGCCCAATTCGGGGGCAGATTTGGACTGAGAGGCAAGTCCGTAGCGGGGTGTCCGGCCGATCACCACGCTCCTGCCCCGGCCAAGGCCCAATGCCAATTTTCCCGCGCCGCCGATGGGTTTACCGCCCTATGCCAGCCGCCGACGGCAGTCTACTATCCTGGTGGACGGCCAAAATCGGCGGTTTCAGAGGGTCAATCGGCAATGGCGGAGGGTCGCAGACAAGCGGAGATCGCTGCCGCTGCGGTGTTGCGCGTGCTGGATGCAACTCCCGGCGACGCCGGCGTCGAAAGCGTCGCCGAGATCATCGAGATTGCGCTGCATGACGCCGCGCGGGAGCATGAAAAGAAAGAGCTCCAGCGCATCTCCGACATTCAGGCTTCGGCGCATGCCCATCTTTCCCGGCTGCTGAACGCCTCCCCGGCCGTCATCTATTGCCGCCGGGCCAGCGGTGATTTCGATCCGACCTTTGTGAGCGAGAGCGTCACGCGCCTGTTCGGCTGCACGCCGCGGGAATATCTCGACAACCCCTATCTGTGGCGCAACCGCGTCCACCCCGACGATGTCGCTCGCATCAATGACTGGGTCGACGACATGTTCGAGAGCGACGAGCGCTCGATCGAGTACCGCATCCGCCGTGACGACGGCACCTATTTCTGGGTGAACGACCAGCAGCAGGTGGTACGCGACGCCAAAGGCGAGCCCGTCGAGATCGTCGGATCGTGGACCGACGTCACCGAACTCAAGGAGGCCGAGGACGCCCGTGAGCGCGCCCGCGAGCGGCTGGATCTCCTGCTCGGCGCGGCCCCTGTGGTGGTCTACAGTTTCGCCGCCACCGGCGATTTCGCGCCCACCTTCGTCAGCGCCAGCATCGAGCTGATGCTGGGCTACCGCCCCCAGGAGTATCTGGAAGACGCCGATTTCTGGCGGGGTCATGTCCATCCCGACGATCTTCCCGAGGTCGAAGCCAAGCAGATCGAGCTGTTCAGCGCCGGCGAGCACCTCGCCGAGTATCGCTTCCGCAAGAAGGACGGCTCCTATTGCTGGGTGAGCGATGAGCAGCATCTCATCCGCGACAAGGCCGGTCAGCCGTTGGAGGTGGTCGGCTCCTGGAGCGACATCGACGCCCGCAAGGCAGCCGAGCAAGCCTTCCAGGCGGCCCAGGTGGAACTCGAGAAGGCGACTGAGGCCGCCCTGGAAGCCAGCGAGGCCAAAAGCGTCTTCCTCGCCAATATGAGCCACGAGATCAGGACGCCGATGAACGCCGTCATCGGCCTCTCACATCTCGCCCTCAAGACTGACCTCACGCCGCGCCAGCGGGACTATGTACTCAAAATCAAGAGCTCGGGTCAGCACCTGCTCGGCATCATCAACGACATCCTCGATTTCTCCAAGATCGAGGCCGGCAAGCTGTCGATCGAAAATATCGACTTCGATCTCGACAAGGTGCTGGAGAATGTCGGGAACCTGATGTCGGAGAAGGCCGCGGCCAAGGGCTTGGAGCTGATCTTCGACGTCGAGCCGCAGGTCTCCACCCATTTCCGAGGCGACCCGCTCCGGCTAGGCCAGATCCTGATCAATTTCTGCAACAACGCAGTCAAGTTCACCGAGTCCGGCGAGGTGGCCGTCCAGGTTGGCGTGCTGGAGGACAGCGCCGATTGCCAGCTCGTCGAGTTTGCCGTGAGTGACACCGGCATCGGCATGACCCAGGCGCAAATCGAGCGGCTGTTCCAGGCCTTCGAGCAGGCCGACGCCTCCACCACACGCAAATACGGCGGCACCGGCCTCGGTCTGGCGATCTCCAAGCAGCTGACCGAGCTGATGGGCGGCGAGGTCTCAGTCAAGAGCGAGGAGGGCAAGGGAAGCACGTTCCGATTTACCGCGCGCCTCGGCAAAGGCACCGCCACGCAGCGTCCGCGCCTTCTCCAATCCGATTTGCGTGGCCGGCGCGTGCTGATCATCGACGACAATCCGCACGCGCGCGCGGTGTTGGCCGGCATGCTGACCAACATGACGCTGGTGGCCGACGAGGCGGCATCGGGCGAAGAGGCCATCAACATGGTCCACCAGGCCTCCGAGGCCGGCGGACGTTACGAGATCGCCTTTATAGACTGGCAGATGCCCGGCCTGAACGGCATCGAAACCGGTAAGCGCATTCTTTCCTTGGGCGGACTTTCGCCACCTCCGCATTTGGTGATGGTGACCGCCTATGGCCGCGAGGAGGTGCTGAAGCAAGCCGAGGAAAGCGGCTTCGAAAACGTCCTCATCAAGCCGGTCACGTCGTCGATTCTGTTCGACACCGCCGTCGTTGCCCTCGGCGCCGACCGCGAGACCCCGGAGACCACGCAGGTCGGCCCCACTTTTGACATCGACCGGATGCGCGGCGCACGAATCCTGCTGGTCGAGGACAACGAGATCAACCAAGAAGTCGCGTTGGGCCAGCTCAAAGATGCCGAGGCCTTTGTCGACTTAGCTGAGAACGGCCAGGTCGCGCTCCACATGATTGAGCACAATGACTACGACGCGGTGCTGATGGACATGCAGATGCCGTCCATAACCGGCATCTGCATGTCCGAATCTCGCTTCCAAAGTCTGCCTATCATCGCCATGACCGCCAACGCGATGGCCTCCGACCGGACCCTGTGCCTCGAGGCGGGCATGAACGACCACATCGCCAAGCCGATTGATCCAGATCAGCTGTTCGGCGTTCTGCTGCGATGGATCCGGCGCGGCGACGGCGACGGCAGAGCTGCCCCGGGCGGCGCGGCCGGCCGTGTCGGCGCCCACGCGGGCGAGCCCGAGCTTGTGGTCGAGGGCGTTGACGTGGCCGCCGGGCTGCGCCGCACCGGCGGCAATCGCAAGCGCTACGTGGCACTGTTGCGCAAATTCGCCGAGCAACAGGCGGACACCGTCGCCACCATCCAAGCCGCGCTCGCCGCCAGCGATGCCGCCACCGCCGAGCGCGCGGCCCATTCCCTGAAAGGCGCCGCCAGCACCCTCGGCGCCAATGCGTTATCCGAGGCGGCGGCTCGGGCGGAACTCGCGATCAGAAGCCGGGGCGACGCGGCAGCGCCGGTCCAAGCCCTGTCGCTGGCCCTCGACCGCGTGCTTACCGACCTTAGCGCCGCTCTCCCAGAGGAGACCGGCGGCAATGGCGCCTCAGGCGACCCCGCCAGCGTCCAGGAGCCCCTCGCCCGGCTGAAGCTGCTGCTTGAAGCCGACGATGGCGAGGCCGCCGACTTCATCATCGATGCCAAGTCGCGGCTGGCGGGGGTGCTGACGCCGGCCGAGGTCAAGGCCCTGGCCGATCGCGTCGGCAAATTCGATTTCGATGCCGCGCTTAAATGTCTCTCGACCATCGCCGCGCGCTTGTCGCTAAACCTCGGAGGCAAGTGATGTCGGCATCAGACCGGAAGCTCGTGCTGATCGTCGACGACACGCCAACCAATGTTGCGGTCGTTTCGGGGGTACTGAAGGACTCGTTCCGCACCAAAGTTGCCACTAACGGCGAGAAGGCGCTGGCCATCGCCACCGGCGCGGAGAAGCCCGATCTCATCCTGCTCGACGTGATGATGCCCGGCATGGACGGCTATGAGGTGTGCCGAAGATTGAAAGACATTCCCGCCACGCGCGACATCCCGGTCATTTTTCTCACCGCCAAGACCGAGGAGGTGGAGGAGGAGAAGGGCTTCGACGTCGGCGCGATCGAC
>JBBQXL010000122.1:0-3566 GCA_038209695.1 Hyphomicrobiales bacterium
CGTTGTCCGGCGCTACTGCTATGCCGACGGAGGCGGTCATGCGGATATTCTGGCCACTAAGCGCAAACGGCAACGCAAAGGCCTGGTCCACGCGTTCAGCCAGCGCTGAGCTAGCTTCGGCTCCGGCCGGCGCGCACAAAATCACAAATTCATCCCCGCCAAATCTGGCAAGGAAATCATTGGGCCTAAGACATTCCTTCAAGCGCTGCGCGACGAGCTTTATCAACTTGTCGCCAGCTTGGTGGCCGAGTGTGTCATTGATGTCCTTAAAACGATCAATGTCGAGATAGGCGGCGACCGCGCGATTGTCATAGATCCCGCTGAGGCGATCGTTCAAGAAGCTGTCGATTTTTTCCGCCATGTGCACGCGGTTCGGCAACCCGGAAAGAGCATCGTGCTTCGCTTCGTGCCGGGCCTGAGCTTCACCCTCCGCCAGCTCTTTCGAAGCGCGCCGGAGACGCCTCAATATGGTGTGCGACAACAAGCCAGTGGCGAGGACGCCGAAAGCAACCAGCGGCAAGACGATCGTGAGCAACACCTGACCCGGCTGCCGTGTTGTCCAGTTGAGATAGCCGATCGGGATGTCGTCATCGCCGACAAAGGGGTGAGACACGATGGCGCCAGTCTGGGCGGGTTTGGGAGTCAGCGAAAAATCGTCCAAGAGCAGCGACTGGCCGACCTCGGAGATGAAGGTATCGTCGATATACTTGACGTCGACCACGAGGTTAGGCGTCCCTTTGAGCAGACTCGTGTCGATATTGGGCACGATGGTCATGGCAGCGACCAAGGCGGGACGGCCTTCGACCGTTACAACATGACCGGCCCAGCGTGCGGCCTGACCCCCGCCGGCCAGGACGCGGTAGTTGCTCTGCGACTGGCTGAATGTATCAGGGCGAGCTCGCAGGTTGGAGGGGCCGGGGCTCTCCCGCGCTTCGTCAATGACCCCCGCTACGGCTGTGCGGCGTGCCTCAAAACTTGATGGCTCTTGCCGCTTCCCACCGTAATACGAATAGATGGGGCGGTTCTCGCCGTCGAGAATGTGGACCTCGTCATGGCCGTAGGTCTCGGTGAGAAATATGCCGAACTCGGTATCGGCAAAGTCGAAATCGATGGCCTTGTCAGTGATTTTGGTGATGGGCTCGTCCCACCAAGCAACGGACTTTTCGTCGTTTAGAACCCGCGCGATGCGACGGTTGAGAGCGTTCTCGACGAGCGTGCGCTCCCTCTCGGTTGCCGTCTCGTTAGCCGACCATCCCGCGTACGCAATAATCGCTACGAGGACGAGGCCAAAGAACGCAATCGCAATGCCGATGGTTTGCGTGAGGCTGCGGAGGTCGCCGCTGAAAGGCTTGGTGAGATCGAGTGCAGACAACGGGAACCCCCAGGGAGCAAGATGTTGGCCGTTATGAATTCAACCCGTTGCTCGCGCAGATTTTTGTAATGAACAGATTTTAAGTTCCATTTGAAGCTTCCACTAAAACTTTAGCGGTTAAGTGCCTTTTCAGCTTCACGGCTGGCGTAAGGCGGCGCGGGGCCCCAGACTCGCGCAGTCTTCCGCGTGGCGACGGTCGGCTTTTCGGCACCGCCGTACATCGACAGCATCGGCTCGTCCATAAGCACAACCTCATCGTATTGGCCAAAGCCATTGAAACGATTCGCCAACACCCGACCGTAGGCGCCGATCTGGCCGATTTCGATATAGTCGCCCTCGCGAACGTGATCGGGCAGGATAAACGGCCCCGGCATATAGTCGGAGCTGTCGCAGGTCGGCCCATAAAGAGCGAACTCGGTCACCGGCTTCGTCCTCCGCCGCGAAGTCGCGACCAGGCGCACCGGGAAGCGGAAGCCTGAATAGCTGGCATCGAACAGCGTGCCGAACGCGCCGTCATTGACGTAGAGCGCGTTGCCCCGGCGGGCGTCGACGCGCACGATCACCGACTCTGCCTCTGCCACTAAGGCCCGTCCCGGCTCGCACAGAAGCTCGCATGAGTGCTCGACCGCAAGCTCGTCGGCGGTGCTGACGATCTCCTCCATAAAGCTCGCGAGCTCGGGTGGATCGGAATGCGGGTAGCGGCTCGGAAAGCCTCCGCCGATATCGACGGCGTCGACTAAGACGCCGGAGGTCTTGATCAGTCGGCCGATTTGCCGGAACGCCTCGCCGAACGCCGCGGGCACCGTCGCCTGCGACCCGACATGGAAAGTGATGCCGAGCCGGTATGCGATCTGCCGCGCGCGCAACAACAGCGCGGGAGCATCGGCGCTCGACACGCCGAACTTGCCTTCGAGCGGAATGAGACTGTGAGTGTTGGGACAAGCCACCCGCAGGAACAGCGTGAGGTCCTGCGCCCCGCCGGTCCCAGTCACGATCTTGTCCAGCTCCTCGTCCGAGTCGAAGGCGAAGCTCCGCACACCGAAATCCTCATAGGCGCGTACGATCGCGCCTCGCGACTTGATCGGGTTCATGAAATAGAGCTCGGCGTCCTTGACGCCACAAAGCCGCTCGATCTCGACCAGCGAGGCGACGTCGAAGGCGCGAATGCCGGCATCCACCAAGGCGTCAATGATCTGAGGTGCCTGGTTCGCTTTGGCGGCGTAGAGTACACGGCCGGGGAAGTTGGTGAGAAACCAATTCGCCGCGCGGCGTGCGGCGTGCGGCCTCAAAGCTAGGACCGGTCGCTCCGGGCGGCGATGACGCAGAAACTCGGCAGCAGAAGTGAAAACGTGCATCCGTCTCTCCCCAGACTAACAGTGCACGCGAAAATCCTATCGGCCGTGCTCACGGCCAGGCGCGCCCCGGCTTTTTTGCCACCCCCGTCTAATGGGACTCAGGAGCCGTACGAGACCCAGACGTTAGGCTCCTCATAGGTGCCGCTCTGACTATCGAGGTCGATCATGACCGGCGCCAGCGCACCTTCAAGCGCGTAAGCGCCTGATCTCTCGAAATGCTTCTTTGACCAGTTCTCCCAAAACGCGATGGGTTCATGCACGACCATCGAGCGTTCGCACGGCCCAATCAGCTTGCCACCGACGGAGCAATGGCTACGGAGCCAAGGATCAAAAGGTTGGCCGCTGTCGTCGGTCCACGCCATGTAGTCGGCGATTGGCACCCAAGGATGCATAGCCTTCACCGATGGGCGCACGGGCACCACGACCCCATCCAATCCTTTGCTCTCTGCAAGTTGGAGAAGGGAGCGGATCAACTCGCGCGCGTAGCCCTTGGAGCGATGCACGGCCGGAACCGAAACGGCCAGTCCGCCAAGCATGTTAGGTTTTATGCCTTTGTTGCGCGCGGCGGTCTCGACTACCCAGTCCCATCCTTCTGGCGGTAGATCATCCGGTCCCGAGCACACGAAAGGGACGCTGCTCGCCACCGCTACCGGATAGTCGGTCTCTTCGTCCACGAGGCAGAGTTGGAATTCGGGATACGCATCGAGCAGCTCGGCATAGTACTCGTAATGGGACCGAGTGTAGCTGAGATAGCCGAGATTGCTCCACGCGGCCTGCTCGATGGCGAGGGCAGCCTTTTTCAGATGGGGCGCATCAGCGCGCGAGCGCAAGATTAGATT
>JBBQXL010000123.1:0-3500 GCA_038209695.1 Hyphomicrobiales bacterium
ACCGGGCCGCTATGGCGCAAGCTGCTCGCCTTTCTCGGCCCCGGCTATCTGATCGCGGTCGGCTATATGGACCCCGGCAACTGGGCGACCTCGCTCGCCGGCGGCTCCAAGTTCGGCTACGCGCTGCTGACCATCGCGCTCTTGTCCAACATGATGGCGATCCTCCTGCAGGCGCTGTGCATCAGGCTCGGTATCGCCTCCAAGCGCGATCTGGCGCGCGCCTGCCGCGACGCCTTCCCGCGCTTCGTGTCCTATCCGCTATGGGGACTGGCCGAGTTCGCCATCTGCGCCACCGATCTCGCCGAGGTGATCGGCACGGCGATCGGGCTCAATCTGTTATTCGGCATCCCGCTCGAGATCGGCGTGCTGTTGACCGCGCTCGACGTGTTTCTGATTCTGTGGATGCAGGCGCTCGGCTTCCGCTGGGTCGAGGCGTTTGTGGTCACGCTGTTCCTGGTCATCACCGTGTGCTTCGGAATTCAGATTGCCATGGCCGATCCCGATTGGGGCCAGGTGATCCGCGGTTTCGCGCCCACGGTCGAGATCGTTAAGAACCCGGAGATGCTCTATCTGGCGCTCGGTATTCTCGGCGCCACGGTGATGCCGCATAATCTCTATCTGCATTCCGGCATCGTGCAGACGCGCGCGTTCGGCGACAGCGTTCCAGCCAAGCGCGAGGCGATTAAGCTCGCCACCATCGATTCGACCATCGCGCTGATGTTCGCGCTGATGATCAACGCCTCGATCCTGATCCTGGCCGCTTCGACCTTCCACCAGGCCGGGCAATACAACGTGGCCGAGCTGGGCGAGGTCTACAAGTTCCTGGCGCCGCTGCTCGGCTCGGCCTTCGCGCCGACGCTGTTCGCCATCGCGCTGTTGGCATGCGGGCTCAACTCCACGGTGACGGCAACGCTGTCAGGCCAGATCGTGATGGAGGGTTTTCTCGATATTCGGCTACCGCCTTATCTGCGGCGGCTGATCACCCGCGGCGTCGCCATCGTGCCGGCGGCGGTCGTCACCATCTGGTATGGCGAGGCGGGCACCGCCAAGCTGCTGATCCTGTCGCAGGTGGTGCTCAGTCTGCAGCTGCCGTTCGCGGTGGTGCCGTTGGTGATGTTCACCGCCGACAAGCGCAAGATGGGGGCGCTGGCCGCGCCATATTGGGTGACGGCGCTGGCGGTGCTGGTGGCAATCGTCGTGATCGCGCTCAACATGAAGCTGCTATGGGACTTCTTTGGCGCGCTCTGACCCCGCCATGATGCCGCCGGATTTGCGGGCGACCAGACTCAGATGCGCGCTTTTCCCGTCCTCGCGGCGAGCCTCGCCGGCCTAATCGGTTCAGCCTTGCTGATCGTTGCCGCCTCCGCCGCCGATCCGGCTAAGCCTTATCTCGGCATGACCAAGGAACAGATCGTCGCCTGCGCCGGCGAGCCCTACGGCAAGTATAAGAGTGGGCCCAATGCCGAGACGCTGACTTATCACTATAGCGGCGCCGGCCCGGTGCCGGCCCCGCCCGGCCAAAAGAACAAGAAGAAGCAGGGCGGCCTGGGCGGTTTCTTCCCTGGCGGCGACAAGGCGGACAAGACGGATAAGAAGGACAAGACGGAACCAAAGGCCGACCAAAGCGAGGCGGGCGACACGCCGGACAAGACGGAACAAAAGGAAAAGGCGGCTGACGTGAACGAGACCGGCCCCAAGGGCGGCAAGGGCGGCAAAAAGAACAAGAAAAAGGACAGCGGTTGGACCTGCACCGCCAGCCTGGTGTTCGAGGACGGCAAGCTGGCGCGGGTGAGCTTCGCCCATAAGGACGTGCGCAGCCCCTATGACTGGCAGAAAGAGAAGAACGCCAAGAAGCAGGAGGAGCTGCGCAATGCGCCGCTGCCGACCTGCACCTTCTCGCTGCCGAATTGCACCCCGCAATAGCCGCCGTCTATAAGGCCGCGTGGCAGACCGCCTCGATATTGTTGCCGTCGAGATCGAGCACGAACGCGCCGTAATAATTGGCGTGGTAATGGGGCCGCAGGCCGGGCGCACCGTTATCGCTGCCGCCGGCGGCGATGGCGGCGAGATGGAAGGCGTCGACGCTGGCGCGCGACGGCGCCACCAGGGCGACATGGAGCGGCCCGCTGACGCGTTCGCCCTGGCCGATCCAGAATGACGGCTTGCCGCTCTGAAAATCCGCCGCCGGCCCGGGCGCGCCGAAGCCGACCGCGCCGCCATGGCCGGTCGCGGCCGCGGAGATCTCCATTGCGATGCCATAGCCGAGCGGCTTAAGCGCCTGCAGATAGAATTCGGTCGAGCGGGCGAGGTCGCTCACGCGCAGGCCGATATGATCAATCACTCGGCGCGCTCCACCAGCTTGCGCTTGAGCGAGGCGATCGCCTTGGCCGGGTTCAGCCCCTTGGGGCAGGCCTTGGTGCAGTTGAGAATGGTGTGGCAGCGATAGAGCCGGAACGGGTCTTCCAGATCGTCGAGCCGTTCGCCGGTGCGCTCGTCGCGCGAGTCCTCGACCCAGCGGTCGGCCTGGAGCAGGATCGCCGGGCCGAGATAGCGCTCGCCGTTCCACCAATAAGACGGGCAGGCGGTCGAGCAGCAGGCGCACAGGATGCACTCATATAGCCCATCGAGCTTGGCGCGGTCGTCGTGGCTCTGGCGCCATTCCTTCTGCGGCGTGGGGCTGTCGGTCTTGAGCCACGGCTCGATGGCGCGGAGCTGGGCGTAGAACTGCGTCATGTCCGGCACCAGATCCTTGATCACCGGCATATGGGGCAGGGGATAGACGGGAATAGCGCCCTTGGCGTCGTCTGCATGCATGGTGCAGGCGAGCGTGTTGGTGCCGGCGATGTTCATCGAGCACGAGCCGCACACGCCTTCACGGCAGGAGCGGCGGAAGGTGAGGGTGGGGTCGACCTTGTTCTTGATCCATAGCAGGGCGTCGAGCACCATCGGCCCGCAATCCTCCATGTCGACCCAATAGGTGTCGAGGCGGGGGTTGTCGGCGGTGTCGGGGTCGTAGCGATAGATGCGGTATTCGCGCCAGCGGCCGACCGGAGCGCCTTGCGGCGGCGGGTTCCAGGCCTTGCCCTGCTTGACCTTGGAATTCTTGGGGAGGGTGAACTGGACCATGGTCAATACACTCGCTCTTTGGGCTCGATATAGGCGATCTCGTTGGACAGGGTGAATTTGTGCACCGGGCGGAAGTCGAGCCGCACGCCATGGGTGCCGTAATCGGCCCAGGATAGAGTGTGCTTCATCCAATTGGTGTCGTCGCGCTTGGGGAAGTCCTCGCGGGCATGGGCGCCGCGGCTCTCCTCCCGCGCCAGCGCGCCCTGAACGGTGACCGCGGCCTGCGAGATCAGATTGTCGAATTCGAGCGTCTCGATCAGATCGGTGTTCCAGATCAGCGAGCGGTCGGTGACCTTGATGTCGGCGATGTCGTCCCACACCGCCTTGATCGCCTTCACGCCCTCTTTCAGCACCTTCTTGGTGCGGAACACGGC
>JBBQXL010000124.1:0-3402 GCA_038209695.1 Hyphomicrobiales bacterium
CGCCCGCGGCCGAGCAAAGCGCTCCCATGCCGTCAGACCCGAGCCAAGGCGCGGCGCCTGGCGCCGAGGAAAGCACCCCGGCCGCGGTCGAGCCCAAACTCGAGACGCCGCCGGTGCCGGGTTCCTCCGAGCTGCAGCCGGAAGCAAGTCCGGCCGAGAACTCCCTAGGCGCTGCCGGCCAGGGCGGAAATTTCACCGACGTGGCCAAGTCCTCTTACCGCGATGCGGCGGCGAGCGACTCGCAGCCACTGCCCCAGCCGGTCTCCTTGAAGCCGACCGAGCAGCCCGCGCTGCCACCCGGCGTGGTGTTCGCCATCGAGGATCCGGCCCTCGGCACGCAAACGGCCGCAGCGACGCCGATGCGCACGAGCCTCACGCTGCCGCCTCCCGATCTCGGCCCGCTGCCCTTGCGGCAGGCGGCGGCCCAAGGCGATGCGCGCGCGCAATTCGCGATTGCCTTCCGCTACGTCGAGGGGCAAGGAACGCCGCAAAACCTGACCGAAGCCACACACTGGCTCGAACGCGCCGCAAGCGCCGGCCTTGCGCCCGCCCAATACCGCCTCGCCGTGATGTATGAGCGCGGGCAAGGCGTGGCCAAGGATCTCGGCCGGGCCCGGTCGTGGTACCAAGCCGCGGCAGACAAGGGCAATGTCAAGGCCATGCACAATCTGGCCGTCAGCTCGAGCGGCCGCCAGACCGGCACCCCGGACTATGCGCTCGCCGCCAAGTGGTATGGCGAAGCCGCCGCTTACGGGCTCGCCGACAGCCAATTCAATCTCGGCATCCTCGCCGAACACGGCCTCGGCATGCCCAAGAACCTGCCCGAGGCCTATAAATGGTTCTCGCTCGCTGCTAAGGGCGGCGACCAAGAGGCCGCCAAGCGGCGTCAGTTGATCGAAGTCCAGCTAACGCCTGCCGACCTCGCCGCCGCCCAGCAGGCCGTGGCGGCCTGGGCGCCCAAGGTACCGGCAGCCGAAGCCAACGCGGTGGAGGAACTGCCGGAATGGGTCGAGGCCTCGGCCACGCCCAATACCGCCCTGGTCAACCGCGCGCAGGGCCTGCTCAACAAGCTCGGCTATGACCTCGGCGTGCCCGACGGCCTGATGGGAGCCCGGACCCGCGAGGCGATCATGAGCTTCGAGCGCAAGAACGGCCTCGAAGAGACCGGCAAGGTTACCGTTCCCCTGGTTGCCAAGCTCGAGCGCCTGACCAGCTGAGCCGAGCCAGCGCTCCCATTGCCGACTTTTCCCGCGACAAGATGACATTTTCGTAAGGCCTGGGCGTTACGCATTGACAGCTGCGCGTGCGGCGAACAGGTTCGCAACAGCGCCTCACGCCAAACCTCGGCCCAATGTTCCAGGTCTATCTGCCCATTGCCGAAATCTCGGTGAACCTTGTGGTTATGCTGGGACTCGGCGCGGCGGTGGGTTTCCTATCGGGCATGTTCGGCGTGGGCGGCGGGTTCATGCTGACGCCCTTCCTGATTCTTTCGGGCATTCCCGCCTCGATCGCGGTCGCCACCGGCGCCAATCAGATCGTCGCCACGTCCGTGTCGGGCGCGCTCGCCCAGTGGCGCCGCAACAATATCGACTTCCACATGGGCGCCGTGCTGATCGTGGGCGGCGTAGCCGGCGCCCTGATTGGCGTGTTCCTGCTCAGGCTGCTGCGCCAGGCGGGGCAGGCAGGCCTCATCATCTCGCTCACTTATGTGGCTCTGCTAAGCGCCGTCGGCATTCTCATGCTGGCCGAAAGCATCCGCGCCATCAGGCGCACGCGGGCCGGCAAACCCGCCTCCGCGCGCAAACCGGGGCAGCACATTTGGATTCATAAGCTGCCCTTCAAGCTGCGCTTTCCGCGCTCGCGGCTCTATATCAGCGCCATCCCCCCGCTGGCGATCGGCTTGGTGGTCGGCCTGCTGACCGCGTTTCTCGGCGTCGGCGGCGGGTTCATCATGGTGCCGGCCATGATCTATCTGTTGCGCATGCCGACCAATATCGTGATCGGCACCTCGATCTTTCAAATCATCTTCGTTACCGCCGTCGTGACCATCCTGCATGCGAGTTACACCTACACGCTCGATGTGGTGCTGGCGATGATCCTCGCGGCTGGCGGCGTGATCGGCGGGCAGATCGGCGTCAAGGCCGGCCAGAGGGTGAGAGGCGAGCATTTGAGGGCGATGCTTGCCTTGATGGTGCTTGCCGTCGCCCTCCGCCTGCTATTCGATCTGGTGCTGAGGCCATCCGAGATCTACAGCATCGCGCCTGTGCTGGCGGGGGCCTGAGATGCGGACCCTGCTCAGCCTCGCCGTTCTGCTTCTTGCCGTGGCGCCGGCGCCGGTTGGCGCGGAGGAGGCTGCGCCCGGGCCGATCCCCCGCGAAGAAGTGCAGTCGGATCTCTCCACACGCGAAATCTCCATCCAGTCGAACTTCACCGGCATCGAGATCCTGATCTATGGCAGCGTCGACTTCAGCCAGACCAAGGCCAACGACAAGGGGGTCTATGACGTCATCATCGTCATTCGCTCGCCGTCCCAGCCGCTCGTCGCGAGGCGCAAAGAACGGGTAGCCGGCATCTGGATCAACGCACCGGGCAGAGTCTTTCCTTCGGTGCCGGGCTTCTATGCGGCGCTGTCGACCCGTCCCACCCGAGCTATCACCTCCGAGGAAACGCTCAAGACGCTCGGGGTCGGACTCGCCAATGTCGATTTCGGCAGGGACAGCAAAGACGACCCCGACGAGGAGACGTTTCGCTCGGCGGTGATCCGGCTGAAAGAGAAGCAGAAGCTGTTTCAGGAGCACGACGACGGCGTGGTCTTTATCGGCCGCAGCCTGTTCCGGGCCTCCGTCAGCCTGCCGGTGAACGTCCCGATCGGCCGCTATACCGCCGACGTCTATCTGTTCCGCGACGGGGCGCTGGTGAGCAAGAACCCGAGCACGCTCGAAGTGAACAAAGCCGGCTTCGAGCAAATGATCTACTTGCTCGCGTTCCGGTACCCCTTTCTTTATGGGGTGATCGCGGTCCTGCTCGCCGTCCTGGCGGGCTTGGCCGGCTGGGCAGCCTTCCGCCGCGACTAACGCCCGCAGGCAGCGCGAGCGCGGTAGGGCAAATAAGAATAGCGCCCTCAAGTAGCGCAGAGCGCGGTAGGGCAAATTAAGGGTTTCAATCCGGCAGTAGCAGGCTGCCGAGCACGGGATAGACGTCAGCCCGTCCCATCATCCAGGCCTCAAGCCGTTGGCGCAGGAACAGCGGTCCGAACGCCTCATCGAGCACGTTGAGCCCGCCCGCGTAGGCCCCGAAAGCGGGCATCACCAAACGGTGGCCATCGGTGGCGAAGCAGCGGCGGCGGATCGCGGCGCCGCGCCGCGCAATGCGCGCGACCGGATGAAGGTGGCCGGCGATCTC
>JBBQXL010000125.1:0-3300 GCA_038209695.1 Hyphomicrobiales bacterium
ATTTCCAGCGACATCCGCGTGCTGCTGGTCAAGCTCGCCGACCGGCTGCACAACATGCGCACGCTCGGCCACATGAAGCCGGCCAAGCGCAAGATCATCGCCGAGGAGACCATGGACATCTATGCGCCGCTGGCCGGGCGCATGGGCATGCAATGGCTGCGCGAAGAGCTTGAGGATCATGCTTTCAAGGCGCTCAACCCCGAGGCCTATTTGGCCGTGGTCGAGCGGCTCAAGATGCTGCGCGACCGCAACCAGGGTCTGATCGACGAGATCGAAATGGCGCTCACCAAAAAGCTCGAAGAGGCCGAAGTCGCCGGCATCGTCGCCGGGCGCGAGAAGAAGCCATATGCCATCTGGAGCAAGATGGAGCGGAAGCAGATCTCGCTGGAGCAGCTATCGGACATCTATGCCTTCCGCATCGTCGTGCCAAAGGTCGAGGATTGCTACCAAGCGCTGTCGGTTGTGCACACCACGTGGCACGCGGTTCCCGGCCGCTTCAAGGATTACATCTCGAACCCCAAGCAGAACGACTACCAGTCGATCCACACCACCATCGTCGGTCCGCGCCACCAGCGCGTCGAGCTGCAGATCCGCACCGAGCGGATGCATTCGGTCGCCGAATATGGCGTGGCGGCGCATGCGCTGTACAAAGACGCCAACGGCTCTCAGGCGCCCAAGGGCGTGGTGCCTTCGCAAGACTCAAACGCTTATCGCTGGCTGCGCCATCTGGTCGGCATGCTGCTCGACGGCGACAACCCCGAGGAATTCCTCGAGCACACCAAGCTGGAGTTGTTCCAGGACCAGGTGTTCTGCTTCACCCCTAAGGGCCGACTAATCGCGCTGCCCCGCGGCGCCAACCCGATCGATTTCGCCTATGCGGTGCACACCGATATCGGCAACACTTGCGTCGGGACCAAGATCAACGGACGCCCGATGCCGCTCGTCACCGAACTCAGGAACGGCGACGAGGTCGAGATCATCTGCTCCAAAGCGCAACTGCCGCCCTCGGCCTGGCAGAGCCTCGCCGTAACCGGCAAGGCCCGCTCGGCCATCAGGCGCGCCACGCGCGACGCCGTGCGGGCCCAATATGGCAAGCTCGGCCGCGAAATCCTGATGCGGGCCTTTCAGCGCCGGGAGAAGGTCTTCACCGAGGACAGCCTCACCTCCGCGCTCGGGCGCCTGTCGCAAAAGACCGCCGAGGACGTCATGGCGGCGGTGGGCCGGGGCGAGCTCGGCTCAGCCGACGTGGTCCGCGCCGTGTTCCCCGAGGACAAATCGCCGGAGCCCGTCAAGCGGCGGCGCAAGGTGAAGCGCAACGATGAGGGCTGGTTCGGCCTCGGCAAGGTGATGGGCCTCAAGTTCCGCTGGCCTGGCTCGGGCGAACGCCCCAAGGAGCATGGCCCGAGCGGCATTCCGATCAGGGGTCTGCGCGGCGACCTGCCGGTGAACTTCGCCGATGGCGGCGCGGTGCCCGGCGACCGCATCGTCGGCATTCTCACCCCGGGTCAAGGCATCACCATCTATCCGATCCACGCCGAGGCGCTGAAGGCGTTCGACGAGGAACCGGAGCGCTGGATCGACGTCACTTGGGATATCGACGAGGACAATCCGCAGCGCTTCCCGGCCAAGATCGCGGTCACCGCGCTCAATGAGCCCGGCAGCCTCGCCCAGCTCGCCACCGTGATCGGCGCGGCCGACGGCAATATCGACAACATCAAGATGACCAACCGCGTCCCGGACTATACCGAAATGCTGATCGATCTCGAAGTGTGGGACCTGAAGCACTTGAACGACATCATCGCCGGCCTGAGGGCCAGGGACGTGGTCAGCAGCGCCGCCCGGGCGAACGTCTAGGGCGCTGGCATCGACAGGAATTTTACCTAAATATGCTATGGCCGCTGTCGCCAAAGAGCCACCAACATCTGGCATTTGGTTCGGGTAACGCGTTTTGAGGTGGTGATGCTGTTCAGGCGCCGCGAGGCGGAGAGTTGGTTCAACCGGATGCGGGTGCATCTATGGCCCCGGCGGAGCTGGACCCGCTCGAGCCGCTACGTGGTTTATCGCCTCAGACGCTTGAGCGACACCCCGCACGCCGTGGCGCTTGGCTTTGCCATCGGGGTGTTCACCGCGTTGACGCCCTTTCTCGGCACCCACATGGTCATGGCCGCGCTGCTCGCTTGGGTGATCGGCGGCAGTGTGGTCGCCGCGCTGCTCGGCACCTTCGTCGGCAACCCTCTGACCTATCCGCTGTTCTGGTACTCCACCTATGAGGTGGGCAATTTGATGCTGGGCGGTCGGATTGATAATAAGAGCATCGATCTGTCCGGCGGCATTTTCCAGAAGTCGCTCGAGCAGCTATGGCCGATTCTGAAGCCGATGACTCTCGGCTCCATCCCGGTCGGGCTCGGGCTCGCGGCGCTGAGCTACGTGATCGTCAAGCCGATGGTCGAGGCTTATAAGCACCGGCGCCGCCGCGAGCTTAAGCTCCGATCGGGGCGCGAGGCATTGGGCACGAGATGACGTCGAACCCGGCGAAGACCGCGCGTCGAGATGCGAGCGTGCCGCCGATCCGCCTCGGCATCAATATCGACCATATCGCTACACTCAGGAACGCGCGGGGAGGGCGCCATCCCGATCCTTTGCGGGCGGCCATGATCGCGGTCGAGGCCGGCGCCGACAACATCACCGCGCATTTGCGTGAGGACCGCCGTCACATCACCGACAGCGATATTATGAGGCTGGCCGACGCGTTGCCGGTGCCGCTCAATATGGAAATGGCGGCGACGCCCGAGATGCTGGGGATTGCGCTGAAGACGAGCCCGCACGCGGTTTGCCTTGTGCCGGAGAAACGCACCGAGCGCACGACCGAGGGCGGCCTGGACGTCGACGCCAAGCACAATCTGCTCGCTCCCTATGTCTCCGAGCTTGTCGATGCCGGCATCCGCGTCTCGATGTTCATTGCTCCGGAACGCCGCCAGATCGAAGCGGCGGCGCGCGTTCGGGCGCCGGTCATTGAAATTCACGTTGGACCCTGGTGTGAGGCATTGGCCGAAGGACATGAACAAGAGGCCGAAGCCGAGTGGCGGCGCATTCGGGACAGCGCCCGCATCGCGCACGACCTTGGCCTCGAGGTGCATGCGGGGCACGGCCTCGATTATACGACCGCGGCGACCATTGCCGCGCTGCCGGAAATCGTCGAGCTCAATATCGGTCATTATCTCGTGGGCGAGGCGGTCTTCGTCGGCCTGTCGGAGAGCGTTTCGCGCATGCGGGCGGTCATGGACGGCGCGCGCGAAGCCC
>JBBQXL010000126.1:0-3290 GCA_038209695.1 Hyphomicrobiales bacterium
GCCGCCTTCCAGCACGAAGTCGAATCTGCGGACGGGCGCGCCGGCGAGACGGGCGATGTCGTCGCCGATCGTGGCGTCATCGGGCAGATCGAACTTGCCGCCCCAGCCATTGGTCCTGAATCTGAGCGCGACCGCGCCGTGTTCGCCTCGGGCAAAGATCGGGCCGGTATCGCGCAGCCAGATATCGCCGTAGCGCGCGGGCACGATCTCGGCGGCGCCGCCAAGCTCGGCCCGGGCCGACGCCTCGGCTTCGGCGCCGGCCACCAGCAGGCGCACCCGGTTCGATTCAGCGAGCGCGCGCACCAGCCCCGCAATGTCGCGGCGTGGGCTTGCCAAATCGCCATTCCATTCGTCAGGGTCGGCCGGCCAGGCGGTCCAGATCGCCTTCTGCGGCGCCCATTCCGCCGGGACGGCGATGGCATCATCGGTGACGGCAGCTCGCATGAATTCGCACCTTGGCCGGAATTCGTCGGTTCTCACCCCTCTCAAGGGTTAAACGCGGTGTCTGTCAACTGGGGAGGCGACCCGCTCAGGAGAAGGGCCAATAGGGCCCGGCCGTCAGGACCGGCTTTTGGCGGCAGGCTCGCCAGGGACGACGATGCGCTCGGGCGTGAGCAGGCTCAGCCCGCCGTTTGCGTCGATGGCCAGAGTGTGGATATAGAAGGCGATGTCCTTGTCGTCGGTGACCTCCATCACCGTGGAGGGGGCCGAGACGATCGGCAGGCCGGCGCATTGGCCGATCCAATCGACATGGCGATGGCCGTGCATCAACACGGCGCGGCCGGTGAGCGGCGCGAGGCTGCGCACGAACCAATTGCCGTTGATCAGCGCCGTGCCAATGCGCATCGACAGCTGCTTGGCGGCCCAGGGGTATTCCATCAAGTGGTGATGCAGGGCCACGAGCCATGCGGCGCGGGGATATTCCGTGCGGGCGATCTCGAAGGCAAGCATCTGGTCCGCCGAGATCATGCCGAGCGCATTGGTGAAGGAGAAATGCGTGTCGGCATTGGAGTTGAACAGGACGATGCCGAGCCCGGTCCCATCCTTCGGCGGCACGATCAGAGGAAATGCATTGACCCACAGCTCGGGGATCGCCTTGGAGAAAATCGGTGTGGCGGCGTCGGCAAACCGCTCGATCGCCGCGCGATGCGGTTTCAAGAACTGGTCGAGCGTGCCGCCTACTCGCCGGTTGACCCGGTCGACCACGCGGACGCGATTGCCGTGGACCGCATTCATGGCCGACAGCGTGCGCAATTGGCGCAAGCGCCGGTCCGGGCTGGTGGGCAGGTCCATGCGGGCTGGATTGGAGCGGTCGACGATATTGAGGTCGTGATTGCCCGGGAGCATCAACGCGCGGCGCTGAAGCGATGGATGCGCTGCCAAAGCATCGAGCACCTCGGCCCACTCGGAAGAGAGGCCGGCGTCCGTCATGTCGCCGCTGATCAGGATGGTGTCGAACGGCTTCTTCCCGTCGATCGCCTCCAGCTGATCGAGCAGGCGGTGCAGCCGGTCGTTACCGCGCGGGCCCGATCTGCCGCTCTCCAGGCGGAAGCCATAGCGCTCGCCGACCACATGGATGTCGGAGAGATGGACGATGCGCCATGTGCGTGCGTCTTTGGGCAGCGTCGCGAATTTGTGGAGCGTGCGCGCAATGATCAGCTTGGGCAGGCTGATCTCGACCAGCAGACTGCCGAACAGCGAAATCATCGAGCGGCGCTTGGTGCTGCAGGCGTCATCCTCGATATCGCCATGGCGCGGATCGATGAATTCCGGAGGCGCGGCAGGAGCCCGTTTCGTTGTGCTGGATTGCGGTTTGCTGGACGCCATGCGGCTGCTCTCCACTTGAGCGGGGCCGAAGTCTACTCGGTTTTTCTTTGATGCGCCTCAACGCTTGGTCGGGCCGGGTTTGCTACTATAGAGTCTTGTTCTCCCCATCACCGGCCATGCCAAATGCCCCTTGAGGTTTGCGATGATTTTCCGGCAGTTGTTCGACTCGACGTCAAGCACCTACACCTATCTGCTCGCCAGCTGCCACGGCGGCGAGGCGCTGATCATCGATCCTGTGCTCGAACGGGTCGACCGCTACATCCAGCTGCTGCGAGAGCTGGATCTCAGGTTGGTGAAGGCGATCGACACCCATCTCCATGCCGACCACATCACCGGCCTCGAGGCGCTGGCCGAGCGCACCCGCTGCATCACGGTGATGGGCGAGCAGAGCAAGGCCGATGTGGTGTCGATCAGAGTCAGCGACGGCGACCGGGTCGACATCGAGGGGTTGAGCCTGGAGGCGCTGTACACGCCGGGCCACACCGACGATTCCTACAGCTATATCCTGCCGGATCGGGTGTTCAGCGGCGATACGCTGCTGATCAGGGGCACCGGACGCACCGACTTCCAGAACGGCGACCCGCGGGCGCAATATGACTCGCTGTTCGGGCGCCTGCTCAAGCTGCCCGACGAGACCATGGTCTACCCGGCGCACGATTATAAGGGCGACACGGTCTCGACCATCGGCGAGGAGAAGGCGTTCAATCCGCGGCTCCAGGTTAAGTCGGCCGGCGAATATGCCGCCCTGATGAACAGCCTGAATCTGCCCAACCCGAAAATGATGGATGTCGCCGTTCCCGCCAATATGCGCATCGGCCTTGCCCAGCAGATCGTCGCCGGTAAAGGCTGGGCGGTCAGCGCCGAGGAGGCCAAAGGCCTGCTCGACAAACCCGACGTGGCCTTGATCGACCTCAGGGAGGACCAGGAGCGGAAGAAGCACGGGGTTATTCCCGGCTCCCTGCATGTGCTCTATGCCGACGTGGAGGAGAGCTTGCAAGCGGACGGCCTGTTGCAGCAATTGGCGAAAGCCGCCGGCAAGCGCTTCATCTTTTATTGCGCCTATGGCGAGCGGTCGGCCATGGCAGTGCAGGCGGCGCAGGCTGCGGGTCTTGCAACCTCCCGTCACATTCACGGCGGAATGCAAGCCTGGCAGCAGGCCCAAGGGCCCGTTACCACCTAGCCGTAATCAGCTATATTGCCTGGCCTGAACCTGACGACGGAGTGAGGTCGCGTATGGTCCTGTATCGAGTTCGCCTTCCCGCAGCCGCTTTGGCGGCGTTGTGCGGCGCTTTGCCTTTGAGCTCGGGCGCGCACGCCAACATCAAGATCTGCCAGGGCTTCGAGCAGAAATACGAGCAGATCGAACGCGGGGCCAGCACCGTCGAGATCAACGACATGCTGTTCAAGGCCACCGACAAAGGCTGCCAGGACTTGGCGCGAAGCCTGCTCGAGGCCGGGGCATC
>JBBQXL010000127.1:0-3279 GCA_038209695.1 Hyphomicrobiales bacterium
AGGGTGATTTCACGCAGCCCAAAATGTCTCGTCGCCTGTTTCGACGCGAGCTTAGAAATGTTCCTTCCCCGAAGGGGGTGGCGCGCCGAAAGACGCAAACGTGTAGCTCCGCGATCCTTGCGGACCACGGCGGGCGCCTCGCGGCGCGCCATTACGGTGATTTGCGGTGGCCGGCCCCGCGTTCGCTGCACCAGACCTCGCAGCCCGGCCTGGACCACGTCTAACGGGCCAGACAGCGTTTGGAATAGGCCGGCGAGTCGTCAGCCAGCTCCTGGCAGGGCCTCGTAGTGGACCCGTGGGGAGCCCGGCGCCGCCCCGCGTGCCCGGCTGCGACACCGGACCCGCGGTGACACCGCACCTCGCCCCGCTTCACGACGCCTCGCGAAACGCCCCTTCAGAAGGACGAGGTAAGTGCAGTGTAAGCGAGGTTTGGGAGGCGGGGATAAGCCGCTAGTCGGCCGGCTAATCCAGCCGCAGGTCCCATTTTACCGGGGTGTACCACAAGCACGAGCCTAAGGTCTTGGACCACAGGCACTTTTGCCCAGGCCGCGGGCCGGGCAGGGTGCCATGTCTCTTCGCATTGAGGAGAGCCTGCTCCCATTGCTGCCCGGCGCTCTGGCCAGCAAGAGAAGGATAGGTCGAGACGATGAGCAGGCGTAAATTCGCCTTGCTGGCGCGGCCGCTCCGGCGGCACCCGGGCCCCAATCCGCCGGTTGCGCCGCCCGTTCACGCCACGGCGCGGGAGCCGATGTCGTGGCGGCAGAAGCCTTGCGGCCAATCGATCTGGTCGATCGCGGCATAGGCCAGGGCCTTGGCCTCTTCGATGGTGCTGCCGCGCGCCGTGATGCCGAGCACGCGGCCGCCATCGGCCAGCACCCGCCCGTCCGCTCGCCTGGTGCCGGCATGGAAGATCTCGACGTTGGGATCGGCGCCGGCCGCGTCGAGCCCTCTGATCTCCGAGCCTTTGTCATAGGCGCCGGGATAGCCCTTGGCCGCCATCACCACGCACAGTGCCGCGTCGTCGTGCCAGCCGAGGCTGACGCCTTCGAGCCGGCCCTCGGCCACGGCCAGCAGCGCCGGCAGGAGGTCGGACTTCAACCGCATCATCAACACCTGCGCTTCGGGGTCGCCGAAGCGCACATTATATTCGATCAGCTTGGGTGCGCCGTTCTCGATCATCAGCCCGGTATAGAGCACGCCCTTGAAGGGTGTGCCGCGCGCTTTCATGGCGCGCATGGTTGGCATGATTATCTCATCCATCACCCGGGCGCATAATTCAGGCGTCATGATCGACGCCGGCGAATAGGCGCCCATGCCGCCGGTGTTGGGGCCTTGGTCGCCGTCATAGGCGCGCTTGTGGTCTTGCGCGGTGGCGAGCGGCAAAGCGGTCTCGCCATCGGTGAGCGCGAAGAAGCTCGCCTCTTCGCCGCTGAGAAATTCCTCGATCACGACCTCAGTTCCGGCGGCGCCGAACGTGCCCGAGAAGCAGGCATCTATTGCCGCGTCGGCCTCTTCGCGCGTCTGAGCGATGACCACGCCCTTGCCGGCGGCCAGCCCGTCGGCCTTGACCACGATCGGCGCGCTGAGCGTCGCCACATAGTCCTTGGCGGCCGCTCCGTCGCCGAAGCGGCGATAGGCGGCGGTGGGGATGCCGAATTCGGCGCAGAGATCCTTGGTGAAGCCTTTCGAGCCTTCCAGTTGCGCCGCCCGACGCGACGGGCCGAACACGATGAGACCGGCGGCTTCGAGGTCGTCGCTGACCCCGGCCACCAACGGCGCTTCGGGACCGATCACCACCAATCCGATACCCTTGTCCTTGCACCAGCGGGCGACCGCCGCATGGTCGGCCACATCTAGCGCCACGCAATCGGCCAGCGCCGCGATGCCGGCATTGCCCGGCGCGCAATAGAGCGTATCGAGCAGGGGGCTTTGCTTGAGCTTCCAGGCGAGCGCATGCTCGCGACCCCCGCCTCCGATCAACAGCACATTCACCTTCGTTCACGCTCCGCTTGTGAGGGGCCGCCGAGGCGAGTAATGCTCAGGCCCCCAAGCCTCACGCGCTCCTTAGCACGACCCCGCGCGCCGGGCGAAATGAGATGATTTGAACCATGGCCGACCGCATCGATATCGCAGCGCCCGCGACCAATCTCCCCGAATATACCGTGTCGGAGCTGGCCTTCGCGCTCAAGCGGACGGTGGAAGACGCCTATGGCCTGGTTAGGCTGCGCGGCGAGATCTCGGGCTTCAAGGGCCAGCACTCGAGCGGCCATTGCTATTTCACCTTGAAGGACGACAAGGCCTGCATCGAGGCGGTGATCTGGCGGAGCACCTATCAGCGGCTCAAATTCAAGCCGGAGGCTGGGCTCGAAGTCATCGTCAAGGGCCGCGTCACCACCTATCCCGACCGCTCCAAATATCAGATCGTCATCGACGAGCTCGAGCCGGCCGGCGCCGGCGCACTGATGGCGCTGCTGGAACAGCGCAAGCAGATGCTCGCCGCCGAAGGCCTGTTCGACCCGGCCCGCAAGCGGCCCCTGCCATATCTGCCGCGCATCATCGGCGTGGTCACCTCGCCGACCGGCGCGGTGATCCGCGACATTCTGCATCGGCTCGAAGACCGCTTCCCTTGCCACGTGCTGGTGTGGCCGGTCAGGGTGCAGGGCGAGACCTGCGCCATCGAGGTCTCCGCCGCCATTGTCGGTTTCAACCGGCTGGACGCGTCGAGCGCGGTGCCGCGGCCCGACCTCATCATCGTGGCGCGCGGTGGCGGCAGCCTGGAAGATTTGTGGGGCTTCAACGAGGAGAGCGTGGCGCGCGCCGTAGCCGCAAGCGCCATTCCGCTGATCTCCGCGGTCGGTCACGAGACCGACTGGACCATCATCGATCTTGTCGCCGATTTCCGCGCGCCGACGCCGACCGCCGCCGCCGAGCGCGCCGTGCCGGTACGCGCCGAGCTGATGGTCACATTGACCCAGCACGGGCTGCGGGTGACCACCTCGCTCAGGCGCAGCATTGAGGGCCTTCGCCATCGCTTCGTTGGGCTGGCGCGCGGGCTGCCGCGCAAAGCCAATATTCTCGATTTGCCGCGTCAGCGTTTCGACACTGCCGGCGCGCGACTGAAGCGCGCGCTGATCGCCAATGCGCGGGCGCACCGCACTTGGCTCGAGCGCAGCGCCGCGCGGCTTAGGCCGCAAATCGTGGCGCAAACCGCCCGCGCCGGCCGCGACCGGCTGATCCGGTTCGATCGCGCGCAGGCAAGATCCGTGGCGGCGCTGCTGG
>JBBQXL010000128.1:0-2999 GCA_038209695.1 Hyphomicrobiales bacterium
GCCCGATTTTGCGGCGCGTCTCAGGCAGGCGCAGGAGCAGTGGCGCGACCCGCTGCTCACCGCGCTAACGATCTTGCTGGTCCTGCTGATGTTCGTGGTCGCGCCGCTTCATGCCGCGGGGGTGATCCATGCGCAAGCCTATGGCGTCGGCATCGCGCTGGTGCTGGTCGGCGGCGTGTTCATCATGTCGACCAGCACGGTGGCGGTGGCCGCCATGCTGCTGTCGATCGGCCTCATCATTGCCGCCGGATTGCTGCCGTCCACCGATGCGCAGCTCCATGTCCGGCTCGAGGCCGTGGCCTGGGTGACGGTCGGGTTTGCTCTGATCTGGGTGGTTGCCCGCGCCGTGTTCGCTCCGGGGATCGTGACCTATCACCGCATCATCGGCGCCATCCTGCTTTATCTGACCATCGGGCTGGTGTTTGTCGGGCTGTTCACGCTGGCCGGGCTGGCCTCGCCCGGGTCGTTTTCCGGGCTTCACATCGATGATGATCGGGGGCTTGCCAGCGAGTTGATCTATTTCAGCTTTGTCACGCTGACCTCGATCGGCTACGGCGATATCGTGCCGGTGCATCCCGTGCCCCGCAGCCTGTGCAATCTGGAAGGCATCATCGGCCAGCTTTTTCCCGCGACATTGCTGGCCCGGCTGGTGTCACTCGGACTGGAAGGCCGGCCGCTCCCGCCGCGCCGGCGCCGAGCCGACATGTAAGCTCGCGTTGATACGACGATCCGGAGGATGGACCATGGCTGCCAAGGACGCGCGCGACGCTGTCGCCAAGGCTAAGCCGCACGGCAGCGGCGAGCTGTTGCCGGGCTTGGTGTGGGCCTTTCGCTTTCACGCCGATGGATCGTCAGAGGAACTGGCCGTCGACAAACCGATCGTCGACCATCTGGACGGCTGGCTGTGGCTGCATTTCGATCTGCCGGCTCGGCAGGCGCCGTTGCAAATTCCAAAGTCGGTTTCCCGGCTTTCGGCCGCTGCGATGGAATTGCTCGTGGCGACCGACGAGCATCAGCAGCTGCATGTCGAGGAAGGCTGCGTCTACGGCGTGTTCGCCAATCTGGTCGGCGGCCGCGACCAGGCAGCCAAGGAATTCGGCTTCGTGCATTTCGCCATGACCGAGAGATTGCTGGTCAGCAATCGCGGCCAAGCGATGGACGCGGTGGGCGCGACCCGCCAAGCGTTGCGCCAGGGGCGCAAGATCCCAACGGTAGCGACGCTGCTGGCGGCCCTGGTCGAGCACGTGGTCGACGCTGTCGACACCTATGCCGAGGGCCTGGCCGACTCGCTCGACGAGATCGAGGAGAGCATCCTGGCCGGCGAGGCGAGCGACCAGCGCATTTCACTGAGCGACATTCGGCGCATAGCGGTGCGGCTGCACAGGCAATTGACGATGTCGCGCTCGCTGGTCAAACGCCTGGAGTGCGACGTGGCCGGGCCTGCGGTGCCCTTCCTGGTGCCGACCGGAAAGCTCGGCCAGCGCCTCGATTGGCTGGACAGCGAGGTGGTGGCCTTGCGCGACCGCGCGCATCTCCTGCAAGAGGAGGTTACCCTCAAACTGGCCGAGCAGACCAATCGTCAACTCGAAGTGCTGTCGATCGTGGCGACCGTATTTCTGCCGGCCAGTCTTGTCGCTGGGATTTTCGGCATGAACGTGAAGGGGCTGCCGTTGACCGCCGATGGCTACGGATTCCTGTGGTCGATGGCGATTCTGATCGGGGCGTCGGTGTTGGTGTTTTGGCTGTTGGGGCGCATGGGAGCGGTGCGGCGCTGACTTCGGGCGCAGGCGTATCTCCGTGCAAAAGCGTCCCGCCGCCACAATTTTGCGCTAATGTCCTGTCCTTGAAGACAATTCCTGCGGGTCAGCGTGACGCTCGCCCACATGTGTTGCGTTGAGGGGGAACGTCGTGACGCGGGGTGTGTGGGCCATATTGCTCGCCTTGACGCTGGTGGGCTGTGCCTCCGCGATGGTCCGCAATCCGGTGCCCGTGGCGCTCGAAGGCCAAGCCGCTGTGGTCGGCATGGGCCCGACGCAGATCCGCTATTGGGGCGACGAGCTCCCGCCCAATGCCGATGCCCTGGTCAAGGAGAAATGGGCGCAAGTCCGCGCCAACCGTCCCGAGCTCCTATCCAGCACTCGCCGGCCCGTGATCAATTTCCTGGCGCTGTCGGGCGGTGGGAGCGACGGCGCATTCGGGGCAGGGGTGCTTGGCGGCTGGACCGCGTCGGGCAAGCGCCCCGAGTTCGATCTCGTCACCGGCGTCTCGACCGGCGCGCTGACCGCGCCGTTCGCCTTTCTTGGACCGAAATACGACTCGGCTTTGAAAGAGGTCTTCACCCAATCGACCACCAAGGACATCGCCATCATGCAGCCGGTCAGAGGGCTGCTCGGCGGCGATTCGCTGGCGAGTAATGCGCCTCTGGCCAAGGTCGTGGCGTTCTATGTGAATGATGCGTTCCTCGAAGAGGTCGCCCAAGAGCACCGCAAGGGCCGCCGGCTCCTGATCGGCACCACCAATCTCGACGCCGAGCGGCCGGTGATCTGGGACATGGGGGCGATCGCGGTCTCAGGCCAGCCCGAGTCTCTCGAGCTGTTCCGCAAGGTGCTGCTGGCCTCCGCCGCGATCCCGGCCGTGTTTCCGCCCGGCTTTGTGAAAGTGGCCGCGGGCGGCACCGTTTACGACGAGATGCATGTGGATGGCGGCGCCACGCGCGAGGTCTTCTTGGTGCCGACCCAATTCATGGCCCAGAAGGAGGTGGGGCGCATGGGCATCAATCCCATCCGCCGCGCCTATATCATTCGCAACGGGCACGTCTCGCCGGAATACAAGGCGGTCAAAGCCAAGACCCTGTCGATCGCCGGGCGCGCGGTGTCGAGCCGGATCAAAAGCCAGGGCGTCGGCGATCTTTACGAGCTGTTCGTCTTCGCCAAGAAAAACAACATCGACTACAACCTCGCCTACATCCCGGGCGATTTTCACGACACCAGCACGCAGGC
>JBBQXL010000129.1:0-2880 GCA_038209695.1 Hyphomicrobiales bacterium
CAACATCGCGGGCGCGATCCTGGGTCTCCCAGGTAAAGCCCTCGCCCATGGTGTGCCAGGAGATCTGGTCGCCGAAGGTGGCGAGCGCATCGCGCTCGGCGGTATGCCAGGCGCCCTTGATGAACTGCACCACGCCGACGCGCTTGCCGCGGCCGAGCATGCGAAGCGCCAGGCCGAACGCCGCGGTCGACTTGCCCTTGCCGGTGCCGGTATGGACGATGAGCAGGCCCTTCTCGACCGTCTTGCCGGCCACCTCCTGGTCCTGTACCGCCTTGCGCTTGGCCATCTTGGCGCGGTGGCGCTCGGCGTCCTTGTCGTCGATCGCTTTGGTCATGGGCTTTTCACCGGCACCGGCAGGCCCGCGACCATCATCACCACGCGCGACGCCTGCGCTGCCAGTTTTTGGTTGAGCGTCCCCTGGAGGTCACGGAATCGGCGGGCGAGGGCGTTGTCAGGGACGATGCCGAGGCCGACCTCATTGGAGACGAGCACGGTCGGCCCGGTCCTGGCGGCGAGGACCTGTTGCAGTCTTGCCGTCTGGGCTTCGATGTCGAACGGGCCGTCCATCAGATTCGAAAGCCAGAGCGTCAAGCAATCGACCAGCACCGCTCCATTCGGGCGAGCCGCATCGAGGGCGCCGGCAAGCTCGTGGGGCGCCTCGATGGTCTGCCATCCGGCATCGCGTCTCGCTTTATGCGCGGCTATTCGCTCGGCCATCTCGTCGTCCCTTGGCTCGGCGGTCGCGACATAGATCCAGGGCGGCTGGTAGGTCGCGATCAGCCACTCGGCATAGCGGCTCTTGCCGGAGCGCGCGCCGCCGAGCACCAGCGTCACTAGCCCCGGCGCGGCGGCGTCACGACTGGCCATCAGCTGGCGTGGACGAAGCGTCCCCGGAACAGCCCGGTCAGCCCGCCGAGCAGCATCCAGAACAGCAGCGTGGTAAGCACCACGGCGACCACGAAGCTGTGATGCAGCCCCTCAGGAATCGGCGACTCGTAACTCACCGGCTGCGGGGCGCCGATCAGATGCGGCATGACCAGGAGGACGATGGCCGCTACGGCCGCAACCGCCGACCGGCCATAGACCAGCAGGCCGAGCGCGAGCGCCGTCGAGACGGCAGTCCCGATCCACCACAGCTGGCGCGGTCCGAGCTCAGCCGCCGGCATGGCGGGAAGCTCGGGCGGAAGTCCGAGGCCTGGGGCGAGGGTGAACACGGTAAATCCGGCCAGCCCCCAGAACAGGCCCTGGCGCCAATCCTTGATGCCGCCGAACAGCTCGCTGGCGGCGACGAGCAGCAGCGCGAAGCCGATGCCGGTCACGATGTTGGCGAGGGCGGAAAAGAACGTGCGCTCGACACCGTCGGCGGGCGACCAGCCACCATGCTCATGCGCCTCGGTCTGCACCGTGGCGGCGTCGCCATGGTCGTGCGCGGGAGGGGCGCCCTCGTAGACCTCAGCCTTAAGGATGAGCGGAACGGTGGAGAGCTGCTGCGCGATGGTCATGCCGAGACCGGCGATGGCGCCAGCCAGCGCGGCAACAACGACGATGTTGCGGAAATAATCCATGTCCCGCGCTCCCTAGTGGCAGGGAAAGGACATGGAATGGCGATAGTCGTGCGCAGCGTTATGCACCGCCTCGATATGGGAGAAGCCCACGCCGCCGACGATGAACACGCCGAGCAGGGCTGCGGCGAAAATCGGCATGACGCGCGACAACGTGAGCGCGGCGACGGCATTGGCTGGTTGGTTCGCTTTGGTTTGCATCTCAAATCCCCATGCGCCCTCCACCCGAGGGCACGGCTAAGGTTGACGCCGCCGGCAGGTCTCCTGGCTCGCGGGTCAATGCCTCCCCTCGGCCTTCCCGGAGTGCTAACGCCTCCAGTGGCTGACTGAGGGGATGCTCGCCGCTTACAGTTGCGGGGGCAGCCGCGGCCTCGGGGATCGACCCTCACCGCGTTCCCTTTTGGTCCCGCACCATGCGGGAACCGACGACGCGACGACTATAGCTGGCGCGCCGCCATGCGCAAGCGGGCCTTCCGAGCTTCGCATTGACAAAGGGCGCACAGGCCGCCTTAAGTGCTTGCAATTGACGGTCTCTCAAATGAGAGCGAACAGGGAACGCGGTACGGGGTTTTCCCAAATCCGCGGCTGCCCCCGCAACTGTAAGCGGCGAGCCTAAAGCCACAGAGCCACTGGGAAACCCCGGGAAGGCGGCAAAGGCTGAGACCCGCGAGCCAGGAGACCTACCGTCGATTCTAGTCGCTCACCGGGCGGGGTGCCTCGGAGCGGTTGGTCGTTGGCGGCCGGTCCGAGCATTTCGGGCGCGTTCGCCGTAATGCACCCCAAAGTCGCGGCGACCAGTCCCACGGAGCGACGTCAGGGGTGACTCTCACCGACACCGAACCGGACGAAGATCGGGACATCGAGGCTGCTGCCTCGATCACGGTCTATGTCTGCATCACCTGCAGGCGCGCGGGCGATCCCGAGGACGGCGTGCGTCCCGGATTGCTGCTGGCGCGGGCGACGGCGCGCGCGGCCGAGGGCAGCGGCGTCACCGTGCGGCAGGTCCGCTGTCTGGCCAATTGCAATCGCGCGGTGAGCGCGGCGGTGCGCTGCGACGGCGCATGGACCTATGTGTTCGGCGGGCTCGATGCCGATAGCGACGCCGCGGCGCTGGTCGAAGGCGCGCGACTGCTGGCGCGGGCCGAGGACGGCGTGATGCCGTGGCGCGGGCGCCCTGAGAGTCTGAAACGCGGGCTGATCGCGCGCGTGCCGCCTATTGATTTCGTCGAGGAGACCGAAGAATGAGCGCGCCGCTTGTCCGTATTCCCTGCACCATCGTCACCGGCTTTCTCGGCTCGGGCAAGACCACGCTGATCCG
>JBBQXL010000130.1:0-2800 GCA_038209695.1 Hyphomicrobiales bacterium
CTCGCGGAAGATGCCTTCGCGCTGCATTTTCTTTTTCAGGGCCCTGAGGGCCTGATCGACATTGTTATCGCGAACGACGACTTGCACCGCGTCTTGCTCTCCGTTTGGCCGTTGGTTTTGGGATTGGGCGGGGGCCACATATAACCCTTAACCGAACCGGTCAGGGTCCCGCATCCGGGCTTGCTGTAACAGAAGGGCTGCCGGTTGTCCAGATGGGCTCAGCCCTTTGGATAGAGCCGGGTGATGTGGCCCATCTTGCGCCCGGGCCTCGCCTCGGCCTTGCCGTAGAGATGCACGGCGGTATCCGGCTCGGCCGCAAGTTCACGCCATTTTTCGACGTCGGAACCGATCAGATTGGTCATCACCGCATCGCTGTGGCGCGCGGTTTCGCCGAGCGGCCAGCCGCAAATCGCCCGGATATGAGCCTCGAATTGGCTCACCAGGCAGGCGTCTAGGGTCCAATGGCCTGAATTGTGAACGCGCGGCGCGAACTCGTTGACGATCAGCTCGGGCCGTTCGCCCGTGCGCTCGAACATCTCGACGCACAGCACGCCGACATGGCCGAGCGCCTCGGCGATTTTGCCGGCGAGCGACTTGGCCTCGACCGCCACGGCATGAGCGATGCGCGCCGGCGCGCGGCTGATGGCGAGAATACCGTCCTGATGCACGTTCTCGACCGGATCGTAGAAGGCAAGCGCGCCGTCCTGGGCCCGGACCACGATGACCGACACCTCGCGCTCGAATCGCACGATACCTTCGACCAGTGCCGAGGCGTGGCCGATGGCCTCGAGCGCGGTGGAGATCTCGTCCTCGGCGCGGATCAGGACCTGGCCCTTGCCGTCATAACCGAACCGCCTGGTCTTGAGCAGAGCGGGAACGCACACGCGGGGCAGGGCAGAGCGCAAATCCTCGAGCGAATCGATGCGATCGTAGGGCGCGACCGCGATGCCGAGCCCGGTCAGAAAATCCTTCTCGGCAAGTCGGTCCTGGGCCACGGCGAACGACTTGGCGCCGGGAAAGACCGGCACCGCGCGCGCGGCCGCTTCCAGCGTTTCGGCCGGCACGTTCTCGAACTCGCAGGTCACTACCGCGCAGGAGGCGGCAAAGCGGGCGAGCGCGTCCTGGTCGGCATAGCTGCCAACCGTCCGCGAATGAGCGACATCGAAGGCCGGCGCGTCGGCCTCGTCGGAATAGATGTGGGTCTTGAGGCCAAGCTGCGCGGCGGCCATGGCCAGCATGCGGCCGAGCTGGCCGCCGCCGAGAATACCGATGGCGCTGCCGGGGGGCAGCCTCTGCTCAGGCATTATCCTCGAGCGCCTCGGCCACGCCTTCGGTTTGCGCCGCGCGCCACGCCACCACGCGGTCCGCCAGCCGATCGTCGCTGAGCGCCAGGATCTGCGCCGCCAGCAATCCGGCATTGGCCGCGCCGGCCTCGCCGATGGCGAGCGTGCCGACCGCCACGCCGGCCGGCATTTGGGCGATGGACAGCAGGCTGTCGAGGCCTTTCAGCGTGCGGCTTTCGATCGGCACGCCGAGCACCGGCAGTTCGGTCATCGACGCGGTCATGCCGGGAAGGTGAGCCGCCCCGCCGGCGCCGGCGATGATGACCTTGATCCCGCGCTCGCGTGCGCTGGTGGCATAGTCGTAGAGCCGCTTGGGGGTCCGGTGGGCCGAGACGACTTTGGTTTCGTAAGGCACTTTGAGAGCGTCCAGCACCAGCGTGGCGGCCTTCAGTGTCGGCCAGTCGGAGCGGCTGCCCATGATGACGCCGACGACGGGCTTAGGCTCGCTCATGGTTGCGCTCACGGGGATTGGAAGCCTGGCCGCGGAAAGCGCGGGATTATAGGGACGCACCCTTGCTTGGCAAGGCAAGTCTCGCCGCCGGTGAAGCCTTTTGCCGCTACGCTTAAGCGATGATGTCGGGCAGCAGCTGGTCCTAGATGCGCGAGATCTCGTCCTTGAGGGAGAGCTTCTTCTTCTTCAGGCGCTTGAGCTGGAGGGCGTCGGCGCGGCCCGATTCCTCAAGCGCATTGATGGCGCTGTCGAGGTCACGGTGCTCCTGCTTGAGCCTGAGCAGGGTGGTCCGGAGCTCGCGAATGTCCTCGCTCTCCATCGGACGTCCCCCCGCTCCCTGGTTGCCTCCGGGACGGCCGGAAGTATCGCGGCGAACCGTTGACCGCGCAAGGCCCGGGGCGCGATTGCCAACCGTCGGGGCCGCCACAGTGGCGGCGGGAGCGACAGGACACCGCAGCCCGGGGTTAGACAAATCGTCGTCGATTTGACATGATGGATAGTCCGAGACCAACTGATACGGAGGTCGGATATGGCGCTTGACGCACACATCGTGGAGTTGTCAGAGAAACACCGCATTTTGGATCGCAAGATTGAAGAGGAGCAGGCCAGCCTGGCCGCCGACCCTCTCAAAATCGCCGAGTGGAAGCGTCAGAAACTGCGTCTCAAGGACGAAATGGAGCGGCTCAAGCACGAGATGAGCAACTAGGCGGCGGCGCGCGCAAGCGCTGAGTTGGAGCGCGAGGCCGATCTGGTCCGGCCGCGCCAAGGAGAGTTTTGGTAAGGCCGCGGGGGCGCGAGACAGCGGTGCCCGGCGGCCTTTTGTTTCGGATATGGGCGCAATTTCACGCTGGCCACGCGGGGATCGCGAATCACCTGAGGGTGATGGTGGGAGGATCGGGGATGCCGCTAACAGCATGGCTTGATCGAAACATGGGCTTGGTCGCGTCCATCGGGGTTGTCCTGCTGGTCGGGGGCTGGGCCTTGGTTGCGGCGGCAGCCGATAAGG
>JBBQXL010000131.1:0-2753 GCA_038209695.1 Hyphomicrobiales bacterium
GGACGAAGAGATGGGGGACAGCAAGTGCAGCGCGCAGCTCAGCGCGGTCGAGGAGACCGTGCATGACAAGATCGAGGCGAATGCGCTGAGCGAGGCCGACGCCGAGAAGGTCAACCAGATGCTCGACGACGCCGACGCGCAATGCACCGAGGGCAAAGTCGACGAAGCCAGCGCCACCCTCGCCACCATCAGCCAGATGGTCGCCAAGGGCCAATAGCTCGGCCCACGGCCAGTGCCACAGCGGAACCTGTCTCTGTGGCGCGCTACGCTACGAAGCACCGGGCGAGCCGCTCTAGGCGGGTCTGTGCGACTGCACCGGCCGCAGCCTCTTGGGACGGTTCCTTGACTTACCGGGAAGCCAATCGCTAAATCCCTGACACCAGAGCATGGCGTCCGGATCGCCCTGCGCCGCAAACCTGAATGGGCGGTTAGCTCAGCTGGTAGAGCACTGTGTTCACATCGCAGGGGTCACTGGTTCGAGTCCAGTACCGCCCACCACCTCCCCCCAACAGCCGAAAACCAGCGCCCCCTTAGCGCAGCGGGCGACGTGTCCTTAATCTAAGTTTGGGGGAGCGGGCCGCCGGGTGACGTGAGGGCCGGTTCGGACCGCTCACGCCACCCTGCGATTGGCACCAAGTCGTACGCCGTGACCGATCTATGCGGCGGCGCTGATCTTGCCGACCGAGACGGACGCGATCGTCTTCAGGATCTGCGAGGCGATTTGGTAGGGATCGCCTTGCGAGTTGGGCCGGCGATCTTCGAGATAGCCTTTGTAATCGTTCTTGACGAAGCTGTGCGGCACGCGGACCGACGCGCCACGGTCGGCAATGCCATAGCTGAACTGATCGATCGCCTGGGTTTCGTGCTTGCCGGTCAGCCGCATGTGGTTGTCCGGTCCATACACGGCGATATGCTCGGCGCAGTTCTGCTCGAACGCGGCCATCAGCGCCTCGAAATACGCCTTGCCGCCGACCTCACGCAGATAGGTGGTGGAGAAATTGGCGTGCATGCCAGACCCGTTCCAATCGGTGTCGCCGAGTGGCTTGCAGTGATACTCGACATCGACGCCGTATTTCTCGCATAGGCGCTGCAACAGATAGCGAGCCATCCACATTTCGTCCGCGGCCTTCTTCGACCCTTTGCCGAAGATCTGGAACTCCCACTGGCCCTTGGCCACTTCGGCGTTGATGCCTTCGTGGTTGATGCCGGCGTCCAGGCATTGATCGAGATGCTCCTCGACGATCTGCCGAGCAATCGAGCCGACATTCGAATAGCCAACGCCGGTGTAATACGGCCCTTGCGGCGCCGGATAGCCGTCGGCCGGAAAGCCGAGCGGTCTGCCGTCCTTGTAAAGGAAATATTCCTGCTCGAATCCGAACCAGGTGCCATCGTCGTCGAGAATGGTCGCCCGCTTGTTGGACGGGTGCGGCGTGACCCCGTCCGGCATCATCACTTCGCACAGCACCAGCACGCCGTCCTTGCGCGTGGCGTCCGGGAAGACGCGGACCGGCTTCAGGACGCAATCGGAGCTGCGGCCTTCCGCCTGCATGGTCGAGCTACCGTCGAAGCCCCACAGCGGAAGCTCTTCAAGTGAAGGAAAGCTGTCAAACGCCTTGATCTGGGTCTTGCCACGCAGATTGGGCGTGGGCGTGTATCCGTCGAGCCAAATGTACTCGAGCTTGTACTTTGTCATCGCGAATCCTTCATGATCTGTTGCAGCAAAGGTGAGGAAGTCCCTACGTCGCCAACGACGCATGGCGGCCAATGGCTGGGGTCTTCAAGCATCAACTGTGCCAGCGCCACGCCTGTCCGGCCGGCGCGCCTCACTCGCCCCCGCGGCGATCCGCCCAGGCCGCTTTTCCCTAAGCATTCCCAGCACTTCGCCAATGTCACGCGACGGCGATCACCAATGGGCGCGAGGCCTCCCGCGGACATCGGCCCGATGCTGCCGAGAGATGCACAATTGAAAACGCTGAAATAGTAGCCATTACGCAAATTAGCTATGCAAACGCTCTTACGACTCCGGTATGGGAGCCTTATGTGTGATTCACGCGCTTATGCGTGGCGCACAAAAAAACAAATGGAGAAAAACAATGACGGCAAGTTCTTATCAGCAGTCGGCCAAGATCTATCAGTTCCCCACGGGCGGCCGCGCGGCCCTCGCCGGCCGTCGCGATGAGGCTCTGCCGGTAGAGAGTTTTGCGATGCCGCGCATCGCCCGGGTAGCTTCGGGCGGCGCTTGGTATCACGAAGAAGCCGTGCAAACTGCGGAGCGCGCCCGCAAGATCTGACATTGTTGACTGGCGGGATGGCGACCCAGTGTCGCCATCTCAACCAAGGGCCGACTCGCAAGAGTTCGGCCCTTTTGCGTGATGGGAGGCTGACAGCTCTCAGGCGGTTATGGACGTCGCCGCCAGAGCGCATCGAGGCTCCACGGGCCACCGCCGGCAAAGGCGAGATAGAGGAACACGAAGCAATAGAGGATAGCCGCGTCCCCCATATTTACGACCGGGAAGGGGCTACGCGGCGCGTGCGCCATCCAGTAGGCGAAGGCCATCTCGCCTGACAGGATGACGGCCACCGGCCGTGTGAACAAGCCGACGATGAGGAACGCCCCCCCGACCAGCTCCAACGCTCCGGCGATCCAGGACAAGGACAGGACTTCCGGCGAATGATCCGATGGCGGAAATCCGAGCAGCTTCGTGGTGCCATGTTCGAAGAACAACAGCGCGGCGACGATGCGCAGGATACTG
>JBBQXL010000132.1:0-2645 GCA_038209695.1 Hyphomicrobiales bacterium
GCGGGGGTCGTAATCGCCCAAGCGGCTCAAGGAACTTAGGATTCAGTCTCCCCGATCCCGCGTCTTTTTGCCTCGCGTCATGGATCACAGGAGTCGGCGCAAGATGGGGTGTCTAGAAGGAGACGACCGATGACCAAATCAAAACTGATGCTGACCGCTTCCGCGGCGTTGTTGATGCTAGGTGCAGCCTGTGCGGCAACGCTCGCCGCAGAGCGTGACGTGACGGCCAAAGTATCCGTCGTGATCGCCGCGGACGACAGCGCGGATGACGATGGGTCGGCGAAGATGGGCGAGGGCGAAGGCACGCATGCTGGTGACGAGGCCGACACGCCGGAGAACGACACCCAGAAGATTGACCAGCCGCCCCGCCGCGATCCCACCACCAGCAACGAGTCCGACGAGGACGACGATGTCATGCCGCCGCCCGAGGACGAAGAGGACGGCGCGCCGGCCGACGAGGAAGAACCCCCTGAATAAGAGCGAGGCGATTTTCCGCCGCCGCCTGTAGCGCGCTATCCTTCATTGCCGTCACTCGGTGCTGTGCCACAGGCCGAGCTTTTCCGATTTGGCCGCCGCCGCCGCTTCGGCGAACGCAGGCTGGTTCGGCTCCTTCGGTGTGGCCCAGCCCTGGCGCACCAGCCAGGTGGAGAGGTCGGTGCCGGCCACCGTGCAGCTTGCGTCGAAGATGTTGTGCTCGCCGGATTTGGGCAGCGCGCAGGTGACGGCGCGGGCGCGGATCAGCCGGGTAAGCGCCGCCTTAGCGGCCGCCCCGCACGGCCAGTTCTTGCCGTGAGCGTCTTTGCAGGTGGCGTCGGCGCTGCGGGCGGCAATGCCTGACAGTCTGATCACCACCTTGCCGGCTTGCAGCGTGCCGCCGTCGCGCACACTGACGCGGTAATAGCGCTTGGTCGCCGCTTGGGAAGCGACGGCGCCGGTCTTGTCCTTCTCGTCGAGCGCGGCGAGCTGCTCGGGGGCTGTCTGATTGCCGGTAACGGCGGCGGGCTTCGGCGTCTGCTCGCTTGGCATAACGGCGTGTGGCGGCGATGCCGCGGGCGCCGGCGGCTTGGCTTCGGCCGTGGGCACGCGCGCTGGCCGCGCCCATTCAGGCTGAGGCGGTGATGGAGCAGGCGGCGTCGGATGGCGCAATTGCGCCTGGCGGCTGGCCCACCACACTTCACCGAAGCCGAGCGGGACGGTGACCGGCCATAGCAGCAGCACCATCACGGCGATGCCGAGCACGATCGAGACAATGCGCGAAGCGAGCTCCATGGCCGCCATCTGACCTCGAAGATCCGGCCATTCTAGGGCCTGGCCCCGGCGTCTCGCTACTGGCTCGCCCACACGATGCGGGCCATCCAGTCGATGCGGTCCAAGGGAAAGACCAGGTTGGCGTGAGCCGGGTTGAACGAGGCGAGCTCGACGGTCTTGGCCGTGCGCCGCACCAGGATCTTGGCCATCACCTCTCCGTCAGTGGTGCGCAGCACGATGCGGTCGCCTTTGCGCGGGGCCGAGTTCGGCGAAACGATGAGAATGTCGCCGTCGCGATAGAGCGGCTGCATGCTGTCGCCGGTCACTTCCAGCGCGTAGGCGTTCTCATCGTCGACCTTGGGGAAGCGGATTTGATCCCAGCCCTGTGCGACTGGGAACCCGCCATCGTCGAAGAAGCCGCCGCCGCCCGCTTGGGTCAGGCCGATCAGCGGAATGGGCGCGCCGCGAGCGACGCGCGGCTCGGCGGTGACGAGCGCGGTGAAGTCCTCGAAGCTGGCGCCGGTGGCCTCGAGCACCTTGGCGATGCTTTCGGTTGTCGGCCACCGCGGGCGACCTTCGCCGGTGATGCGCTTCGACTTGTTGAAGGAGGTGGGGTCGAGCCCGGCGCGTTTGGCGAGTCCGGACGGCGACAGGCTATAACGGCGCGCAAGCGTGTCGATGGCGGTCCATACCCTGGTATGGGTGAGCCTGTTCAGGGGAAGCGGCCCCATTGCACGAAATGACGAATCGGAATTTATACCTAACAATAGGAATTATTACTTATTTCCGTTGCTTGTCCACCGCAAATGGCGGGCGCAGCGTCCTCGCTTGGGACGCAGAACGACAACGACATATAGTTTGCCAGGCCACATAGGATGACGAGGCAAATTGCCAGCCAGACCGGCGCTTTGCTGAAGGCTTCGAGAAGCGCGGTAATGGCGCCGATAAGGCCGGTGCCCCCCTTAGCTAACATCGCGCGGCAGCGTCGGCGCCGCCGCGAACCATCTCCGCAAGGATTTTCTTCCAGACCTCTAAGAAGGCCCAGCCAAACTGAGAAGAACCAGCAATATTCCGGCGCCCAAGAAACGCCAGGACGTGACCGCGCACATGGGTTTCCCTCCGTTTTGCTACTTATACGAGTATAAAAGAGGATCGCACCTTCGCGCCAGTTTCATCTCGGCCTTGGATCGGGACTGCGCTTTTCTTGTTGGGCGCGGGAGGGGCGGCTAGTGTCCGCGGACGCCAATGGCCGAGCCCGTTTATAAAGTCATGACCGAAGCCGCCTTCGAGCAGTCTTGGAGCCAAGGGCGCTTCGACGGCTCGGCCGACGATGTCCGCGACGGCTTCATCCATCTTTCCGCCGCGCATCAGCTCGAGCGCACCCTGGCCACTCATTT
>JBBQXL010000133.1:0-2523 GCA_038209695.1 Hyphomicrobiales bacterium
CGGTCGGCGACAAGATCGACCATGTCGACGGGCAGACCATCGAGGAGGCCGAGCATCAGCTCGCCACCAGGTTGTTCCAGAACACCGCGCGGGTGCATTTCAATCAGCATGTCGAAGGCAAGGGACGGTTCGGGCGGCGGCTGGTCTATGGCGGCCACCTCATCTCGATAGCCCGCGCCTTGAGCTTCAACGGGCTGGCCAACGCCTTCCATATTCTCGGGCTGAACGGCGCGCGCCACGTGGCCCCGTCCTTCGCCGGCGACACCATCTATGCCTGGAGCGAGGTGCTCGACAAAGCCGAGCTGCCGGGACGGAGCGATTTGGGCGCGCTGCGCTTGCGCACCTTCGCCGTCAAGGACCGCGCCTGCGCCGACTTCCCCGGGCTGAGGCCCGACGGCAGCCATGAAGACGGCGTCGTGCTCGCCATGGATTATTGGGTCTCGCTGCCGCGCTAAGCAACTTGCGCGGCGATATGCGCGTTGATGCTGTGACGTCCACGGCATCAGGAGGAAGGCAATGAATCGCAATTCTGTTTGGCTCGCCGCTTCGCTGGCCGGCGCATTGATCTCCGCGTCACCAGCACTCGCCGCTGACAAAGCCAGCGCGGTGCTGAAGGACGCGCAGGGCAACGAAGTCGGCAGCGCGACGCTCACCGCCCTGCCAAACGGCGTGCTGATCGGCCTCGATCTCACCGCGCTCCCACCGGGCGAGCACGCCTTCCATATCCACGCGGTCGGAAAATGCGAGCCGCCCGATTTCAAGTCGGCCGGCGGCCATTTCAATCCCGAAGAAGACAAGCACGGCCTGATGAACCCGGCCGGGCCCCATGCCGGCGACATGCCCAATATCGAGGTGCCCGACAGCGGCAAGCTCCAGATCGAGGTGCTGAACCAGATGGTGCATCTGGGCCAGGGGCTGCTCGACGCCGACGGCTCGGCCCTGGTCGTCCATGTCGGCCCCGACGACTACAAGACCGACCCGGCCGGCAATGCCGGCGACCGCATCGCCTGCGGCGTCATCACCAAATAACCCCCCTGCAAGGGGCGGTATGGGTCGATTGCCCCCGGCCCGTGTCATGCGTTATGAACAGGGCTCGTCTGGGCAACAGCAGCAAAGCACAAGATGGGCCATGGCAAGCTAGGGGCGGAGCGGCCGCTCTCCCCGCATTTACAGATTTACCGGCCGATGCTCACCATGATGATGTCGATCGCCCACCGCGTCAGCGGCGTGGCGAACGCGGTCGGCTTCCTGCTGCTCACCTGGTGGCTGGTTGCCATCGCCGCCGGGCCTGACGCTTACGCCCAGGTTTCCGCCTTTTTAGGCAGTCTGGCCGGGCGCACCCTGCTGTTTCTGTTCAGCTGGTCGCTGATCCACCACATGCTGGGCGGCATCCGCCATCTGATCTGGGACACCGGCCTCGGCCTCGACAAGGTCAGCATCGAAGTATTCGCCTGGGCCACCATCATCGGCTCGACCCTGCTCACCGTGGCGGTCTGGATCGCGGGCTATTGGCTCGCGGGAGCGTCGTAAGCCATGGCCACTCAACTCAAGCGCGTGCGCGGCCTGGGCGCGGCCCATGGCGGCACCCACACCTTCTGGCGCCAGCGCCTGACCGCCATCGCCAATATCCCGCTGGTGCTGTTTCTGATCCTGTCGATCGTCACCCATATCGGCGCCGGCTATGGCGCGGTGAAAAATTATCTGGCCCAGCCCGTGGTCGCCGTCCTGCTGCTGGCCCTGGTGATCTCGGCCGCGATCCATATGCGGATCGGCCTGAAGGAGATCATCGAGGATTACGTCCATGGCGGCGCCAAGATAGTCGCCATCCTGCTCGCCACCTTCTTCGCCGCCGGCATCGGCCTTGCTTGCGTCGTCGCCATCCTCAAGATCAGTCTCGGATCCTAGCTTCATGCCTCAAGACGCGACCCCGGACGCCCCGCCTCACAATGCCGTCCAGATCAACGGCCGTACCTACCCCGTCACCGACCACGCCTATGACGTGATCGTGGTCGGCGCCGGCGGCTCGGGCCTGCGCGCCGTGGTCGGCTGCAGCGAGGCGGGCCTGCGCACCGCCTGCATCACCAAGGTGTTCCCGACCCGCTCCCACACCGTGGCGGCGCAAGGCGGCATCGCCGCCGCGCTCGGCAATATGGGCCCCGACGATTGGCGCTGGCACATGTACGACACCGTCAAGGGCTCGGATTGGCTGGGCGACCAGGACGCCATCGAATATCTCTGCCGCCACGCGCCGGAGGCCGTGTACGAGCTCGAGCATTGGGGCGTGCCGTTCTCGCGCACCGACGACGGCAAGATCCTGCAGCGCGCCTTCGGCGGCATGACCACCGAGTTCGGCACCGGCGGGCCGGCCAAGCGCACCTGCGCCGCGGCCGACCGCACCGGCCACGCCATGCTGCACACCATGTACGGCCAGGCACTGCGCCATTCAGCCGAGTTCTTCATCGAATATTTCGCCATCGACCTGATCATGGACGACGAGGGCCGCTGCCGCGGCGTGGTGGCGCT
>JBBQXL010000134.1:0-2378 GCA_038209695.1 Hyphomicrobiales bacterium
CCCATGCAGGCGCCGCTTGCCGCCGTGCTTGGCGTCAGCGGAGGGTTCATCCTGCTCTTTTTCGTCTATCCGGCGCCGCTCGTAGCCTTTGCCGGAATTGCAGCAAAGTCATTGTTCTAAATGAGCTATTTTTCGTCGCCAGCACCCAAGATGCCCACCGGTCACCGCCTGGTGCGGATGGAGACGGTCGACTCGACCAATGCCGAGGCGCGGCGGCGCGCCAAGGCCGGCGAGCCTGGGCCGCTATGGATCTGGTCGGCAAGGCAATCTCAGGGGCGCGGCCGCGGCGGCCGTGAATGGGTTTCCCATCACGGCAATCTGTTTGCCAGCCTGCTGATCGGGGTCAATTGCCCCATCCGCATCGCCAGCCAGTTGGCGCTCATCGCCGGCATCGTGACCTACGACACCATCGCCAAGCTGATCGCCTATGAAGGGCGCTCCGAGCTGTTGTTGAAATGGCCGAACGACGTGCTGCTGTCCGGCGAGAAGGTGGCCGGCATGTTGCTCGAGAGTGTCGCCACCCCGGCCGAGAACCGCTCGACCGTGGTGATCGGCACCGGGATCAATCTGGCCAACCATCCCGAGGACCTGCCTCAGCCCGCGGTCAGCCTCGCCGCCTACGGCATGACCGTGGAGCCGGACGACGCGCTCGAAGTTCTGGCCGCCACCACCCATGACTGGCTGACGCGCTGGGGTGAGGGCAACTCGTTCCCCAGCATCCGCCGCGCCTGGCTCGACCGCGCCGGCCCGACTGGACGGCCGTTGCGGGTAAAGCTCAACGGCGAAGAGACCGACGGCGTCTATGCCGGGCTTGACTCAGACGGCGCGCTGCGACTGCTCACGGCCGACGGCGGCGAGTTTCGCATCTCCGCCGGCGATGTGTTTTTCTTGAGCCGGTGAGGCGCCGAACCCCCGACATGACGCGAAAATCTGATGCTAAGGGAGCGGATTTCGTCTTCCTGCCGCTCGGCGGCGTGGGCGAGATCGGGATGAACCTGTACCTCTATGGCTATGGGCGCGGCCACCGGCGCGACTGGCTCATCGTCGACATGGGCATCACCTTCGGCGGCGACACCGAGCCCGGCATCGATGTCATCCTGCCCGATATAAGCTTCCTCCAGGAGGAGCGGCACAACATTGTCGGCCTGCTGCTCACCCACGCGCATGAGGATCATTTCGGCGCGGTGGCCGATCTCTGGCCGCAGCTTGGCCGGGTCCCGGTCTATGCCACGCCGTTTACCGCCGAGATGCTCAAGATGAAGCTCGCCGAGCTGGGCCGCCTCGACGGCTTTCCGCTCAAGACCATTCCGCTTGGCCATCGCTGCTCGATCGGTCCATTCGAGGTCGAGCTGATCACCATGTCGCATTCGATCCCCGAGCCGTCGGCGGTGGCGATCACCACCCCGCTCGGCACCGCGCTCCATACCGGCGATTGGAAGCTCGACGACAATCCGCTGACCAGCGCCCCGACCGACTCGGCCCGGCTGAAGGCGCTCGGCGAGGCCGGCATCTCGGCGCTGGTCTGCGATTCCACCAATGCCGTGCGCGAGGGCATCTCTGCGTCGGAGTCCGACGTAGCGGTGACGCTCGAACGCCTGATCCGCGACGCGCCGCAACTGGTGGCGGTCACCACCTTTGCCTCCAATGTCGCGCGCATCCGCTCGGTGGCCAATGCCGCAAGCGCCGCGGGGCGTGAACTGGTGGTGGTCGGCCGCGCTATGTTTCGTGTCATCGAGGCGGCGCAGGCCACCGGCTATCTCGACCCCGACCTTCGCTTTCATCAGGAGACCGCGCTGCCCAAGCTGCAGCCGCGCAAAGTGGTGGCGCTGTGCACCGGCAGCCAAGGCGAGATGCGCGCGGCGATGGCGCGCATCGCCCAGGGCGAGCATCCCAACGTCAAGCTCAAGCACGGCGACTGGGTGATCTATTCCTCGCGCACCATCCCCGGCAACGAGAAGGCGGTCGGGCGGGTGCAGAACGCGCTGTCCGACATGGGGGTCGAGGTCATCACCGACCAGGACGCGCCCGTCCATGTCTCGGGCCATCCCCGCCGCGGCGAGCTGGAGCAGCTCTATAGCTGGGTCAAGCCGCGCACCGCCATCCCGATGCACGGCGAGGGCCGGCATCTCGAAGCCCATGCCAGGCTGGCCGAGCGGCTTGGCGTGAAGCAGGTTGTGCGCGCCCGCAACGGCACCATGGTGCGGCTGCTGCCGGCGCCGGCCGAGATCATCGACGAGGTGCCGGTCGGGCGGCTCTATCGCGACGGCGCCATCATCACCCGCGCCGACGCCGGCCAGGTGCGCGACCGCCGCAGGCTGAGCTTTGCCGGCACGGTCGCGGTCTCGCTGGTGATGTCGGACAAGGGGGTCCTGCTGGCC
>JBBQXL010000135.1:0-1889 GCA_038209695.1 Hyphomicrobiales bacterium
GCGGAGGGGCGATTCGACGTCTCCGGCGCCGGCTACCGTCCCGAAGGCGCGTTCGAGCTCGATGGCGTCATCGTCGACCCAACCCAACACAAGACGCTGATCGAAGCATCCCGAGCCGCCATCCTGTGCAACGACGCCGAGCTTGGCAATGTCGGCGGCATCTGGACCGTGCAGGGCGACCCAATGGAGGGCGCTTTGGTGAGTCTCGGTGTCAAGGCCGGACACCACGCCGCTTTGTTGCGCAAGCAGCTGCCGCGCACCGACGAAATTCCGTTCGACACCCAGCACCAGTTCATGGCGACGCTGCATCACAATCATGAGGACGGGACCACCTTCGCCTATATCAAGGGGGCGCCGGAGCGGCTCTTGACCATGTGCAGCCGCCAACGCGGATGTTCCGGCGACGAACCGCTTGACCGGGAGTTTTGGCGGCACCAGACCGATGTCACTGCGGGCCAAGGCAGGCGCATGTTGGCGGTGGCGCTGAAGGAGATGCCCAAGGGCCAGCGCGACCTCAATTTTGCCGATGTCGAGCACGGCGCTACGCTCATTTGCCTGCTCGGGCTGATCGATCCGCCCCGTGACGAGGTTCTGGCGGCGATACGCGAATGCCAGCAGGCCGGGATCGCCGTGAAGATGATCACTGGCGACCATGTCGCCACGGCTAAGGCGATCGCCCGCGAGCTGAATCTCGCCGCTGACCCCAAGACCATCACCGGACCGGCTATCGATCGGCTCGACGATGCCAGCCTGATAGCCGTGGCGCGGGACATCACGGTGTTCGCCCGCACCAGCCCCATGCACAAGCTGCGTCTGGTGAAGGCGCTGCAGGCGGATGGCGCGGTCACGGCGATGACCGGAGACGGGGTCAACGATGCGCCGGCGCTGAAGCGCGCCAATATCGGCGTGGCGATGGGCGGCAAGGGGACCGAGGCCGCCAAGGAGGCCGCCGAGCTGGTGCTGGCCGACGACAACTTCGCCTCGATCGTCGCCGCCGTGCGCGAAGGGCGCACGGTCTACGACAATTTGCGGAAGGTGATTGAGTGGACGCTGCCCACCAATGGCGGCGAGGCCAGCGCCATCATCGTGGCGCTCGCGCTCGGCCTCACCCTGCCGATGACCGCCATCCAGATTTTGTGGATCAACCTCATCACCGCGGTCACGCTCGGGCTTACGCTGGCGTTCGAGCCGACCGAGCCCGGCGCCATGCGGCGGCCGCCGCGCAACCCGCGCGAGTCGCTGCTGACGCGGCGTCTGCTATGGCGGGTCGGCTTCGTGTCCGTGCTGTTCGTGGTGGGCGTGTTCGGCATCTTCTTCTACGCTACCGAGCGCGGGTTCTCGGTCGCGCTGGCGCGCACGATGGTGGTCAACACCATCGTGGCGATGGAGGCGTTCTATTTGTTCAACGTGCGCTACATCCATGGCTCCTCGCTGACCTGGCGGGGGGTGCTCGGCACGCCGGCTGTGCTCATCGCGCTGATCGTGGTGGTTGTGGCGCAGCTTGCCTTCACCTATGTCCCGGTCATGCAGGAGCTGTTCGGGACCGAGCCTATCGCGCCCATGGACGGGGTCTTGATCCTCGGCGTCGGGGTGGCGCTGCTGATGGTGGTGGAGATCGAGAAGCGGCTGGGCGCGGCCCTTATCGGCCCGAGGCCGGCTTGAACCAGCCGCCTCGCCTTGGCTCACGCCCCACTCGACAGGGCAGGGGCGATTTTCTATAAGCCAAGGCCTTGTGTGGGGCGCGAGGCCTCCGCTGTGCAGGACAGGCCGCCCCTCGCTCGATTTGCCTCAAAGGCCCAGGTAGCTCAGTTGGTAGAGCAGCGGACTGAAAATCCGCGTGTCGGTGGTTCGAATCCGCCCCTGGGCACCATTCTTTTCAAGCACTTAGT
>JBBQXL010000136.1:0-1577 GCA_038209695.1 Hyphomicrobiales bacterium
CAGCTTGCGGGTGAGCAGGGTGCCGTCGGGCGCCCGCGCCACGATGTCGGTGAAGGTGCCGCCGCGATCGATGAAGAACTGCCACTTGCCGCTGGCTGTCATCCGAGGCGCTTCAACCCCGCGGCATAGCGCTTCCAGCGCTTGACATAGACATCGGCTCCGCGCGCGATCATAGCGCGCATCTGGTCGTCGGTCGCCCGCACCGCCTTGGCCGGCGCGCCGATGATCATCGAATTGTCCGGATACGTCTTGCCCTCGGTGACCAGGGCGCCGGCGCCGACCAATGAGTTGGCGCCGATCTTGGCGCCGTTGAGCACGATCGCCCCCATGCCGATCAGACAGCCGTCGCCGATGGTGCAGCCATGCAGCACGGCGTTATGGCCGATCACGCAGTCGCGCCCGATGGTGAGCGGGAAGCCGGGATCGGTGTGTAGCGTGGCATTGTCCTGGATTTGCGATCGGGTATTGATCTCGATCAGCTCATTGTCTCCGCGCAGCACCGAGCCGAACCAGATGCTGACATTGGTGTGGAGCTTGACCCGCCCGATAACCGATGCCGTATCGGCGATCCAGTACAGGCCGTCGGCCGGAAATTCCGGCTTTTCCCCGTCCAGCTCATAGATCGCCATGCGCGCTCCTTAGCCTATCGAGACCGGCCTTTTGACACCGGCTTGGCATCGCCCAGTCTGCGTTCGAGCCGGGCAATCTCGCCACGCAAATTGCTGTTTTCAAGCTCGGCATACATGGCCGCGGCGTCGGCGGCGAGTCTTGCGAGCATGGCGCGCTCATTGGCGTCAAGGTCCGTGCCCGACTCATGTGGCCCGTAGAGCGAGACGGCAAAGCACCGCACCGGGCTGACGGCCGGCACGGCAAGCACCGGGCGGCCAAGGCCCGAGGGAAGCTCGAGCGCCTCGCCGTCCTGGTCGCTCAAGTGGAACGGTTTGCCGTCGCGCGCGGGCGCTAGCAGCGGCTCCTCGGCCTTGATCGTCATTGCCTTGCCGTTCTCCCAGCCTTTTCCGTTGCCCTTGCGGGCGAACACCGGCCCGTTCAGGCGGAACGAAGCGGCGGAGGCGAGCTTCAGCGCGCTGAAGGTCTCGTCGGCCAAGAGCTTGTCGATCTCTGCGGGAGTCTTGGCGCTGCGGATCGCTTGCGCGAGCTTGTGCTCCGCCTGTTCCACCGCGCGGTTGAAATAGCGGTCGGCGAGATGAACCGCGCCTTCGTGCAGGCGGGTGAGGGCGAATACGGCCGCCGCGCCCAAGCCGATCCACGCCCAGCCCGGCAGGCGTAGAATCTCCTGCATGCGCTCGACCTCGTGATGCAGCAGCAGCACGGGGACGCTGAGAAATAGGCCCAGGATCGTGACCCGGCGGAGCGGGATCATCACGCTCACGACCCGCTGCCGCCGTAGAGCCTCGAACACGAACAGGCAGAGCACGCCGTTCACGAGATAGAGCAGGCCGATAATGTCCTCGGACGGCGTGAAGTCTCCCCAGCGCGTCTCGAGGATCGTCGTGGTTGAGGCAAGTTCGGCGACCAAGAACGACGGCAGACCGATCAGGCAGCCCCAGATCACCCAC